>JAKPAN010000327.1 GCA_029779475.1 Pseudomonadota bacterium
CGCGCCCACGCAACCCGGCGCACCGCAGCGGCAGGGCAACTGGCCCTCGTGGTGCGTCTCGCCGGAGTTCACGGTGATCTCTTCGCCGGCAGCGATGTCGCGCATCGCATAGAACTCCACGCGCCCCTGACGAATGCGCAGCACCGCGTTGGGCGCACACGAGTGGTTGGTGAAGCGCAAGGGATCGGTGGAGTGCGTCGCGTCGATCGCGCGCGTCTCGCTCAGCTCGACGATCATGATGCGCTGCCGGCCCTTCGCGCGCCGGCGTGCCTCGCGCACGCTGACCGGCTCGCCGCGAATCTCGCCGATCTTGCGTCGCGCCGGCACCGGCTCGCCGGCGAAGGCACCCTGCCCGTCGATGCGGCTCGGCGCCACGTCGACGCGGAACTTCTGCGGATCGGCCGGCACGCCCTTCGCGCGCGGCGCAGCGACATCGGCAGGGCGTGCGGGAGCGGCGGGCAAGATCGCGGTTCGAGCCATGACGGCGATTGTGGCGTCAAGCCCGCGGCGCAGGGGACAGGCTCGGCATCGCGCGCAGTTTCTCACGCGAAGCGCTTCGCGATGACGAATTGGCGCCAAGCACCGCGTCTTTTCGCGTTCATGGCCCGTCGGCACGGCCGATAAGCTTCCCATCAACGCAACATCAACAGCGAACCCACATGAACCGCTTCCTTCGTCGCATGCCGCACCGCCCCAGCGCCTTCGGCGCGCTGATCGAGTGGGAAGAACTGCCGTCGCTGTCCGAGCGACTCGTCAACGTCGACGGCCGTCATGCGAGCGGGTTCCAGAATCCCGGCGCCGTCGCCAGCACCTGGGACGTGACGATGCCCGCCGCGCTCGACCCGATCACCGAAAGCGGCCCGTTCCAGGAGACGCTGTCCGGCCTGGTCACGCGCGAGCTGCGCGAGCCGGACGTGTTCCGCCATTTCTTCGCCTGACGTTCGTCTGAGCGTCGCCTGACGCGCGCGATACTCCCGGTGCGCCTTCCGCGCACCGGACCGTGCTCCACCTCGACACCGCCGCCACCGCACGACATCTCGGCTTCGCCGCGCTGATTCCGGCGCTGCGCCGCGCCTTCGCGGCGAACTGCGAGGCACCCCTGCGTCACACGCACCGCATCGCCGATCCGGCCGGTGACGGCGGCACGCTGCTGCTGATGCCGGCGTGGAAGCCCGGCGGCCTGCTCGGGCTCAAGGCAGTGACCATCTTTCCCGCCAACGCCGCGCGCGCCCTGCCCGGGCTGCACTCGATCTACGTGCTCTTCGAC
>JAKPAN010000150.1 GCA_029779475.1 Pseudomonadota bacterium
CGCCGCGCTCATCGTGCTCGCGTGGAACCAGTGGCCGACCACGCGGCGCTGCCTCGACTCGTTGCTCGCGACCGCGCCGTTCGTCGCCGACCTCATCGTCGTCGACAACGGCAGCACGGACGAAACGCCGCAAGCCTTGCGCGACTACGCCGACCGCGTGCGCATCGTCACGCTGCCCGACAACCTCGGCTTCGTGCGCGGCATGAACGCGGGCATCGCCGCCGCGCGGCCCGACGACGACGTCGTGCTGCTCAACAACGACCTCGTCTTCACGCAGCACGACTGGCTCGAACGCCTGCGCGACGCGGCCTACGCGCGGCCCGAAAACGGCGTCGTCGGCTGCCGCCAGATCGGCCCGCAGGAACCGCCGCTGCTGTATTCCGCGGGCGGCTTCATCGAAGCCGACGACCTGTGGGGCCAGCAGACCGAAGCCGGCATGCTCGAACGCGACGTCGCGCAATACACGACGACGCGCCGCGTGCAGCACGTCGCCTTCGCGCTCGCCTACCTCCGCCGCGACTGCCTCGCCCGCATCGGCGGCCTCGACGAGATCTTCCACAGCTATTTCGAAGACACCGACTACTGCCTGCGCGCCGCCGACGCCGGCATCGCGACGGTCAACGCAGGCGCGGTCACGCTGCGCCACGAACAACACGGCTCGACGCAGGACGACGGCGGTTTCCGCCAGCGCTTGTGGGCCGCGAGCCGCGCCGCGTTCGCCGCGCGTTGGCAATCGCGATTGCGCGACGAGCAGCGCGGCAACGTGCTCTGGCAAGGCGTCACGCGCGCCTCGCCCGCGCACGCGCACCTCGCGCGCGCGCTCGTGCGCCGGCTCGATGCGCGCGGCCTGCGCATGAGTTTCGAGCCGGTCGCCGACGAACTCGCCGACGCGCAGGATTTCCGCCTCGATCTCGCCGCGCGCCGGCGCTGGCCGCCGCCCGGCGACGCCGCGATCGTCTGCGCCGACGGCGCGCACTTCGCGCAGGCGCGCACGCGCCGCCGCATCGCGCTCGCGTTCTGCGACTGGGCGCGCGCACCGGCCGCGTGGGTCGATGGTGCGAATGCGCTCGATCTTTTGCTCGTGCCCGACACGTTCCAGCGCGACGCATTTGCCGCCTCCGGCGTGCGTACGCCGATCGACGTGCTGCCGATCGGCGTCGATGCCGACTACTGCCATCCGCGCGTCCCGGCGACGCGCGATCCACAGGGACGTTTCACCTTCCTGGCCGTCGTCGACGACTTCGCACGCGACGCACCCGACGTGCTTGTCGATGCATTCCGCGCCGCGTTCGCGGACGACGACGGCGTTGCCCTGCTCATCCACGTGCGTGCCGGCGCCGATGCGTTCGCGACCGCGCAATCGCTCGCCGCGCAGCGCGGTAGCGACGCGCGCATCCGCATCCTCGCCGACTGGACGTTTCCGTGGCATCAGCGCGCGCTGTTCCTGCGCGGCGGCGACGCCTACATCGCAGCGCGGCGCGGCGGCAGCTACGACCCGTTCGCCGCCGACGCGCTCGCCTGCGGCTTGCAACTCGTCGCCAGCGATTTCGGCAGCAGCGGCATGCTGGCACGCGAGCATGGCATCGCGGTCGCAATGCGCCGAATCGACGATGCGCGCACCGGCTTGCCATGGGCCGAACCGGAATTCGATGCGCTCGTCGCCGCCTTGCGCGAAGCACGCGCACGCCAGCGTTCGCAACGCGGCATCGAAGACTTTTCCGCGCGCTTCGCCGCCACACACGACATCGAGACCGGCGCCGACGCGCTCGCCGCGCGCGTGAGTGAACTCGCCGCGCTCGCACCGCCGCGCGCGAAGCCCGCGCCGCATCGCCCCGTCGATCTCGCGCGTGCGCCGAGCGGACAGCTCGTCGTGCTCGGCATGCATCGTTCGGGCACGTCGAGCGTCGCCGGCCTGCTCGCGCGATTCGGCTTTCATGTCGGGCCGGTCGATGACCTGCTCGTCGGCCCCGACAATCCGAAAGGCCATTACGAATCCGGCCGCCTGCACGGCGCCTGCCTGCGCCGGCTCGCTGCAGCCGGCGGCGACTGGAAGCAGCCGCCGACGCATGTGCCCGCCGATGCGGTCGATGCATTCCGCCGCGAGGTCGGCGCGCTCGTCGACGAATTCGATGCGCATCGTCCGTGGCTGATCAAGGAACCGCGACTGTGCCTCGTCGCGCGCGAATTGCTGCCGCTGCTGACGCGGCCCGTCTTCGTGCACGTCGTGCGCGATGCGCAGGCCGTCGCTGCCTCGCTCGCCGCGCGCGATGCCATGGATGGCGACGCCGCGCTCGCGCTGTGGGAGCGCTACACGCGCGACGCGTTCGCGGCGAGCGCCGGCTGGCCGCGCGTGCTCGTCGATTACGACGCGCTGTGCGCCGAACCATTGCGTGTTTCGCGCGCGCTGTTCGCCGAGTTGCAGACGCTCGGCATCGCAGGCCTCGCCTGGCCTGGCGACGACATCGTGCTCGACTGGATCGAGCCGCAAGCGCGCAAACCGGCGCCGTTCGCCGCGACGATGACGGCTGCGCAACGCGTGCTGCAGGCCACGATTTCCGACCGCAGCATCCTCGATGCGCGCGACGAACGCGCACTGCGCGGAGCCGCGTGATGTTCGGTTTCCTGCGCAGAAAGCCGCGTTTTTCCCCGATCGCGCCCTTGCTCGGCGCAGAGTGGAGCGGCACGACGCTGACGCTGCGCGCGCAGCGCGGCACGAAAAACCTCGCGCTCGATCTCGACGGCAGTTTCTTCGCCGAGACGTCCTGCAACGACGACGGCGTCGCGCGATTCGAGTTCGCGTTTCCGCCGAATGGCCGCGCCGGCATCGAGGCGATGCCGCGCGCGACGCGCGACGGCGCAAAGCTCGCCGCCGCGCCGTTGCGCCTGCTGCCCGGACAGGCGACGGCCGACGTCGCGACGCCGCGCGCTGCCTCGCCACGCTGGATCGCGGCCGGCGCGCGGCCCATGCCGTTCGGTACCGACGCCGCGGCGCCCGACGTCGCCATCGTCGTGCCCGTGTTCAACGCGCCCGAGCTCGTCGCGCGCTGCCTCGACAGCGTGCTCATGCACACGTTCGGCAAGGCGCAACTCATCGTCATCGACGACGCCAGCGACGATCCGGCGATCGCGCCGCTGCTCGCGCGTTACGCGCATCGACCGCGCGTGCGCGTGCTGCACAACGACGGCAATCGCGGCTTCACCGCGACCGCGAACCGCGGCATCGCCGCCGCCGGACACGCCGACGTCGTGCTGCTCAACGCCGACACGCAGGTTGGCGCGAACTGGCTGCAGGGCTTGCGACGCGCCGCGTACAGCGACGCGCTCGTCGCCACTGCAACCGCGGTATCGGACAACGCGGGCGCGTTTTCCGTCCCCGAACTCGAGTGCGAGAACGCGCAGCCCGCGTCATGGTCGTTCGACGACACGGCGCGCGCGCTGTGGCAGCAAGCGGGACTCGCGTATCCGGAACTGCCGACCGGCAACGGCTTCTGCCTGTACATTCGCCGCAGCGTCGTCGACACGATCGGTGCGCTCGACGAAGCCGCCTTTCCGCAAGGCTACGGCGAGGAAAATGATTTCTGCCAGCGCGCCGCGCAGCATGGCTTGCGTCACGTGATCGCCGGCAACGTCTACGTCGGCCACGCGCGCAGTGCGAGTTTCGGCGCCGAACGGCGCGCCGCGCTCGGCCACGCGGGCATGGCCGTGTTGCGCGAGCGCTGGCCGAATTACGAAAACGACGTCGGCAGCAGCTTGTTCTCGTTCGAGCGTCGCGTGCTCGATTGGCGCGTACGGCGCGCATTCGCACACGCGAACGACGGCGCGCCGAAACCGCGCCTGCTCTGGGTCGGCGCGGGCGCGCCCGCATGGCCCGATGCCGAAGTGTGGAACCTGCAGGCGAACGGCAGCGAGAACGAACTCATGCTCGCCGGCCAGGTAGTCGCCGCGAATACGTGGCAGGCGCACGATCCCGAGCCGTCGTATCGCGCGCTGTGGGATTGGTTGCAGGTGTTCGCGATCGAACGCCTCGTCGTGCCGAAGCGTGCGGAATCGGCCGCGGAAATCCTCTGCCGCCTGCTCGACATCCCCATCGTCGAAGTCGCGACGCCGTTCGCCGCGACTGCGCGCGACGCGCTCGCCGACGACGAACGCGCGCTGCGCAGCTTCACGGAGAACGCATGAGTTTCGAACTGCGCACCGCGCTCGTCACTGGCGTCGGCGGACAGGACGGCGCGCTGCTCGCCGCGCATCTGCTCGAGCGCGGCGTCGCCGTCGTCGGCACGCATCGTCCACGACGCGCTTTCGACGATTGGCGGCTGCGCGAACTTGGCATCGCCGATCACGCACGCTTGCGTGTCGTCGAGCTCGATCCGACGGATGCCGAGTCTTGCGCGGAACTGATCGCGAACCTGACGCCCGAAGCCGTGTTCCATCTCGCCGGACAGTCGCGCGTCGCCGATTCGTTCCGCGATCCGCGCGGCAGCCTCTCGGCGAACGGCGCGAGCACGTTGAACCTGCTCGAAGCGCTGCGTGCGCATGTACCGAAATCGCGCTTCGTGCTCGCATCGAGCGCGGAAATCTTCGGCGCACCCGAGCGCGCGCCGCAGGACGAATCGACGCCGCTCGCCGCGCGCTCCCCGTACGGCGTTTCCAAGCTGCTCGCGCATTCCGCGACCGGCGCGTGGCGTGCGAGTTTCGGGCTGCACGCGTCGAGCGCGATCCTGTTCAACCACGAATCAACCTTGCGCGACGAGGCCTTCGTCACGCGCAAGATCAGCCGCGCGGTCGCGCGCATCGCGCTTGGATTGGATCGCGAAGTTCTGCTCGGCAATCTCGATGCGCGGCGCGACTTCGGCTACGCACCCGATTTCGTCACGGCCATGGCGGCGATGGCGGCGCAAGAAACTCCGGGCGATTTCGTACTGGCGACGGGACATGCCGCGAGCATCCGCGATTTCGCGACGGCCGCGTTCGCTGCGGTCGGCCGCGCGCTCGAATGGCGCGGCGAAGGCGCGGATGAAGTTGGCGTCGAACGCGGGAGCGAGATCGTGCGCGTGCGTGTCGATGCCACGTTGCTGCGCCCGTTCGACGCGCCGCTGCTCGTCGGCGACGCGTCTAAGGCGCGCCGCGAACTCGGCTTTGCGCCGAGCCTCGATCTCGCCGCGCTCGCGCGCACGATGGTCGAGGCCGATCTCGCGCGCGAGCGTGCCGCGTGAAACCGCTGCGCGTCATCCTCAACGCCGACGCGATCATGCCGCCGCTGACCGGCATCGGCCGTTATGCGTTCGAACTGGCGCGCGGCCTGAAAACGCATGCGGCGGTCGAAGACCTGAAGCTGTACTCGATCCATCAGTGGGTCGATGACGCCGACGCAGCGCTGGTCGCGAACGCGCCGTTCGCGAAGGCGCGCAAGCATGCGCTGTTCAAGACGCAGGCGCTTGAATGGAGCGTGTGGCTGCGCGGCACGTTGTTCCGCTGGCACGCGCGGCGCATGCGCGACTACGTGCTGCACACGCCGAACTACATCCTGATGCCGTTCGATGGCCCGACCGCGACGACGGTGCATGATCTTTCGTGGATCCGCTATCCGGAAACGCATCCGATCGAACGCGTCACGTTCATGAACCGGCACATGGCGCGCACGCTGGAACGCGCGAACGTCGTGTTGACCGATTCGGAGTTCGTCGCCGGCGAGATCGCCTCCGTGTTTGCGTATCCGCGCGAGCGGATCCGGGTCGTGCCGCTCGGCGTCGATGCGGCGTACCGGCCGCGTCCGCGCGACGAGATCATGCCGACGCTCGCGAAGCACCGCCTCACCGACGGTGCGTATCTGCTCGTCGTCGCCACGCAGGAGCCGCGCAAGAATCTCGCGCGTCTCGCACGCGCTTACGCGGCGTTGCCCGCGGCGTTGCGCGCGCGGCATCCGCTCGTCATCGCCGGCGGCCGCGGCTGGCTCAACGACGAACTCGAACATGCGATTGCGCCGCTCGAATCACGCGGCGAAGCGCGCCGGCTCGGTTACGTCGACGAAGCCGACTTGCCCGCGCTCTACGCCGGCGCGTACGCCTTCGCGTTCCCGTCGCTCTACGAAGGCTTCGGCTTGCCCGTGCTCGAAGCACTCGCCAGCGGCGTGCCCGCGCTGACTTCGCGCGGCTCGTCGCTCGAAGAGATCGCACGCGATGCGCAGGGCGAAGTCGCGCTCTGCGTCGACGCGCTCGACGAAGCCGCGCTGCGCGACGGACTCGCGCGCCTGCTCGAAGACGATGCGTGGCGGGCCCAAGCCGCGCCACGCGGCATCGCGCACGCGCGCACGTTCACGTGGGCGCGCTGCGTGGATGCGACGGTCGAAGGCTATCGCTCGATTGCGTGAGCGAAGCGCCGGGCGGTCAAGCGCGCCCGCGCCCGCCCAGCATCTGCGTTCCCATCTTCAGCACGTCGGACAGGCCAAACTGGCCGTCGCCGTCCTGGTCGAGGATCGAGCCGAGCAGGCCGCCGTGCGCACCTTGGCCGAGATTCTGCATCTCGCGGCCAAGCATGTTGCCGAGGCCACCGGAATTCATGCCCTGGCGCTGCGTCATGTTGCCGAGCACGCCCATGATCACGGGCGCGAGCATCGACAGCAGCGCGCCGGCATTGGCGGCGCCGATGCCGCTGGCCTGTCCGACCTGCTGCGCGGCCTGATTCTGGCGGTTGCCGAAGATGTGGCCGAGGATCGCGCCGCCTTGGCCGCCGCCGCCGAGCACGCTGCCGAGGATCGAACCGATGTCGCCGCCGGCATGATCGGCTGCGGCGTTGTGCAACGCGTCCGCGCCCGCGTCGGTGGACGCGTTGCGCGCAAGGCCGCCGACGACGACGGGCACGGCCTGCTGGATCGCCGCCTGCGCCTGCGCGGGGTCGATGCCGAGCTGGTTCGCGATCGCCTGGATGCTGGCGGGATCGAGGTGGCTAAGCACCTGGTTGGTCAGATCGGTCATGGCGGTGTCCTCATGGAGTGGAAAGTGCGCGGATAATCGGGCGCGTGCCGCGGGCAGCATAGCGCGCTCAAGTGAAACATCGTGACGCGTTGCATTTGTACACTTTTGACCGCGGAGGGCGTGCCTATAGTCGTGGCACCCCGCCCCGGACGATTTCGCGTTGATCCAGCACAACCCACGAATGGACGCCTTGCGCCAACGCTATGCAGCCTCCCTCGCCGACAAGCGCGCCGCGCTGGTCGAGGCGTGGGAGGCGTGGCGCGCGTCCGACTATTCGACCGTGCGCCTGCGCGAACTGGCGATGCTCGCGCATCGCCTCGCCGGCTCGGCGGGATCGTACGGTTACGACGAACTCGGCGCGCGCGCGAGCGCGCTCGATCGCGTCGCCTCCGCCCTGCAGGACGCGCCCGGCGACAACGCCCGGCTCGACGACGCGGTGCGCGCCGTCCTCGCCGCAATCGACACGGCGCAAGCGCGACGCTGACACCCGTCGCAGACCTGTGGTCGCAGCGGATGACGCATCGCCGGATTTCCCCGAGAATAGGCGGCTTTCGCGGCGCCTTCGCGCACGCGGCAGGGAATCCGTCGATGCAAGCGAAAACCTCCGTATCACTGATCGGCGCGCCGACCGATATCGGCGCCGGCCATCGCGGCGCCTCGATGGGGCCGGAAGCGCTGCGCGTCGCCGGACTCGGCCCGGCGCTCGCCGCGCGCGGGCTCGACGTCGTCGATCGCGGCAACGTCAGCGGGCCGTTCAATCCGTGGCAACCGCCGCACGACGGTTATCGCCATCTCGACGGCGTCGTCGCGTGGAACCGCGCGGTCATGGAGGCGGTCGGCGCGGAACTCGCGCACGGCCGCGTGCCGATTTTGCTCGGCGGCGACCATTGCCTCGCGATCGGCTCGATCACCGCGGTCGCGCGACACTGCCGCGAGCAGGGCAAACATCTCACCGTGCTCTGGCTCGACGCGCACGCGGATTTCAACACCGCGTCGATCACGCCGTCGGGCAACATCCACGGCATGCCCGTCGCCTGCCTGTGCGGCTTCGGCCCGGACGCGCTGACCGAACTCGGCGGCGACGCGCCGCAGATTTCGCCCGGCCAGATCCGCCAGATCGGCATCCGCTCCGTCGACGTGGACGAAAAGAAACTCGTCCACGACGTCGGACTCGACATCTACGACATGCGCTACATCGACGAAGTCGGCATGCGCCGCGCGATGGAAGAAGCGCTGTCCAACCTCGGCCCGGACGACCACCTGCACGTGAGTTTCGACGTCGACTTCCTCGACCCGTCGATCGCGCCCGGCGTCGGCACCACGATTCCCGGCGGCCCGACCTATCGCGAAGCGCAGCTGTGCATGGAGATGATCGCCGACAGCGGTTGCCTCGGTTCGCTCGACATCATGGAACTCAACCCCGCGCTCGACACGCGCAACCAGACCGCGCTGCTCGCGGTCGACCTCGTCGAAAGCCTGTTCGGCAAGTCGACGCTGATGCGCGACTGACGCCGCGCCTCAGCGCGGCCCTTGCCCGAACAACACGCGCTTCTCCTCGTCGCTGAGCGGCGCGCCGCCTTGCGGACTGACCTCGGGTCCGCGCGCGTAAGCGCGAATCGTCGCCGGCCGCGCCGCGATCGCCGCGTGCCAGCGGCGCACGTTCGCGAACGGCGCGAGATCCAGCGGCGCCTTCGTGTACGGATTGATCCACGGATAGCAGGCCATGTCGGCGATCGTGTACTCGTCGCCGGCGATGAACGCGCGGCCGGCGAGGCGCTGGTCGAGCACGCCGAGCAGGCGCAGCGTTTCCTTCGTGTAGCGCTCGATCGCGTACGGAATCTTCTCCGGCGCGTAGACCGTGAAATGGCCGTACTGGCCGGTCATCGGGCCGAGTCCGCCCATCTGCCAGAACAACCACTCGTTGACGATCGTGTGTCCGCGCACGTCGGCGGGCAGGAACTGGCGCGTCTTGTTGGCGAGATAGAGCAGGATCGCGCCCGACTCGAACACGCTGATCGGATCGCCGCCGTCGGCCGGCGCGTGATCGACGATCGCCGGCATCTTGTTGTTCGGCGAGATCGCGAGATAGTCCGGCGCGAACTGCTCGCCCTTGCCGATGTTCACGGGCCGCAGCGTGTAGTCGAGCGCGGCTTCTTCCAGGAACAACGTGATCTTGTGGCCGTTCGGCGTGGGCCAGTAGTAGAGGTCGATCATGACACGTCTCCAAAGGTCGTCATGCCACTTATGGCGACGTTCCCGCCGAAGGCAAGTGGCGCGGAACACGCTCCTTGAGGAGTCCGATCAAGCGCGGATCCATGTACGCGTACTCGTCCGGAATGTCCAGACAGATGATGCGTTTCGAAGCGAGATACGGCTTGAACTTCGTAGAGAGCCTCGCTCGATGCGCGCGTTCCATCACGAAGATCGTCTGCGCCCATTGCAGAAGTTCAGGCGTGAGCGGGTTCTCGGCGTCGTAATCCAGGCCGGCCGAAGCGGTTTCGACGCCTGCCCAGTCAGCAAACACCTGTTCCGCAGTCGGACTGCGAAGCCGGTTGCGGCTGCAAACGAAGAGAACATTGCGAGGCAACTTTGCCTTAGCCCTCAGCGCAACTTGCTCGCCCGTTGCGCCGCGAGTTCCGCGGGCGGCGCAAACGTATCCGGCCGCGCGATCGCCCAGAAGCGCTGGAATACGGCGTGTTCGGGCACGTGGTCGCCGAGCAGTTCGCCGGGTTCGAGGAAGCGGTAGAGCGACGCGAGCGAGCGCACCTCGTGCGAGGAGACGCGGCGGATCACGTGCTCGGGCCCGAGTTCGCGCGGATGCGACAGTCCCGCGGCTTGCAGCAGGTCGCGCAGCGCGAGCACGGTGTTGCGGTGGAAGTTGGCAACGCGCGTCGCCTTGTCGGGCACGTCGAGCTTGGTCCAGCGGCTCGCATCCTGCGTGGCGACGCCGGTCGGGCAGCGGTCGGTGTGGCAGCTCTGCGACTGGATGCAGCCGAGCGCGAACATGAAACCGCGCGCAGCGTTGCACCAGTCCGCGCCGAGCGCGAGCGTGCGCGCGAGGTCGACGGCGGTGATGACCTTGCCGCTCGCGCCGATGCGGATCTTGTCGCGCAGGTCGAGTCCAACCAGCGTGTTGTGCACGAGCATGAGCGCTTCGCGCAGCGGCGCGCCGACGTGGTCGGTGAATTCCAGCGGCGCAGCGCCGGTGCCGCCTTCGCCGCCGTCGACGACGATGAAATCGGGCAGGATGCCGGTCGTCGTCATCGCCTTGGCGATGCCGAACCATTCCCACGGATGACCGATCGCGAGCTTGAAGCCGGTCGGTTTGCCGCCGGAGAGTTCGCGCAATCGCGCGACGAAACGCAGCAAGCCTTCCGGCGTGTCGAACGCGGAATGGCGCGACGGCGAGATGCAGTCCTCGCCGATCGGCACGCCGCGCGTCGCCGCGATTTCCGCGTTGACCTTGGCGCCGGGCAAGACGCCGCCGTGGCCGGGTTTCGCGCCTTGCGAGAGCTTGACCTCGATCATCCTGACCTGGTCGAGCACCGCCTTCTCGGCGAATTTCGCTTCGCTGAACACGCCGGCGCGCTCGCAGGCGCCGAAATAGCCGGAGCCGAGTTCCCAGACGATGTCGCCGCCGTTCTCGCGGTGGTAGGTCGACAGCGAACCTTCGCCGGTGTCGTGATAGAAACCGCCTTGCTTCGCTCCGCCGTTGAGCGCGCGGATCGCGTTCGGCGACAGCGCGCCGAAGCTCATCGCCGAGATGTTGAACACGCTCGCCGAATACGGCTTCGCGCATTGCGCGCCGCCGACCTCGATGCGGAAATCCGGCTCGGCGATGACGCTCGGCGCGATCGAATGGTTGAGCCATTCGTAGCGCTCGGCGTACATGTCGAGCTCGCTGCCGAACGGCCGCACGTCGAGCGCGTTCTTCGCGCGCTGCTTCACGACCGCGCGCTGTACGTGCGAGAACGGCACTTCCTCGTTGTCGGATTCGACGACGTACTGGCGCAGCATCGGCCGGAAATACTCGAAGAAGAAACGGATGTGGCTCGTGATCGGGTAATTGCGCCGTAGCGTCGAGCGCGTCTGCGCGAGGTCGGCGATGCCGACCAGCACGAGCAATCCGGAGACGATTGCGAGCAGGCGAACGCCGATGCCTTCGTGCCAGCCGAGCACGCAAAGGACGAGGACAACGATGCAGGCGAGGAACGCGAGATAGCGCGAGGGCAAGCCGTTCATCGGCAACTCCGGAGGCGGGCGGACGCGAAGCGTCGAGCATAGCCGGGTTTCATCGTGCCGAGACGGCTACACTTTCGCGTATGGAAGATCAGGACAAGCCATCGCCGCGCAAACGCGGCACGCGAAGCGCCGATGGCGAGTCGACGTCTTTGACGCGCGCGGATTCGCGCAAGAACGCGGACGACCCTGCGGCCATTGCGAAGACGCCGCGCAAGCGCGCAAGCGCAGCCGCTACCGATGCGACTTCAAGCACGACACCAAAAGCGCCACGCAAGCGCAGCACTCTCGCGAACGATGCGGCCCCGCCTGCGCCGCGCGCGCGCGCGGCGTCGCTCACGAAGGACAGCGGCGGCGCGGCAGCATTGGCTGCGAACGATCCTGCGTCGTCGACGATCCCACCGCAAGCGCACGCGGCGCCATCCGCAGCCGCGCCCGGCGCAGCACGGATCGATTTCGAGCGCGCGGCGATCGACCCAACAGGATCCGTTGCGACCCCACCGATCGCCGCGCGCAGCGAAGCGCCGTCACCGGACTCGGCACATGCTCCAACTTCATCGGCCTCGGCGGTACGCACGCCATCGGCCAACCGGGATTCGGCGGCGAGCGCCGCGTCTGACGCTCGCCGCGAGCGCGGCGCCGACAAACCGTTCGTTCCTTCGTTCGCGCGCGTCGCCGCGCCCGCGCCGCGCCCGCGCACCGACGTACGGCCCGCCGACGCATCGCCGCGTTCGACGCGTTTCATCGAATGGATGTGCAGCCTGCTGCCCGAGCGATACCGCAATCGCACTCGCAACTATCTTGTGCTCATGCGCATGGATCGTCCCGTCGGCGCGCTGCTGCTGCTGTGGCCGACGTGGTGGGCGCTGTGGTTCGCGGCGAATGATTTCCCACCGCTCGGCCTGCTCGTCATCTTCACGCTCGGCGTGTTCGTCATGCGCAGCGCCGGCTGCGTCATCAACGATTACGCCGACCACGAATGGCTCGACGCGAATGTCGAACGCACGGCGGGACGGCCGATGGCGGCTGGCCGCGTGACGAAGAAGGAAGCGCTGCAACTGTTCGCCGGCCTGCTCGCGTTCGCCTTCGTGCTCGTGCTGTTCAGCAACGCGCTGACGATCAAGTTGTCGTTCGTCGGCGCCGCGCTCGCCGCGATCTATCCGTTCACCAAACGCGTCACGCACCTCGCGCAGGTCGTACTCGGTGCGGCGTTCGGCTGGTCGATCCCGATGGCGTTCGCCGCGGTCACGAACTCGCTGCCGCCGCTGTGCTGGTTGCTGTTCCTCGCCAACATCTTGTTCTCGGTGATCTACGACACGCAGTACGCGATGGTCGACCGCGACGAGGACATCCGCGTCGGCGCCAAGTCGACCGCGATCCTGTTCGGCGACGCCGACCGCACCATTGTCGGCGTGCTCATGGCAACGTTCCTGCTCGCGATGGGGCTCGCCGGCATGCGCGCGGCGTTGCATTGGCCGTATTTCCTCGGCCTCGCGATCACGACCGGACTTTTCGCGTACCAGCAGTGGCTCATTCGCGACTGCTCGCGCGCGGGCTGCTTCGCCGCGTTCCGCAACAACAACTGGGCCGGTTTCGCACTCTGGCTCGGCTTGATGTTCGCGCTGGCGGTCCGCTGAAGCGCGCCGCATCGCCGCGTGCTAGGATGGGCGCATCGTACACATCGAAGGTGTATGTCATGTACTCGCGCACCAACATCGTGCTCGACGACAAATTGGTTCGCCGCGCCATGAAAAAGGCCGGCGTCAAGACCAAGCGCGAGGCAGTCGAAGCCGCGTTGCAGGCGTTCGTGCGCGAACCCGACTACGCCGCAGTGCTCGCGCTGCGCGGCAGCGGCGGTGTGGTCGACCGCTACGACCCGAAGGCGCACGCGCCGCCGAAATGGTTCGTGCACGAACCGTGATCGCGCTGCTGTGATCGTCCTGCCGTGATCGCCGACTCTTCCGTTTGGATCGACTATTTGCGCAGCGGCCGCGGCGACGCAGCGGAAGCGCTCGATCTCGCCTTGCGCCGCCGCGAAGTGCGGCTGTTGCCGACGATCCTGCAGGAAGTGTTGCAAGGTGCCGACTCGCCGCAACGCTTCGCTGCGTGGCAGCGCGCGTTCGAGATTCTCCCCGTCGCGCATGCCGACGATGCTGCGCTCACGGCGACGCTCGCCGCCGGCATCTACGCGCGTTGCCGCTGGGCGGGTTTCACGATCCGCAGCGCGAACGATTGCCTGATCGCGGCGAGTTGCGTCGAACTAGACGAACCGCTACTGCACGCGGATCGCGACTTCGACACCATCGCGCGCATCGAGCCGCGATTGCGGCTGGTCGCATTGCCGAAGCGTTGACGCCCCGTCACGGCGCGCGGGCGAGCGCCCACGCGTCGACGCGCGCGACGCCGGCGCGGAGCAAGGTCTGCGCTGCTTCGCGCAAGGTCGCGCCGGTGGTCATGACGTCGTCGAACACGGCGACGTGCGCGGGCAGCGTCGCATCGGGCGCGACGGCGAATGCGCTGCGCAGGTTGCGTCGCCGCGCGGCGGCATCGAGCCCGGTCTGCGGCGGTGTCGCGCGCACGCGCACGAGCGCATCCGCGCGCAGCGGGACACCCAGCGTTTGCGCGAGCGGTCGCAGCAGTTCCAACGTCTGGTTGTAGCCGCGTTCGCGAAGGCGCGACGGATGCAGCGGAATCGGGATGAGCAGTTCGGGCAACTCGGGCGCGTCGCTCGCAGCGCGTTCGATCATCAGCGACGACAGCACACGACCGGCGGCGAGATCGGCGCGGAACTTGAATCGCGCTTCGAGCAGATCAAGCGGATGCGCGTAACGCAGCGGCGCCCAAGCGCGCGCGAACGGCGGCTGGCGGCGCAGGCATTGCCCGCAGGCCGGCGCGGGCGTCGCCAGCGGCATCGCGCAGCGCGGACAGCACGGCGCGTTGACGGCGAGATCGTCGCGGCAGCCGGCGCAGAGATCGCGGTTGTCGTCGCCCGCCGCACCGCAGAGCAGGCAGCGTGGCGGCAGGACAAGACGCAGCGCGCGTCCACCGAAACCGTCAACCTTGTCCGTGCGCTTCAAGTTGACAGCCCTCCGATGGCAACCGAGACTCGCCGCATCGCGCCCGCATGGCGAGCGCACCGTTCAAAAACTGCACTGTAAACCGGAAAGCCCGCATGACCGCCATCCGCCACGACTGGAGCCGCGACGAAATCCTCGCGCTGCTCGACCTGCCTTTCGCCGACCTGCTCGCCCGCGCGCACGCGGCGCATCGCGAGCATCACGACCCGAACGCGGTGCAGGTGTCGACGCTGCTCTCGATCAAGACCGGCGGTTGCCCGGAAGATTGCGCGTATTGCCCGCAGGCCGCGCGTTACGCGACCGGCGTCGAGGCGCAGAAGCTCATGTCGCTCGACGCGGTACTGGCGAAGGCGAAGCAGGCCAAGGCCGCGGGCGCGACGCGCTTCTGCATGGGCGCGGCGTGGCGTTCGCCGAAGGATCGCGACATCCCGAAGGTCGCCGAAATGATCGGCGCGGTGAAATCGCTCGGCATGGAAACCTGCGCCACGCTCGGCATGCTCAGCGACACGCAGGCGCACGTACTCAAGGGCGCGGGCCTGGACTACTACAACCACAACATCGACACCGCGCCGGAGTACTACGGCGAAATCATCCACACGCGCGAGTTGCAGGATCGCCTCGACACGCTCGGCCACGTCCGCGATGCCGGCCTCAAGACCTGCTGCGGCGGCATCGTCGGCATGGGCGAAACGCGCGAACAGCGCGCGGGACTCCTGCACACGCTGGCCACGCTGCCCGCGCATCCGGATTCGGTGCCAATCAACCGCCTCGTCCGCGTCGCCGGCACGCCGCTTGCCGAAGAACGCGAGCTCGACGGCTTCGAGTTCGTGCGCGCGATCGCCGCCGCGCGCATCGCGATGCCCGCCTCGATGGTGCGCCTGTCCGCCGGCCGCGCTGAAATGAGCGACGAATTGCAGGCGCTGTGCTTCTTCGCCGGCGCCAACTCGATCTTCTACGGCGAAAAACTGCTCACCACCGGCAACCCCGACACCGAGCGCGACCTCGCCCTGTTCGACCGCCTCGGCATCCACGCGATGCAGGTTGAGGTGAAGTCGGAGACGGTGCATGCGGACATCGTGGATCCCTGCGGCGCCGAGACCGCGGCGGCCTGACATGTTCTCGCTGCTCGATGCCGCAGCCGGCTTCGCGCAACTCGGCGATTACGTGCTTGCCGGTACCGCACCCTGGCGTTTCCTGTTTTCGTCGCGCTATCGCGAACAGGTGCGCGCACGGTGGCGCGATCGGCCTCCGCATGTGGCTGCCTTCCAGCAAGTCATGGGCGTGCTCGTCGTCATCATCGAACTGGTCGTCGTGATGCTGCTCATCGACGCTTTTCGACGACCCTGAATTTCCCGTTCGGGCTTCGCCTTTCTACGCGAAGCGCTCGAACTCAATGCAGTTTCAACCGCCCCGACACGCGCCGCTGCAGCAGCCGCGCGAGCGCAAGCACGATCGTGCCGCGCAGGCCGAGGATCGCGCGGTGGTGGTCGAGGTGCAGGCCCATGTACATCCATTTCGCGATGAGGCCTTCGACGAAGAAGCTGCGCCCGAGCAGGCCGCCCATGAGGTTGCCGACGCCGCGGTGTTCGCCGAGCGAGACGAGTGAGCCGAAGTCGCGGAACTCGAATGGTTTGTCGCTCGGCGCCTGGCCGCGCAGTAGCGTGAGCAGCGTGCGTTCGAGATATGTCGCCTGCTGGTGCGCGGCTTGCGCGCGCGCGGGCACGAGGCGACCGTCGATCCACGGACACGCGGCGCAATCGCCGAGCGCGTAGACGTCCGGCGCGGACGTGCGCAAGTGATCGTCGACGACGAACTGGTTGGCGCGATTCACGTCGAGTCCGAACTCTCGGTTCGACGCCGGCGCCTGGATGCCGGCCGCCCAGACGATGATGTCGGCGGGAATTTCGCCGTTGCCGGTGAGCAATCGATCCTTTTCGACCGCCGTCACGGGCGTGCCGACGAGCACGCGCACGCCGCGGTGTTCGAGTTCGGCTTGCGCCTGCCGCGAGATCTTCTCCGGCAGGCCGGCGAGGATGCGCGGCGCGGCTTCGACAACGGTGATGTCGAGCCGGAAGCGCTGATCGGCGTGCAAGCCGTCCTGCAAAATTGCGTGCGCTTCGAGCAGTTCCGCCGCGAGTTCGACGCCGGTCGCGCCCGCGCCGACGATCGCGACGGACAGGCTGCGTTCGTCCGCGAACGCGGCGCGCGTGAACGCGGCAAGCAGATGGCGCTGGAAGCGTTCGGCGTCCTCGGCGCGTTCGAGTACCCATGCGTGTTCGGCCGCGCCAGGTGTGCCGAAGAAATTCGAGCCGCAACCGGTGGCGAGCACCGCATGACGGAATCGCAGTTCGCGCTGCGGCACGACGACGCTGCCGTCGTCGTCTCGGATCGCCGCGAGCGTGAGGCGTTTGCCGAGCGGATCGAACGCAACGACTTCGCCCGGCGTGTAACCGAAATGGTTGCGCCGCGCGAGGATCGCGTAGGACAGCCCTTCCTGGCGCGCGTCCAGCGTACCGGCGGCGACTTCGTGCAGGGTCGGTTTCCAGACGTGGTACGGCGAGCGGTCGACGAGCAGCACCTTCTCCGGCCCGTCGCGCCGGCCGAGCTTGCGGCCCAGCCGCGACGCCAGTTCCAGCCCGCCTGCGCCGCCGCCGATGATGACGATTTCGTGGTCCATGCCGGCCTCCGCGTGTCGCGGCCAGTCTACCGGCGCACAGCCAAATTGCGCGTTGCCGCACATCCGGATCGTCGGACAGGGCACGGCGTTGATCGAATCCAAGCCATACAATCGCCGCCATGACCGATTTCGTCGGCGACCACGACATCACGCGCCTGCTCGCCGCCTGGCGCGGCGGCGACGCGGACGCGCGCGAGGCGCTCATGCAGCGCGTCTACGCGAACGTGCGCGCGATCGCCGCGCAATCGCTGCGGCAAATGCCCGGCGCGACGCTGAGCGCGACCGATCTCGCCCACGAAGCGCTGTTGCGCCTGCTCGGCAGCGAACTCGACTGGGCCGACCGCCGCCATTTCTTCCATGTCGCCGCGCAAGCGACGCGACAGGTGCTCGTCGACGCCGCGCGCAAGCGCCTCGCCGACAAGCGCGGCGGCGATGTGCAGCGCGTCGAATTCGACGAAGCGCTCGGCCTCGCCGCGCCGGAAAGCGACGAACAACTGCTGCGCATCGACGACGCGCTGCGCGACCTCGCCGCGAACGACGAACGCCGCGCGCAGACGATCGAACTCGTCTACTTCGGCGGCCTCAGCCGGCCCGAGGTCGCCGCTGCGCTCGACGTATCGGAAGGCACGGTCGACCGCGACCTGCGTCTCGCACGCGCCTGGCTCAAGACCGCGCTGCGCGCATGAACTCGCCTTCGCTCGACCGCTATGCCGACCACTTCGAACGCCTGAGCGCGCTGCCGCCGAGCGAACGCGAGGCCGCGCTCGCGGCGCTGTCGTTGAACGATGACGATCGCGCTGTCCTGCGCCGATTGCTCGATGCCGACGCCGACATCGACGATCCGCTCGCGCGCACGCTCGCCGCAGGCGCGACGCGACTCGCGCAGCCGCGCGACGATCGCTTCGGGCCGTATCGCCTCATCCGCGAACTCGGCAGCGGCGGCATGGGCACGGTGTTCCTCGCCGAGCGCGTCGATGGCGGTTTCGCGCAGGCCGTCGCGATCAAATTGCTGCGCGGCTTTCCGACCGTCGACGGTTTGCGCCGCCTGCGCCGCGAACGGCAGATCCTCGCCACGCTCGACCATCCGCACATCGCGCGTCTGCTCGACGGCGGCGAAACCGGCGACGGCCAGCCATGGCTCGCGCTCGAATACGTCGACGGTTTGCCGCTGTTCGATTACGCCGCACGACACGCGCCGCGTTTGCGCGAGCGCCTCGCGCTGTTCGACGCGATGCTCGACGCGGTCGCGCACGCACATCGGCATCTCGTCATCCATCGCGACCTGAAACCCGCGAACGTACTCGTCAATGCGGCGGGCGAAGTCAAGCTGCTCGACTTCGGCATCGCGCGCCTCGTCGACGCCGACACCGCCGATGCGCGCGAAACCTCGACGCGCGTGTTCAGCCTCGGCTACGCGAGCCCCGAACAACGTGGCGGCCACGCGATCACCACCGCGAGCGACATCTACAGCCTCGGCGTGCTGCTGCGCGAACTCGTCGCCGGCTCGCCAAAACTGCCGGCGCTGCCGCCGCTACCGTTCGATACGGAGCTCGCTGGCATCGTCGCCAAGGCCACCGACGACGACCCGTCGGAACGCTACGCGAGCGCCGGCGAATTCCGCGACGATCTCGACCGCTATCGCAGCGGCCGTCCCGTGCGCGCGGCGCGCATGACGCGCGCGTACCGCCTGCGCAAGTTCGTCGGCCGCCATCGCGTCGCCGTCGGCGCGGGTTTTGCGGCCCTGCTCATGCTCGCGTTGTTCGTGTGGCGGCTCGATCGCGAACGCAACCGCGCGCTCGCCGCGGAAGCGAGCGCGCAACAGGCGCAGCAATCGTCCGAACGCGACGCCGCGAGTGCGCGCGCGGCGCTCGCCTTCCTCACCGACGCCTTCCTCGCCGCCGCGCCGGAGAATGCGCTGAGCAAGACGGTCAGCGTGCGCGATCTCGTCGACAAGGCGAAGGCCAATCTCGACAGCGGCGCGCGCGATCCCGCCGTCACGAAATCGATGCAGCGCCTGCTCGGCCGTCTCTACGATTCGCTCGGCGACAAGCAGGCGTCGATCGAACAGTTCCAGCGCGGCCTCGACGGAGTCGCGCCGACGAATCGCGCGCAGGCGCTCGAGGCCGCGCAGGATTTTGATCAGCTCGCCAACCTGCTCGGCATCGTGGATCGTTCCGCCGAAGCGCGCGGAGCCGTCGACAAGGCCGCTGCGCTGCGCGACCGCTTCGCGCCCGGCGACGCGCTCGCGCATGCGTCGAACGCGACCTCGCTGGCGATCTGGTACAGCAACTCCGGCGAGGGCGCGAAGGCGATTCCGTTGCTGCGCGAAGTACTCGATCTGCCCGCGCGCGGCACGCCGCTGCCGCTGGAACTGGATCTGCGCGCGTCCGCATTTCTTGCATCTCAATTGACCACGAACGGCGATTGCAGCGAAGCGATCGGCGTGGCCGAACGCGTCCTCGCGCGTCTCTCCGGCACCGATCCGCGCAATCCGGATCGGCAGTGGCTGCTGCGCTCGCGCGCGTCCGCGCTGCGCGCCTGCGGGCGCCCGGCCGAAGCGGAAACCGCGCTGCGCGAACTCATGGCGCTGCAGGAACAGATCGTCGGCAAGGACAACATGACGATGCTGCAACTCTCCAACGAGCTCGCGCTCGCGCTCAAGGAACAGGGCCGGTTTCGCGACGCCGCGAAGGTGCTCGAAAACGTGCACATTCCGGCCGAGGAAGGCCCGTACAACCGCGCCGTGCTCATCACCAACCTCGCGCTGACGTTCGAGGACGTCGGCGACTACGCACGCACGCAGCAACTGCTCGCGCAAGCGTTGGCCCTGCTCGACGAGGCCGGCATCGAACCCGACAACGACGGCCGCCGCGCGATCGCGCGCCTGGCCGCGCGCGCGCAAGGGCTCGGCGGGCAACCCGCGAAAGCGGCGGCCGCGCTTGCGGATTTGCGCGAGCGCGCACGTCGCATCGACGGCGAAGATTCTTCCGAGTACGCCAATGCGACGTATCAACTCGCGCTCGCGCAGCAACGCGCGGGCAAGTCCGATGCCGCGCTGCCGATCCTCGACGAGGCCGAGCGCATCTGGACGCGCAAGCTGCCGCCCACGCACAAGAACTTCGCCCTGATGCATCGACTGCACGCCGCCATCGCGCTCGACCGCGGCGAGTTCGACGTCGCCGAGCGCGAACTCGCCGCGGCGCTCGACGTTTTGCAGAAGAGCGCCGCGCCCGCAAGCGACTTCGCGATCGTGCAGGCCGAACAGGCTCGTTTGCGCCTGCGCCAGGGACGCAAGGAAGAAGCGCGCAACCTGCTGGCCGCCGCGCTGCCGCGCCTGCGCGATGCGTTCCTGCCGACGCAGGTCACGCTCGCCGAAGCCGAACGCAACGCCACGCAACTCGGCGTGCACTGATGAACCCCATCGACGGCGCGAACGCGCGACGAACATCGCGCCCCGATCTGCTGCATCGCCTGGCCGACGATCATGCGCGGCGTTTGCGCGACCACCTGCTGCGTCGCGTGCGCACGGTCGCGCCCGCCGATGGCGCGTGGATCGCCGTCGACGGCAAGCGCCTGCTGAATTTCGCGAGCAACGATTATCTCGGCCTCGCGCGGCACCCCGCGCTCGTCGAAGCGCTCGCCAGCGCGGCACGCGCGAGCGGCGTCGGCGCGCAGGCCGCGCATCTGCTCGGCGGCCATCGCGAGGAACATGCGCGGCTCGAAGAAGCGCTCGCGCAATGGACGGGCCGCGAACGCGCGCTGCTGTTCTCGACCGGCTACATGGCCAACGTCGGCGTGCTTTCCGCGCTGCTCGGCGCCGGCGATCTCTGCGTGCAGGACAAGCTCAACCACGCCAGCCTCATCGACGGCGCGCGCCTGTCCGGCTGCGAACTCAGACGCTACGTGCACGGCGACGTCGACGGCGCCGCTCGGCAACTCGACGCGCGTCCCGATACCGCCGCGCTCGTCGCGACGGACGGCGTGTTCAGCATGGACGGCGATGTCGCGCCGATCGCCGAACTTGCCGCGCTGTGCCGCGCGCAGAATGCGTTGCTCATGGTCGACGACGCGCACGGACTCGGCGTGCTCGGCCCGCAAGGCGCGGGCAGTGTCGCCGAAGCCGGACTGTCGCAACACGACGCGCCACTGCTCATGGGCACGCTCGGCAAGGCGCTCGGCACGTTCGGTGCGTTCGTCGCGGGCTCGGCTGCGCTCGTCGATGGACTCGTGCAGAACGCGCGCAGTTTCATCTACACGACCGCAATGCCGCCCGCGCTTGCCGCGGCGACGTGCACCGCGATCGACCTCGCGCGCCACGATGGCGAACGCCGCGCCGCGCTCGCCGCGCGCATCGCGCAGTTCCGAGCCGGCGCGCGCGGACGCGGCATCGCGCTGCTCGACTCGCACACGCCGATCCAACCCGTGCCTATCGGCGACAGCGGCGCCGCGCTCGCCGCGTCCGCGCAACTCGAAAGCGCGGGCTTCTACGTACCCGCGGTGCGTCCGCCGACCGTGCCGCAGGGCCGCGCGCGCTTGCGACTCACCTTGTCGGCGCTGCACGCGGAAGGCGATGTCGAACGTTTGCTCGATGCGCTCGCGAAAGCGATTCGGCCGGAAGCCTGACCGGGCCCGGCATCGTCGAGTCGCGAACTGCGCCTCCCGTTTGCGCGGAAATCCCGGCAAAATCGGCGTTTTCCCATCGCAGGGCCGAAAGGTCGCATGCACATCGAAGTCCACGGCGACGGCGCCGATCTCGTGCTCATCCATGGCTGGGCCATGCACGGCGGCATTTTCGCTGCGCTGGTCGACGCGCTTGCGCCGCGGTTCCGCGTGCACGTCGTGGACCTGCCGGGCCACGGTTGCAGTCGCGACGAAACGCATTTCGACATCGCCGACGCGGCCGCGCGCATCGCGCGCGACACGCCGCGCGCGATCTGGGCCGGCTGGTCGCTCGGCGGCCTCGTCGCGTTGCGCGGTGCGCTCGATGCGCCGGCACAGGTGCGCGGCCTCGTCGAAATCGCGTCGAGCCCGCGCTTCGTCGCGGGCGACGATTGGAAGTTTGGCGTCGCCTTCGACGTGTTCGAACAGTTCGAACGCGACCTGCAGGACGATGCGAAGGCGACGATCGACCGCTTCCTCGCACTGGAAACGCTGGGCTGCGCACAGGCGCAGGCGCAATTGCGCGATCTCGGCCGCATCGTCTTCGCGCGCGGGCAGCCGCAGGCGCAAGCGCTCGCGGACGGTCTGCACGCGCTCGAGCACACCGATCTGCGCGACGAACTCGCCCATCTCGCGATGCCGAGTCTGTGGATTGCCGGCCGTCGCGACCGGATCGTGCATCCGCAAGCGATGCGCTGGGCCGCGGCACATGCGCCGCACGGACGTTGCATGGAATTCAACAGCGGCCACGCACCGTTCCTCGAATTCTCGCGCGAGATCGCCGAGGCCGTCGGCACCTTCGACGCGGAGTTGCCGCAATGAGCGCGGGACTCGACCGCAGCCAGGTACGCCGCGCGTTCGGCCGCGCGGCGGCGCGTTACGTCGAACACGCGGTGCTGCAACGCGAAGTCGGCGAGCGTCTGCGCGAACGTCTGGACGGCTATCCGGAATGGTCGCCGCGACGTGTCCTCGACGTCGGCTGCGGCCCCGGCGTCGCGCTCGCGCCGCTTGCGCAACGCTTTCCGGATGCGGAGATCGTCGCGCTCGATCTCGCGCTGCCGATGCTGCAACTCGCCGCCGCCGATGCGCCGGCCTCGGCGCGTTTCGTCTGCGCGGACGCGCAGGCGCTGCCGCTCGCCGACGCCAGCGTCGACCTCGTGCATTCGAGCTTGTGCCTGCAGTGGTGCGACGATCCGGGTCTCGCACTTGCCGAATTCGCGCGCGTGCTGCGGCCGGGTGGCGTGCTGCTGTTCTCGACGTTCGGGCCGGACACGCTCAAGGAACTGCGCGCGGCGTTCGCGGCGGTCGATGCGACGCCGCACGTGAGCCGCTTCATCGACATGCACGACATCGGCGACGGCCTGCTCGCGACGGGCTTCCGCGATCCGGTGCTCGAACGCGACGATTTCACGCTGACCTACGCGGATGCGCGCACGCTCATGCGCGAGTTGCACGCGATCGGCGCGGGCAACGCGGACGCGCAACGCACGCGCGCGCTGACCGGCAAGGCGCATCTCGCGCGCGTCGTCGCCGCGTACGAAACCTTTCGCGACAACGGCGTGCTGCCCGCGACGTACGAGGTCGTCTACGCGCAGGCGCTGGCGCCCGATCCGGGCCAGCCGCGCCGCCACGGCGGCGGCGACATCGCGACGTTTTCGGTGGATCGTCTGCGCGGCAGCCGGGCGCGGCGATGACGCCGGGCGGCCGCCATCGCGAACTGCAGGCCGTGCTGCTCGGTCTGGCCGCCGCGCTGTTCTTTACCTCGACCTACGTGCTCAACCGCGCGATGGCGAGCGGCGGCGGCCACTGGGCGTGGTCGGCGGCGCTGCGTTACCTGTTCACGCTGCCATTGCTGGCGATCGTGGTCGCGCTGCGCGGCGGTTTTGCGCCGACCTGGCGCGCGCTGCGCGCGCATCCGCTGCCGTGGCTCGCATGGAGCACGGTCGGTTTCGGCCTGTTCTGCGTCTGCCTGACCTGGGCTTCGGCACATGCGCCGGCATGGCTCGTCGCCGGCACGTTCCAGCTCACCGTCGTCGCCGGCATGCTGCTCGGGCCGCTGCTGTACCGCGACGAACGCGCGCGTTTGCCGCGTGCCGCGCTCGCGTTCGGCGGCGTCATCGTGCTCGGTGTCGCGCTCATGCAGGGCGCGCATTTCCATGGGCGCCTCGACGGCGAAGCCTGGGCCGCGCTGCTCATGGTCGCGCTGTCGGCGGCGCTGTATCCGCTTGGCAACCGCGCGATCCTGCTGCATCTGGAACGCAGCGGAGAAAGTCTCGACGCGACCCAGCGCGTATTCGGCATGACGCTCGCCAGCCAGCCGTTCTGGTGGCTCGTCGCGATCTACGCGGGCATCGAAGCCGGCGCGCCGCCGCCGATGCAGCTCGCGCTCGCCGCGGGCGTGGCGCTGTTCACGGGCGTCGTCGCGACGATTTTGTTCTTCCACGCCACCGGCATGGTGCGCGACCAGCCCGCCGCGCTCGGCGCGGTCGAGGCGATGCAGGCCGCGGAACTGCTGTTCACGAGCGTGCTCGGCGCGTTGTTCCTCGGCGAAGCCGCGCCACGCGGATGGTCCGCGTTCGGCGCGGTACTGATCGTCGCCGGCATCGTCGCGCTCGGTGCGCTGGTCGGCAGGGCCGCGTCGGGCGACGCGCGCGCGGAGAAGGCGTTGCGCACCGATCGCGGTGCGTGAAGCGCAGCCGCGCGTTTTACTTGGTGAGGATGAGCTTGTCGTTGCGCGTCAGGCGCAGGTGATATTCCTGCCCGGCGTGCTCGATGACGAGTTCGCGCGTGCCCGCGAGCAGGCGCGTGCTGCTGGTGCGCGCAACGGTGCGCGGTGCCCGCAGCGCGGGCGCGGAGCGCTCAGCGGAAAACGGCACGTGCGAATCGATGGTCGACGGGACGTTGGGTTCGAACATGACGCAACTCCGGTGCGCGGGAAGATCAGCAAATGATAATGATTCGTATTTGCTCGTCAAGTGCCTGGTGTGCCGGCAGTTTCCATCCTGACTTGGGCGCATTGCCGATCGCGTCGGCGCGAGCGGGCGCACGGTCGAGAAGTCCGATTTTCCGGAAAGCGTCATCGATCACCTGCTAGACTCCGCCCGCTCCATCGGGGAGTAGCCGGGCGCGGCGAACGGCCGCACTGCGCGCGTCAACACACTTGGCGACCACGCCATGGCGCGCGCCGGGAATCGCAATGCGAATCCCGCGGCAAGACCTTTGGTTCATGCCGCCGCACCGGGCCGGGGCCGCGCGCATGCACCATTGCGTCCGCGATCCCGGCCCGAATTGGAGTGTCCTCATGCAAGCCCTGCTCGTTTCGACCGCCGCCGTCGCGCTCGCCGAAATCGGCGACAAGACGCAACTGCTGTCGTTGATCCTCGCCGCGAAATATCGCCGGCCGCTGCCGATCTGCCTCGGCATCTTCGTCGCCACCATCCTCAACCACACGCTTGCCGCCGGCGCTGGTGCGCTGCTCGCGCAATGGCTGACGCCGACCGTGCTCAAGTGGATCGTCGTGGCGAGTTTCCTCGCCGTCGCCGCGTGGACGCTCGTGCCCGACAAGGCCGACGACGACGACGCATCGCCCGGCCGCGGCCATGGCGTGCTCATCGCGACCGTGATCGCGTTCTTCCTCGCCGAGATGGGCGACAAGACGCAGGTCGCGACCGTCGTGCTCGCCGCGCAATATCACCCGCTGTGGCAGGTCGTCGCCGGCACCACGATCGGCATGCTGCTCGCCAACGTGCCCGTGGTCTGGCTCGGTTCGCGCTTCGCCTCGAAGCTGCCGCTCAAGGCCGCGCGCATCGGTGCTGCGCTGTTGTTCGCGGCGCTGGCGATCTGGATCGCGCTGCGCTGATGGGCCGCTAGAGCGCGTCCTGATCCGTTTCGCCCGTGCGAATGCGGATGACGCGCTCGAGCACGCTCACGAAGATCTTGCCGTCGCCGATCTTGCCGGTGTTCGCGGCGTGGCTGATGGCCTCGACCACGCGTTCGACCTGCTCGTCGGCGACGGCGACTTCGAGCTTGATCTTGGGCAGGAAATCGACGACGTACTCGGCGCCGCGATACAACTCGGTGTGGCCTTTCTGCCGGCCGAAACCCTTGACCTCGGTCACGGTCACGCCCTGCACGCCGATGTCGGCGAGCGCCTCGCGCACTTCATCGAGCTTGAACGGTTTGATGATTGCCGTGACCATGCGCATGGAGCGTTTTCCCGAGCTGTTTTGCCTCGCCGCGACTATAGCCGATGCGCCGATGTAGGAAATTTCCTACACGACAATCCGAATTTTGCGACTGGTGCGGGAAAACGCCATGCATAGACTGCGAATCCATGGGGCGGGCGTCGACGGATCGGCGCCGCAGGGAGACTGCGATCGGCGGCACATCGATGCCGCCGATCGCCCCCACGGATCGCTCCACGCGCCGCGCGCCGACCAGACTGTGCGGCCCGATCATCCAAGGTGAGCGCCATGATCCAGACTCAATCCATCGACGACATCGCGCAACGCCTGGCCGCGCTCGTACCGCCCGGCCTGCGCGAGGCCCAAGCCGACCTCACCGCGAATTTCCGCAGTGTGCTGCAGGCCGGATTGCGCAACCTCGACCTCGTCACGCGCGAGGAATTCGATGTGCAGCGCTGCGTACTGCTGCGCACGCGCGAGAAGATCGAGGAGCTCGAACAACAAGTCGCCGCGCTGGAACGCTCGCTCGGCGCGACGCCCGCGCAGCGAAACTGACGCGACGGCTGCCGCGCGCAGCCACGCCAAGGAATGGCCGCCATGTCACGCGCGACGCAAGGGTTTTTCCCGGGAAGTCTGCCGCTTTCTGCACGTCACCCCCTGGCAGGGGCGGCAGACATTTTTCCCCGCAGCCGCGTCGCGAAAGCACGCGGCGCATCGACGCGAACGCCGCGCGCAGCACGCGCCGCATGAGCCTCGCCGTCGTCTACACGCGCGCGCAAACCGGCGTCGCCGCGCCGCTCGTCTCGTGCGAAGTGCATCTGTCCGGCGGCTTGCCGGGCACGTCGATCGTCGGGCTTCCGGAAGCCGCGGTGAAGGAGGCGCGCGACCGCGTGCGTTCGGCGATCCTCAATGCGCAACTGGAATATCCGCAACGCCGCGTCACGGTGAATCTCGCACCCGCGGATTTGCCGAAGGACGGCGGCCGCTTCGACCTGCCGATCGCGCTCGGCATCCTGGCGGCGAACGGCGGCGTGCCGCGCGACGCGCTCGCCGATCACGAATTCGTCGGCGAACTCGCGCTGTCGGGCGAATTGCGCGCGGTGCAGGGCGTGCTGCCCGCGGTGCTGCACGCGACGCGACAAGGCCGGCGCGTGATCGTGCCGCGCGGCAACGGCGCGGAAGCCGCGCTCGTCGCGGGCGCCGACGTGCGTGTCGCCGATTCCCTGCTCGCGGTCTGCGCGCATCTGGCCGGCCGCGAATCGCTCGCGCCCGCAAGCGTGGCGACGCCATCGACGAACTTCGACGCACAGACACCCGACCTTGCCGACGTGCGCGGCCAGCCACAGGCGCGGCGCGCGCTCGAAATTGCAGCGAGCGGCGCGCACAACCTCCTGCTTTGCGGCCCGCCCGGAACCGGCAAGACGATGCTCGCGAGCCGGCTGCCCGGCATCCTGCCGCCGCTCGAAGAAGGCGAGGCCCTCGAACTCGCCGCTGTGCGCTCGGTCGCCGGACACGACAACGATGTCGCCGCATGGAAGGTGCGCGCATTCCGCCATCCGCATCACACCGCCTCGGCGGTCGCGCTGGTTGGCGGCGGCTCGATTCCGCGGCCTGGGGAAATCTCGCTCGCACATCACGGCATCCTGTTCCTCGACGAATTGCCCGAGTTCGACCGGCACGTGCTCGAAGTGCTGCGCGAGCCACTGGAATCGGGTCGCATCTCGATTTCGCGCGCGGCGCGGCAGGTCGAATTTCCCGCGCGTTTCCAGCTCGTCGCCGCGATGAATCCGTGCCCATGCG
Source organism: Pseudomonadota bacterium (assembly GCA_029779475.1). Classification (GTDB taxonomy): domain Bacteria; phylum Pseudomonadota; class Gammaproteobacteria; order Xanthomonadales; family Rhodanobacteraceae; genus Dokdonella_A. The sequence goes on from JAKPAN010000150.1 coordinate 27,608, forward strand.
GCTATGCCGGCGATCCGGGCGGACGCTGCCGCTGCACGCCCGAGTCGATCATGCGCTATCGCGCGCGCATTTCCGGGCCGCTGCTCGACCGCATCGACCTCAAGCTCGACATGCCGCGCGTCGCGCACGCCGACCTGCGCGCGTCCGCGCCGGGCGAGTCGAGCGCAGCCGTGCGCGAGCGCGTGGTCGCGGCACGGGCGCGCCAGCTCGCGCGCGCAGGCAAACCGAATGCGTGGCTCGGCCATCGGGAAACCGAACGCGACTGCGCGCTCGACGCCGCCAGCCGCAGCCTGCTCGAACGCGCCAGCGAGAAACTCGGCCTGTCCGCGCGCGCCTACCACCGCGTGTTGCGTGTCGCGCGTTCGATCGCCGATCTCGACGCCGCGCGCGACATCAGCGTCACGCATTTGTCGGAAGCGATCCAGTTCCAGCGCTTCTGAATCGCGCGATCGCGTCGATCGCGGATAGGCCGTCGCCTCGGGCGACGCAGCGCGGTGTCGGCAAGGGGTGCGCTCGCGATGCCCGCTGCCGCGCCGATGCGTCCGCCCCGATGCGCGAGGCGTCAAACCGTCCGGCTATCATCGGGGCGTCACCGGGACGCGCATGAACACGATCCACCACACCTACTGGCTGCTCGCAGGCGCCGCGTTGCTCGTCCTCGCGGGCATTGCGTCGAGCGTGCTCGCGCGCCGTTTCGGCGCGCCCTTGCTGCTCGTGTTCCTCGGTCTCGGCATGCTCGCCGGCACGGATGGCCCCGGCGGCATCGCCTTCGACGACGTGACGGCGACCTATCGCATCGGTTCGTTCGCGCTCGCGCTGATCCTGTTCGACGGCGGCCTGCGCACCCATCGCGAGAGCTTCCGTGGCGTGTTCGCGCCGACGCTGCTGCTGGCCACGCTCGGCGTGTTCATCACCGCCGCGCTGACCGGTGCGGTCGCGCACTTCCTGCTCGGGCTGGATCGCGTGCATGCGCTGCTCGTCGGCGCGGTGGTCGCCTCGACCGACGCCGCAGCCGTGTTCTTCCTGCTGCGCGCTGGCGGCCTGCAACTGCGCTCGCGCGTGAACGCGACGCTGGAAATCGAATCGAGCGCGAACGATCCCGTCGCCGTGCTGCTGACCACGCTGCTCGCCGAATTCCTCGCCAAACCGCACGGCGTCGGCGGCGGCGAAATCGCGCTGGAACTGGCCATGCAATTCGGCATCGGCGCCATCGGCGGCGCGATCGGCGGACTCGCCATCGCGACGGCGATGCGCAAGATGCCGCTCTCGGGCGGACTCGCGGCGCTGTTCTTGATCGCGGCGGCGATCTTCGTGTTCGGCGTCGTCGGGTCGCTCGATGGCAGCGCGTTCCTCGCCGTCTACGTCGCCGGCGTCGTCGCGGGCAACCGCAATTTGCCCGGCTTCCCGCGCCTGCTGTCGGTGCTCGACGCGATGACGTGGCTGTGCCAGATCGTCATGTTCCTCGTGCTCGGCCTGCTCGTCACGCCGCATACGCTGCGCGATTCGTTGCTGCCCGCGCTCGGCATCGCGCTGTTCCTCATGTTCGTCGGGCGACCGGTCGCGGTCGCGCTGTGTCTGGCGCCGTTCCGCTACGGCAAACGCGAGATCGCGTTCGTCGCCTGGGTCGGGCTGCGCGGCGCGGTCGGCATCTTCCTCGCGTCGATCCCGCTGATGATGCGGCTGCCGCACGCTGCGCTCATCTTCAATGTCGCCTTCATCGTCGTGCTGGTTTCGCTGCTCGTGCAGGGCTGGACGATCGGCGTCGCCGCGCGCCTGTTCGACGTCGCGCTGCCGCACCGCGACCTCGCTACGCAGCGCGTCGAACTCGACCTGCCCGGCTCGCTCGAACGCGAAATGGTCGGCTATCCCGTCGCCGCGGACGCCGCCGTGCTGCGCGGCGCGGCGGTGCCGGCGTGGGCGCAGCTGGTGATGATCGTGCGCAACGGCCAGATCATGGTCGACACCAACGCGCAATCGCTCGCGGTCGGCGACTACGCCTACCTGCTCGCGCCACCCGGCCGCGTGCATCGGCTCGACTGGCTGTTCGCGCCGCCCGACGTCGCGAGCGCAGCCGAGCGCGAAATGTTCGGAGAATTCACCTTCGACGCCGACGTGCGCCTCGGCGAGGTCGCCGAGTTCTACGGCCTCGTCATCCGTCCGCGCGACGCGCCGCTGACACTGGCCGAACACTTCGCGCGGCGTTTCGAACACACCATCGAAGTCGGCGACCGCGTGCGCCTGGGCGCGGTCACGCTCGTCGCGCGAGAACTCGACGACGACGGCGTGCGCAAGGTCGGACTCAAGGTCGACAAGCTCGGCACCGTGCTCGCCAAGCCGCGCTGGCTGCAGCGGCTGCTTCCGCGCGCCCAGTGACTTCCGGGCTACGACGAAAGTCGATGTGTGTTTCGTCAATTCGGCATAAGGACGTCTAAACGTCCGGCAAGGTGTGACACCGCGTGTCGCATGCACGCACGCGATGTCGAGCCGGAAATGTCGCGAAAACTGCGGGAAACGCCGCGCAACCGGCGTCCCAGCGCGGTTTGGCCGTCCGAGCCCGTACCGGCGGCGACTGGCCCGCTTCTTGCTCCGCTTTCCATGTCAGCCAATGCCGGCCGCCGCGCAACGCGAACGGGCCGGCCTTTGCCGGCATCGGAACGTCCGGTTAGCGACATACTCCCCAGCGGTCGCGACTCCTCTCTCCCCGTTCCGGTGCCGGTGGCTGCCACTTCCGGGCACGCCGATTCCGATCATCCGCTGCGACCGGATCGCACGCTCAAACCGTCGCCTCGCCCCAGACCGCACCCAGCGGATCGAACTCGATTTCCTTCTTTTGCGCCGCGCGGATGCCGAAGCCGCAGACGGCGAGCGGGCCTTCTTCGAGCGGGTCGAGGCCGAACGCTTGTTCGATGTCCACCTCGTTGATCGCCGCGGTGATGAAGGCGGCGAGGCCGAGTTCGGTCGCCGCCAAATACATCGTCTGCGACAAATGGCCGATGTCGAGAATCAGCGCTCGATAAGCCTTGGCATGATTCCGATACTTCCAAAAATTGCGCGCGAAACGGCTCGTCGGAATCACGATCACCTGCGCATCGGAAAAGTACTCCTGCTCAGCTACGAATCGCCTGGCCAGAAGCGTCGCCTCGCTTGCCTCGCACAGTCGCACGGGTTCAAGAGCGTGTTCTATGGGGTGGTAGTGATATAGCCCGACAGCAATACCTTCGACTCGCTGGATAAGCAGATAGGCTTCCGTGGCATGCAGGCTTCCCGCCGATGGGACGCCCTTTTTCAGAAGTTTTATTCCAGACGCATGTTCATCGACCGCACGGGCGCCGAATGCGCGAAAAATCACCGACGAAAACGCCTCGAAGGAAAGGCTAGCCGTCGAAGCGAAGTTTCTGCAAGTAACACGAGCCTCCAACAGCCGATCCAACGGCGTGGGTAGCGATGCGCGATGAAGATACCGGCGCTGGACGGGCGAGCATCGTTCCACGACCGGTGGCGGCGGCGAATCCAGATTTTCGATCAGACCACCGCCGGCAAATTCCGAGAATTGTTGCCGGGCCTTTTCCGTGTCCACGCCCTGCCATCGAGAACTGTAGTGAACTGCGGCGGCGGCCGGATACCAGTGCGTTCTCTCGACAGCCCGATCTCTCTCGTCAATCAAGGTGCCTTCGACGATGAGCAATTCCTTGTCGATGAGTGCGTCCAGAATTTCACGGGAATGGATAGACGATAACTCGCTCAAATTTCTCCAGTGCTTGGCTGACACCGTACCGAGTATTCGCAACTCCTGATGCGATACGACCTGTTCGCCCCGCGCATGCGGCGCCATGGCGATCCATTCTTGAATCGCGGAAAGACCGGTTCCTCCCTGCGATAGATCGAACAAGTCAAATTCAGTACGTTCGCGCGATTCGATCGTGATGAAGCTGCATCTACGGATTTTCACCCGATACCTCGCGATTTCGTCGATTGCACGCTCCGCGGCGGCCAGCACTTCCGCCCGGTTGGGCCGTTCAAGCGATCCATCGCATCGTCGCGAGTTGGGCTACGATCCGTTTCGCGACCATCAGGTTCGCCGACAAGCCGCAGATCTTCAGGGGGATCGACATGGCACACGCCACTCTTACGAAAGCGCAGGGAATCGCCCTGCTCAAGGAACTGACCTCCAACGACGCGTTCCGTCAGCGCTTCACCGAGAAGCCGGCTGCGGCGCTTCTGGAGTTGGGGGTTCCGGCCGAGACGATCGTCAATCTCGATCCGGCATGTCTCGCTCCCGTCACCGATCTCGCCGACGCAAAGGCGCTTAGAGACGCGGCAAGCACGCTGGCGAAAGAAGGCGCACACGCCTGCCTCACGATGTGGGTTCCCACCTTGAAACTCTGAAGACCGCTTCAATCGTGCTTTGCAGTTGAAGCAACGAACGGAAGCTTCTGCCCATTAGGCCAAACATTGACGAACTCTCGTAGCAAACGCTGTGAGAGTTCCCCTTGGCCGGACGCGGTCGCCAGTTCCGACTGGCGAAGCAACGCCAAATCGGATTGTGCGACGTTGAAGGGCATCATGACCCACTCCATGCCGAACTCGGAATAGGCTCTGCCGCGCCGTCGCGCAAGCCATTTCGCCTCGTCCATAGCCTTTGATGCTTCCCCGTTCGCGGCGTAAGCGTCCATCAGCGCAACATGGGCGACGTAAAGTTCGGTGCCGTCGATCTGTTTTGACAACGCGGCAATCGCAATGGAAGGCTGATGCTCTGCGCGAGACAACTCCGCCTTCGCGATGTTCGTCATGCCCGCAACAACGGGGTATCCGGGATCATTGGCGCGCGAACTCGCGACACTCAAAGCGGCGTGCGCCAGCTCCACGTCATCTATCCGAGCCGCAAGGTAAGCCAGCGCTGCCGCAAAGAATTTCTGTTGGGCGCCATCCCCGTCGCCGGCGTTTGCAGGAAGAGCCCTGATGCCATTCAGCAACGTCCGACCCGTATCAGAAAGCTTTGCGCTTCTTCCAGCCAATGACGCCAAGCTGAAATCCGGCAGATCCAACAAGACTTTGGCTTCCGGGGTGTTTCCAGTTAGAGAACTAGCGCGTCGCAGCACATCTCGCGCTTCGATCCAATCACCTCGATCCATGGCGATCGATGCTCGGAATCTTGTCGGTACTGTGTCAGTCGAGGTCCGGCTCTCCTGACTGAGCAGCGATCCAACGCGGCTGAACTGCCGTTGCGCAGCGTGGGCCGCAGCGTAAAACATGACCGGGGTGCCCGGTACGGCATTCACCTCTTTGAATTGCTGAAGGGCATCTTCATAGCGTTCGTTGCCCAGGTAGAGCGTTCCCAACAAATAGCGACTGGCCGTGCCGTTTGCATTGTGAGGGGAGATCGCCGCCTCCGCATTTTCGATGGCTTCGTCATATCGATTTGCCTGTTGCCAGACAAAGTACGCGTACGCTGACTTTGCCGAGAGAAAATCCGGATACAACTTCGTCAGCATCTTCCACTTGTTCAAGGCGGCCAGCGGTTGGTCGTAGTTGGCGCGCATCGCTTCCACGAAGAGCGCTTCCTTGGGCGCCAGGTTTTGCCGGAACATCATTGCGGCATCAAGCTCCTGGATTGCTTCGGCCGTTCGCCCAGCGCTCGTCGCGATTCGAGCGAGTCCAAGCCTTGCCAACGCAAATTCCGGGTCGAGGTTGAGCGCCTGCCGGAACATCTGCGCGGCTTCTTCCATGTCGTTCCGGTTGTATGCCCTCAGACCCATCGAATACGCGCGCAGAGCGTCCAGGTTTTTCGTCGCCACCTTCTCCAAAGGCCGCGATTCCGTCGAAGTCGTCGCCAACGCCTCGCCAAGCCGCACGCGCAATTGCTGGTTGACCTTGTCGAGCGAGGGCAGCACGGAATCCTCGCCGATGCCGTCGGCGGATTCGGAATACACCGTCGCCTGCGACTTGGGATCGATCACTTCCGCGGTGACGCGCACGCGGCCGCCGATTTCCGCAACGGTGGGCAGGATCAGCGCACGCGCGCTGTCGCGCAGGGCGATCTCGGCGCCGACGCCGCGGTCGATCGGCGTCTTGTCCGGGTCGCGCTGCATGAGCTTGAGCGTCTCGCGCGCCTTGAGGTCGGACATGACGTTGACGTAGCGCGACTGCTCCAGGCCGATGCGGAACGCGGTCTGCAGCGATTCGTCGAACTTCGATTCGCCGGTGAGGTTTTTCAGATCGCCGACGACGACCCAGTCGCGGTTGGCGAAGGCGATGGCCGGCGCGGGTTTGAGCAGGTAGATGGCCGGCACGGCGATGGCGACGGCGAGCAGCCCAAGTTCCGCGGCGAGCATGGCGGGGCGGCGCCAGAACGGCACTTCGCGGTGGGCTTTGCTCGACCACGGCGGCGGCTTGAGCGGAGCAATGCCTTCCTCGCCGACTTCGAACACGGGTACCGGATCGGGCACGCCCTTGAAGCGGTAGCGGCCATGCGCAAGCCAGCGCACGTTGCCGAGCTGGGCGCCGAGTTCGCCTTGCGCGCGGTGCGCGATGTCGTAAGCGGTGCCGGAAAGCAGGATCTGGCCGGGCAGGGCGAGTTGGGCGAGGCGCGCGGTGACGGGTTTGACGAGGCCTTCCACTTCGGTCGGCTTGGCGCCGCGTTCGACGTCGTCGCGGTCGTTCTCCCAGACCACGACGTCGCCGAAGTGGATGCCGACGCGCGCGGCGAGCGGCAGTTTGCGTTCCGCGGCGAGTTCGGCGAGTTGGCGCTGGTAGGCGAGCGCGAAGGCAACGGCTTGCACGGGCCGTTCGAAGACGAGCAGGAAGCCGTCGGTCTTGTCGATCTCGCGGCCGGCGTGGTGCGGGAGCAGGTCGCGCACGAGGCGGTCGTGGCGGCGGAACAGATCCGCGGCGTCGCGGTCGCCGAGCCGTTCGGTCAGCGCGGTGGAGTCTGCGAGGTCGCAGAGCACGAGTGTGCGCAGCAACGGCGTCGTCGACGCCGCGTTCGCGAATGCCGTCATGGCGATTGCCCTCCCCCGGTGCGGACCGCCGTCGATTGTGCTACGGGCTTGGCGCGCTTTCTAGCGACCCGGGCAGGGCCAGAAATGTAAGGACGGATGGTGTCAGACGTGGTGGTCGGCGATGCAGCAGCTGTCGCCACCGCGGCCCTTGGCTTGATAGAGCGCGGCGTCGACGTCGCTGTACCAGGCCGCCCAGCCCGCATCGGCAGCGCATAGGCGGCCGCCGACGCTGACCGTGACTGTGAGTTCGCCATTGCCGGTCGGGAAGCGCAGCGCGCGGATCGCGTGCACGACCTGGGTCGCGCGGGCGATGAGTTCGTCCTCGCCGGTGACCTGCATGAGCAACGCGAATTCGTCGCCGCCGAGGCGGCAGGGCATGTCGGCGATCGAGGCGGCGTTCTGCACTTCCTCGGCGATGGCGCGCAGCACCTGGTCGCCGACGAGATGGCCGTGACGGTCGTTGATGAGCTTGAAGCGATCAAGGTCGACGAGCAGCAACGCGAGCACGGTGCCGGGCAGGCGTTGCTCCTCGAGGTGGTCGAGGAAGCGGTACAGGCCGCGTCGGTTGCACAAGCCGGAAAGTTCGTCGGTGCTGACCAGTTGTTGCGCGACGGACAGCTGCGAGCGCGCGTGCTGCAGCGAGTCGAGCGTGACCATGAGGTCTTCGTTGCGGCGCTTGAGGCGCTGGATCAACTGCTGCTCGCTGGCGACGAGATAGGAAAACGAGCGGCGCATGAACTGCGCGAGGATCGCCGGATCGCTTTCCACGAGCGCGTCGAAGGCGTCCTGGTCGACGATGCGCAACGCGACCGAGCCGATCGCGACCGCGTTGGCGACGCGCGTGTGGCTGCCGATGAACAGCACGAGTTCTCCGAAGTATTCGCGCGGGCCGATGATCTTGTCGGGCAGCCCATCGCCGAATTCGAGGCGGACTTCGCCTTCCTCGATGACGAACATGGCGCGGCCGAGCTCGCCGCGGCGAAAGATGATGTCGCCCGGCCGCACGTCGCGGCCGACGCCGTTGCGGGCGAACAGCGCGGCTTCGGCTTCGGAGAGATGACGCGGCAGTCGCCGCGCTTGTGGCGGCGCGGCGGATTCGGTGGCAGACACGCTGTTTCCTTCCCCTTTTGCACCTGCCGCCCGATCCTAACCGATTCGCTGGTCGAGGACAGGCATCGCGTCCTCGGCTGTTCCGAACGCCGGCTCCGGCACAGCGCCCGGAGCCGGACTGCATCCAGGCAACTCAGGCCGCGCGCGCGGTGGCGACGCCGCCGTGGAACTGCTCTTCCTCGGTCGAACCCTTGAGCGCGAGCGTCGACGATTGGCCCTGCTGGATCGCCTGCGTGACCGCGTCGAAATAGCCGGTGCCGACTTCGCGCTGGTGCTTGACCGCGGTGAAGCCGCGTTCGGCGGCGGCGAATTCGGCTTCCTGCATTTCGACGAAGGCGCTCATCTGGCGACGCGCGTAGCCGTGCGCGAGGTTGAACATCGAATAGTTGAGTGCATGGAAGCCGGCGAGCGTGATGAACTGGAACTTGTAGCCCATCGCGGCGAGTTCCTTCTGGAATGTCGCGATGGTCGCGTCGTCGAGGTTCTTCTTCCAGTTGAAGCTCGGCGAGCAGTTGTAGGCGAGCAGCTTGCCGGGATATTTCGCGTGGATCGCCTCGGCGAAGGCGCGCGCGAACTTGAGATCGGGCTTGCCGGTTTCGCACCAGACCAGATCCGCGTACGGCGCATACGCCAGGCCGCGCGAGATGGCCTGATCGAGGCCGTTCTTCGTCTTGAAGAAGCCTTCCACCGTGCGCTCGCCGGTCGCAAACGGGCGGTCGTTGTCGTCGACGTCGCTGGTGAGCAGGTCGGCGGCTTCGGCATCGGTGCGCGCGACGATCAACGTCGGCACGCCGAGCACGTCGGCGGCGAGGCGCGCGGCGTTGAGTTTTTCGACCGCCTCGCGCGTGGGCACGAGCACCTTGCCGCCCATGTGGCCGCACTTCTTCACCGACGCCAGCTGATCCTCGAAATGCACGCCGGCCGCGCCGGCATCGATCATGGCCTTCATGAGTTCGAACGCGTTGAGCACGCCGCCGAAACCGGCTTCCGCATCGGCGACGATCGGCTGCAAGTAGTCGACGCTGTCGTCGCCTTCGGCATGCGCGATCTGGTCGGCGCGCAGCAGCGTGTTGTTGATGCGGCGGACGACCGCCGGCACCGAGTCGGCCGGATACAGCGACTGGTCGGGATACATCTGCCCGGCCAGATTCGCGTCGGCGGCAACCTGCCAGCCGGAGAGATAAATCGCCTTCAAGCCGGCCTTGACCTGCTGCATCGCCTGATTGCCGGTGAGCGCGCCGAGCGCGTTTACGAAATCTTCGCGCTGCAGCGAGTTCCACAGTTTTTCCGCGCCGAGCCGCGCCAGCGAATGCTCGACGTGCACGGTGCCGCGCAAGCGCACGACGTCTTCGGCGCTGTAGTTGCGCGTGACGCCGGCCCAGCGCGGGTTCGTGTTCCAGTCGTGGCGGAGCTGTTCGGCGGTGGGCAATGACGTCTTCATGGCAATCCTCGTGGACGTAGGTGTGGAGTGCAGCGATCGGCGACGGTGTTGCGGGAACAAACGACTACAGCTGGCGATAAGCGGCCAGCGTGAGGAAATCGGCGAGCGAACCGGCGCGGGTCAGCGCGTCGAGCAGGTCGGCGGCGTCATCGACGCGCGCCTGGCCCGGCATCGCAGTCGCGGACAGGCGCGCGCGTGTGGCGGCGAGTTCGGTGGCGAACGTGGCGAAGTCGATGGAACCGCCATCGTCGAAGCGCGGTTCGACCGCGACGTGCAGCCACTGCCACAACTGCGCCCGCGAAATCTCGGCGGTTGCGGCGTCTTCCATGAGGTGATGGATCGGCACGCAGCCCTGGCCGTCGAGCCACGCGGCGAGATAGCGCAGGCAGATTTCGATGTTCGCGGCGAAACCGGCGCGCGTGATCGTGCCCGCGCTCGGTGCGATCAGCGTGTCGCGATCGGCGACGACGTCCTCACGCAGCACGTGCACCTGGTTCGGCGTCGGCATGTGCGTGTCGAACACCTCGCGCGCTACGCGCACGAGCGCGGGGTGCGCGACCCAGGTGCCGTCGTGACCGGCGGTGACTTCGCGCAGCTTGTCGGCGCGCACTTTGGCGAGCGCGGCGTCGTTCGCGGCTGCGTCGTGGTTGATCGGAATCTGCGCGGCCATGCCGCCCATCGCGAACGCGCCGCGGCGGTGGCAGGTCTTGATGAGCAACTCCGAATACGCCTTGAGGAACGGCACGGTCATGACGACCTGGCCGCGCTCGGGCAACACGCGGTCGGCGTGCGCGCGCAGCGTCTTGATGTAGGAAAAGATGTAATCCCAGCGTCCGCAGTTGAGGCCGACGATGCGTTCGCGCAGCGCGTGCAAAATCTCGTCCATCTCGAACACGGCGGGCAGCGTTTCGATGAGCACGGTCGCCTTCATCGCGCCGCGCGGCAGATCGAGCGCGTCTTCCGCATGACGCATGACCTCGTTCCACAGTGCAGCTTCTTCGCTGCTTTCGAGCTTGGGCAGATAGAAATACGGACCGCGATCGCGCGCATGCAGCGCTTGCGCGTTGTGGAAAGCGAACAGGCCGAAGTCGAACAGCGCACCGGCCATCGCTTCCCCGTCGACCTCGACGTGCGACTCCGGCAAATGCCAGCCGCGCGGCCGCACCATGAGCACGGCGGGATCGGCGCCGACCGCGTAGTGCTTGCCCTCGGGCGAGGTGTATTCGATGCGCCCGGCGACCGCATCGCGCAGGTTGAACTGGCCATCGAGCAGGTTGGCGAAGGTCGGCGCGGTCGAATCCTCGAAGTCGGCCATGAACACCTTCGCGCCCGAGTTGAGCGCGTTGATGATCATCTTGCGGTCGACCGGGCCGGTGATCTCGACGCGGCGATCGAGCAGGGCGGCGGGGATCGGTGCGACCGTCCAGTCGGCGTCGCGGATCGCTTGCGAGTCGGCGCGGAAACCCGGCAGTTCGCCCGCATCGAAGCGCGCCTGACGCTCGCGGCGACGGTTGAGCAGCGCACGGCGCGTGCCGTCGAAACGGCGATGCAGGTCGGCGAGGAACGCCAGCGCGCGGTCGTCGAGCAAGCTGGGCGCCATGGGCGGAACCGGGCCGAGGACGCGAACGTCGGAAAGCGGGGGAACAAGCGCGGGCTGGGCCATGACGGAATCCGTGGTGCTGTGCGGCAATCCTAGGCATCCGAATCACGCTTTGACAAAACAAACGATTCAATGAGATACATTGGCTAATTCAATATCATGTATCCTTTTGATCGACATGGATAAAACCGGACAGAAAACGAGAAAGACGCCACGAAAGCCGGCGACGCGCCGCAATCCGCGCGACGAAGACCATGCTGCGCCGCGGTTCTACTACAAGGGCAGCCGGCTCAAGCAGCTGCGCGCGTTCTGCATGATCGTCAAGCTCGGCACGCTGTCGCGCGCGGCCGAAGCGCTGTTCCTGTCGCAGCCGTCGATCAGCCTGCAATTGCGCGCGCTCGAGGACGAGCTCGGTGTCGCGCTGATCGAGCGCCGCCGCCGCCGCGTCGCGCCCACGCGCGAGGGTCAGGCGCTGTACGAACTCGCGCTGCCGCTCGTCGACGGACTGGAAAGCCTCGATCGGCGTTTCCATGCGCGCTGCGAAGGCCTGTCCGGCGGCGAATTGCGCATCGCCGCGGGCGCGTCGACGGGGCAATACCTGTTGCCGCCGTACGTCGCCGCGTTCCGGCGGCGACATCCCGACGTCCACCTGCAACTGCGCAGCGTGGTCGGCAGCGACGGCATCGCACAACTGCGCGCCGACCAGGTCGATCTCGCCGTCGGCTCGCTGCTCGACGTGCCGAACGACCTCAACTACGAACCGCTGCAGACGTTCGACCCGATGCTGATCACGCCCCTCGATCATCCACTTGCGCAATTGGCCGAGGTTCGGCTCGAGGATTTGTCGGAGTACGGGCTGATCCTGCCGCCGCAACGGCAGACGACGTTCCAGCTGGTCGACCTCGTGTTCCAGCAGCGCAAGGTGCCGTTCCACGTCGCCATAGAAGTCGGTGGCTGGGACGTCATCAAGCGCTACGTCGCGCAGGGGTTGGGCATCTCGATCGTCACCGGCATGTGCATCGAGGACGGCGACCACACGCGGCTCGCCGTGCGCAACCTGCGCGCTCTGTTCCCGCGCCGCAGCTACGGCGTGATCGTGCGCAAGGGCAAGGTGCTCGGCGCGGAAGCGCGCGCGTTCCTCGACGTGCTGCGGCCGGATCTTTTCGCGCGGCGCGGCGACGGCAGCGAATCGGGGCCGTCGGAACGCTGACTCGCGGTACGCGTCAGCCGCGTCGCGCGGGCAACGCCGCCGGATGCGCGATCGCGAGCCACAGTCCACCGAGCACGAGGCCGTCCTCGCCCGCGCTCGCGGTCCAATTCGTGAATGGTTCGGGCGACGTGTTGATCGCCGCGCGCGTGCCGGCCTTCGCCAGATGCGTGCCGCCGGCGACGACGCCACCGACGATCGCCGCGGCCATCTGCGCGGCCGGCGTCGCATCGCCCATCGCGCCCCAGGCGAGGATCGCGCCGGCCGGGATGCGGATGAACGTGTGCACGGCGTCCCACACCGAATCGAATGCCGGCACCTTGTCGGCGAGGAATTCACCGACCGTCATCACCGCCGCCGCGCCGAGCACCCACGGATGCTGCAACACGACGAGCGCCGGCGGCAGATGCAGATAACCGAAGTGGCCGAGCAGGCCGACGATGAGCAGCGTCGCATAGAGACGGATGCCGCTGCCCCAGGCGAGGCCGCCGGCGAGCGCGAGTTCGGAAAGCGGGTTCATCGAATCCTCGGACGACACATAAGGCGCTGCGAACGGCAGCGTCGCGCCGACCGGCGGCACTGCGTCCGGCCGGGCGTTTCTGCTAGCGTGACAAAAGTTTTCACGTCGCTTTGGTGGACCATGCTGCGCTGGATCCTGCTCGGCTTGACCATACTCTGTTTGATCATCGTGTTCACGACGAAGAGCGCGGCGCTGCTCGGCATCGCGTTGCTGCTCGGCATCGTCGCCTTCATCGGTTTCATTTTTTCGCTCGCTGCCGAGCGTATTTCCTCGGTATCGCGACCGGACACGTCGATGGCCTCGGTCGAACATCTCGCCGCGATGAGCCCGCGCCGCGTCGCCAAAGCGCCCGGTCCCGGCGCGACCGGCGCGTCGAACGCATCGGAAATGAAGCTCGATCGCTGAACGGCCGCCGCCGCGGCGCATCATGCTTTGACGGCAGCGCTACCCCACAATCGGTGCGTCGCACTGGGCGACATCGAGGAGGGAGGCTGCCGTGGGCATCGAATCTCTGATTATCTTCCTGATCGTAGGCGCAGTCGCCGGCTGGCTGGCCGGTCAGATCGTCAAGGGCCACGGATTTGGTTTGGTCGGCAACATCGTGGTCGGCATCATCGGTGCGTTCCTGGCGGGTTGGCTGCTGCCGATGGTTGGACTTGCTATTGGCGGCGGCATCGTTGCCGCGATCATCAACGCACTGATCGGCGCCGTGATCCTGCTGTTCCTGATCGGGCTCATCAAACGCGCCTGATCGCGTTCCAGGAAAAAGCCGGCGCAAGCCGGCTTTTTTCTTTGTGCGCATCGCGTGGCGGTAGCATGCCGCCATGGACGTTCTTTCCGATTCCGACTTCGTTCCGCGCGGCGACGTGCCGACGCTGGCCGACGCGGAAATCCATCTCTGGCACGCGCAATCGGCCGACGCGCACGGCACACGCGCGCATGCGCGAGCGCTGCTGCGCGAGCTGCTCGGCGCATACGCAGGCCGTGCCGAATTCGAAATCGGCAACGGCACGCACGGAAAGCCGTTCGCGCATTCGATCGGCGACATCGAGTTCAACCTCAGCCATGCCGGCGACGACATCGTCATCGCCATCGCGCGCGGGCAGGCGCTCGGCGTCGACATCGAACGCCTGCATCGCCGTGCGATGTCGCCGGAGATCGCGCGCCGCTTCTTCTGCGCGAGCGAAGCCGACGCGCTCGCCAGCCTGCCCGAATCACGTCGGCAGGCCGCATTCCTGCGCTTGTGGACGCACAAGGAAGCGGTGCTGAAGGCAATCGGCGGCGGCCTGTCGTTCGGCTTGGCACGACTGGAATTCGCGCTCGATGCGAACGGCGACGTGCACGGCCTGCGCGACATCGCCGGCGAAGCGGGCGCGGCGGTCGATTGGCGCCTGCATCGGTTCGCGATCGGCGAACGCCTCGTCGGCTGCCTCGCCTGGCACGGCGCGCCGCACCGCGTGCGCGCGTTCGCGTGGACGCCGTGACGCCGCCGCGACGATTCGCCGCGCCGCATCGTCCTGAACACATCATGGCGGACGGCAACAGCCAGCGCGTGGAGTCATCGCCCATCGGCTTTGCGCAGATCCTCGACGAGGTCACGTTGCAGCGCGCCCGGCGCGGCGACGCGAACGCGTTCGCGGCGATCTACGACCGCTACGGCGTCGCCTGCTACAACCTCGCGCTGCGCATCCTCGGCGAGCCGAGTGCGGCGCAGGACATCGTCCACGACGTGTTCGTGCGGCTCATCACCGGGCTGCGCGGATTCCGCGGCGATGCGCCGTTCGGCGCGTGGCTCAAGCGCATGGTCACCAACGCGACGATCGACACGCTGCGCGGGCGACAGCGTTTCGTCGATGTCGAAGACGAAGCGCTGTCGACGTTCGGCGCGGCGACGGACGACGCCGAGGATCGCGTCGACGCGTGGTCGCTGCTCATGCGCCTGCCGCCGCGTGCGCGCGCGATCGTCGTGCTGCACGAAGTCGAGGGTTACACGCACAGGGAACTCGCCGAATGGTTCGGACAGAGCGAGAGCTATTCAAAATCGATCCTCGCGCGCGCGCTGGCGCAACTGCACGGGCGCGTGCGCGGGACAGTCGGAGGCAAAGATGACGATGATTGAATCCGGCAAGCCGCAGCGGTTCGACGCAAGCGCGTTGCCGACCTTCGCGCCCGATCCTGCGCTGCGCGCGCGCATCCTCGCGTCGCATGCGAAACAACAACAATCGCGGCGCGTACGATTCGCGGTCGGCAGCGGTGCGCTGGCTGCATCGCTTGCGCTGGTTGCGGTGATGCTCGTGCATCGCGGGCCGACTGCGCCGCTCGCCGAAACGGCGAGCGCGGCGCAAGTCGAATCCCGCGGACTCGAGCTCGAATGGCAGCGAGCCATGCATTCGGGTTCGGCACCCGTCGTCACGCCGCGATTGCGCGCGATCGACGCGCAATTGCAATCGGCCTACGACCGCGGCGCCGACGCGCGCGAAGTGTCCGCGTTGTGGGCACGGCGCAACGCCGCTCTGCGGCAGTTGATCCAGGTATCGAGCGAAGGCATCGTCGCTGCAAACGACAGCGGCATGACGCGTCTTTGAGCACGGCACGAAACGGGACGAACCATGACTGATTCTTTTCACGCCATCGGATTTATCGCGCGGCTTTGCGCGGTGGCGCTGGTGATCGCGGCTTCCAGCGCAGCGGCGAATGCGCAGGACGCGGCGACGGCGGCATCGAACGACGCCGATGCCGCGCTCAAGGCCCGACTCGCGGCGGAGCTGCGCGCCACGGTGGCGACGCTCGCCGAAAGCGGTGCGTTCGGCAATGCATCGGTGGATCAGGTGCATCTGGATGTCGCGGTGCCCGCGCAGCGCGTGAGCGATCTCGGCCTGCTCATCGACAGCGCAAGCGATCGCCGCGACGGCGTGCGCGTGCTCGGCGTGACGCCTGGCGAACAAGCGCAGAAGATGGGTGTGCGCGGCGGCGATCTCATCGTCGCGGTCAACACTGCGAGTCTCGCGCAGCGCGAGCGCGCGGCGATGGAATTGCGTCGCATCGTCGATGCGCTGCCGGAAAGCGCGAGCGTGTCGCTCGACGTCGTTCGCGATGGCCAGCCTTTGACGTTGCATGGCGTCGTGACGAGTCGACGGTTACCGCCGATGCGCCTGATCATCGGCGATGCGTCGTCGTCGACTTCTTCCACGAACGCGACGTCGGCGGAAGCCGACGCCTGCGGCCGCATCAGCGATTTCGACGTCGCACCGCGCCAGCAGCAGTTGCACGGCGCGCGCGTGCTGAGCATCGACGGACGCGCGGCCGGCCCGACGACCTCGCACGTGTTCCGCGTCAGCGCAGGCGCGCACACGCTCGAAGTCGGCGAACGCATCGACGCGCGCTACCTGTCGTTCAACGATCGCCAACGCCAGGCGGGTTCGCCGACCGGCTCCAAGACCCTGCAGGTAGACGTGCCGCCCAACACGACACTGCTCGTCGCCGCGCGCCTCAATGCAGACAAGCAGCGCGAATGGCAGCACGCGGCGTACTGGGATCCGGTGGTGTGGAAGACGGCGGACGAGCGTTGCCGCTGAGCGGTTGTGTCTATCGGATGAAGTGACAGCGACGCTTGAACGGTGGCTCGTCATCCGCGCATTGCGAGCTTGCCTGCCGCGCGCGTCCGATCGGCCATGGCCGTCGACAGCTTGGATCGCCTGCGCGATCATCGGTGAATGACCGCGCTCAGTGTCAACGTCAACAAGATCGCCGTGCTGCGCAATTCGCGCGGACATGGCTTGCCCGATCCCGTCGAAGCCGCTCGCGTTGCGATCGCGGCGGGCGCACATGGCATCACCGTGCATCCGCGACCGGATCAACGACACATTCGCAGCGATGATGTTTTTCGCATCGCCGCGGAATTGGATTTGCTCCATCGTGCGGCAGCATCCAGCGGCTCATTTCCTGCGCACGCAGTCGAGTTCAACATCGAAGGCAATCCCTTCGCGCCGCCGCGCGACGGGTATCCCGGTTTCGTCGAGCTCGTGCGTCGCACCCGCCCGACGCAGGCAACACTCGTACCCGACAGCGATGCGCAACTCACGTCCGACCACGGGTTCGATCTTGCGCGCGACGGCGAGCGCCTCGCGCCGCTCGTACGCGAACTGAAATCGCTCGGCTGCCGCGTCAGCCTGTTCGTCGATCCCGACGTGCGCGATGTCGAACGCGCCGCCGACATCGGCGCCGACCGCATCGAGATTTACACCGAAGCTTATGCGCGTGCGTTCGCGAGCGGCGATTTCGATTCAGCGCTCGCCGATTGCGTGCGCACCGCCGGGCGTGCCCGCGCGGCGGGGCTCGGCGTCAACGCGGGCCACGACCTCGATCGGAAAAACCTCGGCACGCTCGTGCACGCGATCCCGTTCCTGGCCGAAGTGTCGATCGGCCATGCGTTGATCAGCGAAGCGCTGTACGAGGGACTCGCGCCGACGGTGAACGCGTATCTGGCGATTTGCGAGTCTTTTGCAAACCCGCGATAGAGTCACGGAACCCATCGGCGTCGACTTTGGTCCATCGGATGTCCGCGCCGCTTCCTGCACGCGGAATCATCTACCCGCCGGAGAAGAAAACATGAATGCGTGGATTGGCCGTTTGGGCCTGCTTGCTGCCGGCTTCGGTTTGGGCGCGCTGGTCGCGAATCTTCCGGCGGTTGCGGCCAAAAGCGCTGATACGCAGGTCGACCCGTCGCAGAAGCGTTTCATCGTTTCGATCGATGAAATCCGCAAGAACTTCGTGTTCGGAAAGGAATTTCGCGGTCGCTACGAAACGACGATCACGTTGTCGGATGGATCCTCGCGCCACGTGACGCTCACACCCATGCTGCGCGATGGCAAGCAGGTCGTCGCACTCGACGACAATGGCGGTCGCACGTACATGGGCTGGAATGGCACGACGACGAACGGACATCTGATGATTCAGGTCAACGACGTCGACACGCAGCTTGCGCTGGCGCGCGCGGCTGGTTTCGATTTCCCAGATCGCTGAGACGAGCGCCGCCGTCGTCTCGACCGCGGCGCCTGCGTCCCTGTCAGTCGGCGCCGGTTCCCTGGACGCGAATCGCGGCGAGTCCGCTGCGCTGCGCGATGGCGAGCGTGGAGGCAACCTTGTCGTAGCTCGTCTCGCGATCGGCGCGGATGTCGAGCGCAGGCGGTTGCGGGGAATGCGCCCACGTCTCCAATGTCGCGCCGAGTTGAGCGCGATTGATGGCGTTGCCGTCGAGGAAGAGTTCGCCGGTCGAAAGCACCGATAGCGTCGCCGTGCGCGACGGCGGCGCGGTTTCGTGGTCGCCGGCCAGCGGCACGCCGAGCTTCTTCATCGTCAGCGGCGCGGCGATCATGAGGATGACGACCAATGCGAGCAGCACGTCGATGAGCGGCGTGACGTTGATTTCGGCCTGCTCGTTCGACGCGTGGAAGCGAAGGGTGGCGCTCATCGACGTTCTCCCGTGGTGGTGAACCCGCGCCACCAGCCTACGCCCGCGCCATAGATCGCACAACAAATGGCCCGCGCAAAGAAAAACGGCGCCACGAGGGCGCCGTTTGACTGTGCTGCCGATGACCGCGATTACTGGTCGTTGCCGCCCGTGGTCATGAAGCCGAGCTTGACCATACCCGCGCTCTTGGCTTCCGCCATGACCGTGGCGATCTTCTGCCACTGCGTCGGCTTGTCGGCGCGGATCTGCAGCTCGGGCTGCGGACTCTTCTGCGCCGCGACGCGCAACTGCGCCTGCAGGATCGCGTCGGTGACCGGCTCGTCGTTCCAGAACAGGTCGCCGTTTTCCTTGATCGCGAGATCGATCGGCTCCGGCGGCGTGGTTTCCACCGTGTTCGGATTGGCCTGCGGCAGGTCGATCCGGATCTTGTGCGACATCAACGGCGCCGTGATCATGAAGATGATCAGCAGCACCAGCATCACGTCGACGAGCGGCGTGACGTTGATTTCCGCCATCGGGCCACCGCCCGAACCACCTGCGCTCATTGCCATGGCTTACTTCCTCGCTGCGACCGGGGCGACGCCGGCTTCTACGCGCGAACCCGTCGCGAAGAAATCGTGCAGGTCATGCGCGAACTCGTCGAAACGAGCGTAGATGACGCGGTTCTGGCGCACGAAGAAGTTGTACGCGAGCACCGCGGGAATCGCGACGAACAGACCGAACGCGGTCATGATCAGCGCTTCACCGACCGGGCCGGCGACGGCTTCCATCGAGGCGTTGCCCGACGCGGCGATCTTGATCAGCGCGTGGTAGATGCCCCACACGGTACCGAGCAGGCCGACGAACGGCGCGGACGAACCGACCGTGGCGAGCACCGTCATGCCGCCTTCGAGGCGCAGGCTTTCGCGGGCGACGGCCTGGCGCAGCGAGCGGTCGATGAACTCGGAGCGGTTGAGGGCTTCGACGAGGCGGCTGCCTTCGTTGCGCTGGTGGTGCGCGGCGGCCTGGGCGGCGTCGAGCGCGATCTTCGAGAACGGTTCGCCACGCGGCTGGTCCTCGAGGAAGCGCACGGCGTCCTGCGCCGAAGGCGTGTCCCAGAACGTACCGATCACTTTCTCCATGCGCGCGCGGATCATGCTGTTGCGCAGGAAGTTGGCGACGATGAAATAGATGGACGACAGCGACATCACGCAGAGCGTGATGAAGACGATCCAGCCCAGAGCGTCGAAGTTCTGGATGAGATCGTGGAAACCCATCTGGCTCATGGCCGCGGCGTTGCCGCCGCTGCCGGGAACGACAGCAGGCTGAGCCGCTGCGGGGGTCTGAGAGGCATCTTGCTGCATGGCGCTACCTTATTCGGTCAAAGTGAAGTCAATCGGAACCAAAGCATAACCCTGTGCGGGCTTGCCACCCTTCGAACCCGGATTGAATTTCCAGGTCTTTACCGCATCGATTGCAGCCTGGTCGAGCAGACGCGATCCACTGGTCTTCTCGACGGTGACTTCCACCGGGCTTCCATCGACACCGACCAACACTTTCAGGATGACCTTGCCAGTTTGGTGCTGACGCGCTGCCTGCGGCGGATACCGCGGCGGACGCATCTTACGGTAGCTGATGTTTTCGCTCGGCGCGATGTCCGCGGGCGGCGGCGGCGGCGCAGGCGGAGCCGGCGGCGGCGCGGGCACCGACATCGGCGTCTGCTCCTCCACGACCGGCGGTGCCGGCGGCGGCGGCGGCGCCTTCGGCGGCGGCTGCACCTTCTGGATCACCTTCGGCGGCGGCTTTTTCGGCGGCTCCGGCGGCGGTGGCGGCGGTGGCGGCGGCGGCGGCGGCGGTTCGATGAACTCGACCATCACCTTCTTGTCGACCGTCTTGTCTTTTGTCGGCGGCGGCGCGACGGGTGCCATCATCATCGCGAAGGCGAACGCATGCAGCGCGAACGCGCACGTGAACGCGGTGACGCGCTGCCAACTGAAGCGGTTGCCGCCAGATTGGGAAGTATCTGCCATCAGTATTGACCAACGAGATTGAGTCTGTGCGGCCGCCCCCGCGGCGCCCGGCTTCGGTCGCCGCGATGCCGAGGCGAAAAAACGCGAGTCCGACACGGTACAACACCGCGCACCAGTCCGACAAGCGGGTGGAGCGACCTTTTTTGCGCAATTGGCGCCATGCCGCGGGCGTTGCGGTCATGTTTTTCTTTCGCGCGACACGTTCAACGCAACGTGTCGCGCGACGGGGTCATTTCTTCTTGGCTGCGTGCACCTTGACGCCGCTCTTGAGCGCCTTGAGGCGCTGCTCGGCCATCGCCTTCGCGCTCGGATAGCCCGCGGCCTTCTGCCAGTCCGCGCTCGCGGCGGCAGTCTGGCCGAGATCGTTCTCGGCATCGCCGCGCAGCAGGTAGGCCTCGCCTTCCTGACGCAGGCCGCCCTTGCCAATCGCACGACCGATCGCGTCGACGGCACCCTTGGAGTCGCCCGCGTAGAACTTCAGGTAACCGAGCTGGTAATCGACGTTGCCGTCCTTCGCCAGCGGCGAGGCCTTGGTGTAACCATCGACCGCGCAGGCGTCGTCTTCGGCCTGCATGCACAGGTCGCCTTCGAGTTTGTAGTTGTCGTAATTGCCCTGGACGATGTTCTTGGCGAAGCCTTCCTTGAGCGCCGCCGCACCGTCTTTCGGCTTGTCGGCCAGCGAATACAGTTTGGCAAGCTGCACGTAATCGTCGCTGGTGGTGACGAGGCCGTCGGTCTTCGCCTTGGTCATCACGGCCAGCGCCTGATCCGGCTTGTCGGCCTGGATGTAGATCTGCGCGAGCTGGTTGGTCATCTTCTTGTCGGTGGGATTCTTCTGCAGCTGCGCCTGCACGATCTTCGCGGCTTCGTCGTACTGGTTGAGCTCGAAGTAGCTGCCCATGAGGATCTGCGACCAGCTGTCATTGGGCTTGTCGCTCTTGGCGATCGCCTGCTTCATCGTGTCGATGGCTTGCTGGAATTGGTCGACGCGGTAATACGCGTTGGCCTTGAGCGCGAGCTCGTCGGCGGTCTGCATGCCCGTCTGCTTTTCCCAGTCGGCAAGCGTGGCCAGCGCGTCCTGGTATTTTTCGTTCTGCAGCTGGGTGTAGCCGAGCCGGTAGATGAGATCGAACTGCTGGTTGTTCGGCAGCGCGTCGAGTGCAATCGCCTGCTTGTATTCGCCGATGGCGTTGTCCGCCTTGTCGGCGTTCTCGTAGATGCCGCCGAGAAGCCGATGCGCGAACGCCTGCGCATAGGGGCTGGCCTTGCCGCCGGAGAGAACCTTCTCGACGTAGGTCTGCGCTTCGCTGTCCTTGCCGTCGTTGAGCAGGTCGGCCGCCTTGTTCAGCGCGGTCTGGTCGCCCGAGGACATCGACGCCTTGGGTTCGTGACGCGTGGCGTTGGGATATTTGTTCTCGTCCTTCTTCGCATCCTTGGCGAAGGTGCTCGCCGAGAAGGCGAAGCCAACGGCGCACAGCGCCACCAAAATCCCGTTCAAGCGTTTCATGCCATCACCCCGTTCTACGAAAGCTGTCGTTGATAATAACCGTTGCGCGGTCGAGCGTAACGCCGTGCCTGCGACAGGCACAAGCATGCAGACGCGCGACGCGTGTTGCGACGCACAATACCGGTTTGTGCGCTACGGACGTCTAGACGTCCAAATTGGCCACGCGCAGCGCGTTCTGCTCGATGAATTCGCGGCGCGGTTCGACGACGTCGCCCATCAGCGTCGAGAAGATCTGGTCGGCGGCGACCGCATCCTCGATGCTGACCTGCAACAGGCGTCGCGTATCCGGATTGACCGTGGTTTCCCACAGCTGCTCCGGATTCATTTCGCCCAGGCCCTTGAAGCGCTGGATCGTGCGGCCGCGTTTGGCTTCTTCCATGAGCCAGTCGAAGACTTGGCCGAAATGCAGGACGCCGCGGTTCTTGCCGCCGCGACGCACGAGCGCGTCGGGCTGGATCAGCGTCGCCGTCTGCGCGGCGGCGTCGCGGATCGGCTTGAACTCCGCAGAGCCGAACAAGCTCGCGGGCAACACCTGCGTGTGGCGCAGGCCGTGCTGGTCGCGGTCGACGACGAGCGCAGCCCCGTGCTCGGCCGTGGCCGACTGGATGCGCAGCGCGTAACGCGGCTTGCCCAGACCCGACGACGCCAGCGACGCGCCGATGCGCGCGATCCACGCGTCGAGCGCGACCGGATCGTTCCACATCGCCGCGTCTTGTGGCGCATCGAGCAGCGCGCGCAGCAGGCCTTCGTCGAAGCGGAAGCTGAGGCGTTCGACCTGATCGAGCGCCGCGCGCCAGGTCGCCATGAGCGCTTCCAGGCCGGCGCCGCTGACCGGCGGCGCGTCGGGCGCGTAGACGAGTTCGGCGCCATCGACGGCGTTGGAAATCAGGTATTCGTTGAGCGCCGTGTCGTCCTTTAGGTAAAGCTCTTGCTTGCCCTGCTTGAGTTTGTACAGCGGCGGCAGGCCGATGTAGACGTAGCCGCGCTCGATCAGCGCCGGCATCTGCCGGTAGAAGAACGTGAGCAGCAGCGTGCGGATGTGCGAGCCGTCCACGTCCGCGTCGGTCATGATGATGATGCGGTGGTAGCGCAGCTTGTCGACGTTGAACTCGTCCTTGCCGATGCCGGTGCCGAGTGCGGTGATCAGCGTGCCGACTTCCGCCGAACCGAGCATGCGGTCGAAGCGCGCGCGCTCGACGTTGAGGATCTTGCCCTTGAGCGGCAGGATCGCCTGGTTCTTGCGGTTCCTGCCCTGCTTGGCCGAGCCGCCGGCCGAGTCGCCCTCGACGATGAAGAGTTCCGACAGCGCGGGATCGCGTTCCTGGCAATCGGCGAGCTTGCCCGGCAGGCCCGCGATGTCGAGCGCGCCTTTGCGGCGCGTCATCTCACGCGCCTTGCGCGCGGCCTCGCGGGCGCGAGCGGCGTCGACGACCTTCGCCGAAATCATGCGCGCCTCGCTCGGGTGTTCGAGCAGAAATTCCTCGAGCTTCTGGTTGACGATCGACTCGACGATGCCCTTGACCTCGCTCGAGACGAGCTTGTCCTTCGTCTGCGACGAGAACTTGGGATCGGGCACCTTCACCGACAGCACGGCGATCAGGCCTTCGCGCATGTCGTCGCCGGACAGGCCGACTTTCGCGGTCTTCTGGATGCCGGCGGACTCGATGTAGTTCGACAGCGTGCGTGTCAGCGCGCCGCGGAAACCCGCCAAGTGCGTGCCGCCGTCGCGCTGCGGGATGTTGTTGGTGAAGCAGAACACCGTTTCCTGGTACGCGTCGGTCCACTGCATCGCGAGGTCGACCGTGGTGCCCTCGTGCTGCGCGGTGATGCTGATCACCTGCGGATGCAGCGGCGTCTTCAGTTGCGCCAGATGTTCGACGAACGAGCGGATGCCGCCCTCGTACTCGAACACGTCGCGTTTGTCGGTGCGTTCGTCGAACAGCTCGATCTTGACGCCGGAATTGAGGAACGACAGCTCGCGCAGGCGCTTGGCGAGGATGTCGTAATGGAATTCGATGTTCGAAAACGTGCCCGTGCTCGGGTGGAAACGCACCGTCGTGCCGCGTTTCGCCGACGGGCCGACCACCTTGAGCGGATACAGCGGCGCGCCGTTCGCGTATTCCTGCTGATGCTCGCTGCCGTCGCGGTAGATCGTGAGCCAGAGGTGATCCGACAGCGCGTTGACGACGGACACGCCGACGCCGTGCAAGCCGCCCGACACCTTGTACGAGTTGTCGTCGAACTTGCCGCCCGCGTGCAGCACGGTCATCACGACTTCGGCCGCCGAACGGCCCTCTTCCGGCTGGATGCCGACCGGAATGCCGCGGCCGTTGTCGGCGACGCTGACCGAGCCGTCGTCGTGCATCGTGACGATGACGTGGTCGCAATAGCCGGCGAGCGCCTCGTCGATCGAGTTGTCGACGACCTCGAACACCATGTGGTGCAGGCCGGTGCCGTCATCGGTGTCGCCGATGTACATGCCCGGGCGCTTGCGCACCGCTTCGAGGCCCTTCAAGACCTTGATTTTACTGGAATCGTATTGATCGCTCATGGCATCTCCGCGCGCTTGCGCGCAGCGCGCAAGGCAATCGTCGAATTATAGCAGCCGGCGCCTCAGGACTGCCGGCGAACCCCGCCCTGTTCCACGTGGAACATCGTCACGGCGGTCGACACGCGGTCGTAGACGGCTGACCTTTCCGTCGCAGTCGCGAGGATTTGGGCGCCGCTGCGGCTCGCCACGTCGAAAACGCGGGCGAGATGCTCCCCGTCGATTTCCGACGCAATGTCGTCCAGGCACAGAACCGGCGCTTCGCCATGCCCTGCTTCATAGCAACGCGCCTGCGCCATGACCATCGCAAATGCGGCGAGCTTCTCCTGTCCGCGAGACAGATGCTCGCGCCGCAGTGCACGCTCGAACGCAAGCGACCAATCCGCGCGATGCGGTCCGCGGGTGCTGTGCCCGCGCTCACGGTCGCGGCCTTGCCGTGCGATCAATTCATCGAACAAGGGCTGGCCGGCCTCGTGCCCGGCGCTGAATTCCAGTCGCGGCGTACCGAGTTCGGGCAGCAGCTCCGCCA
Organism: Pseudomonadota bacterium; assembly: GCA_029779475.1. GTDB lineage: Bacteria > Pseudomonadota > Gammaproteobacteria > Xanthomonadales > Rhodanobacteraceae > Dokdonella_A. The sequence continues at coordinate 52,547 of JAKPAN010000150.1, forward strand.
GCAAGGGTTCCGCAGCCACGGCCAACGCCGCGAAATAGCGTCGCCGCATCGCCGTCAGCGGTTCGCCTGAGCGCCCAAGTTCGAGACTCCACGGCTCGAGCTCGGCGTCGGATGCGCCCTGTCGCAGCAGCGCGTTGCGCTGCCGGAGCGCGCGCTGGTAACGCAGCCACGTCGTCAGGAAGTCATGTTCCACGTGGAACACGCCCCAGTCGAGGAAGCGGCGGCGCCCTTCCGAAGTGCCGCTGAGCAGATCGTGCGACCCCGGCTCGAAACACAGCACGGCGGCGTGCCGCATGAGGTCGCCGAGCGTGGTCGGATTCCCGCTGACGCGCGCTTCCACGCGACCGTTCTGGCGCGCGATGCCGAGCCCGCGCCGCATATCGACACTGCTGAATTCACCGTAGATCGAGAAACCCGCCTCACCTTCGCGCACGAGCGCGTCTCGGCTACCGGCGCGGAACGACCGCCCGTGCGAGAGCAGATAGGCTGCTTCGAGGATCGTCGTCTTGCCGGCGCCGTTGGCGCCGACGAGGAGGTTCCAGCCCGGCTCGAAGGCCAGGTCGAGCCGTTCGAACAGGCGCAGGCCTGCAATGCGCAGCGATGCGAGTTCCACGTCCGCCCGCGCAGGCCGGCTGCGCCGTCAGAGGCGCAGCGGCATGACGACGTGACGCGTGTCGTCCGAATCCGGCTTGCGCAGCAGGCAGCTCGACTGACCATCACGCAGGCACAGCAGCACTTCGTCCGACTGGATCGCGCCGAGCGCGTCGAGCAGGTAATTCACGTTGAAGCCGACGTTGAGATCGCTTGCGCCGGTGCGCGCTTCGATCTCCTCGATCGCCTCTTCCTGTTCGGGGTTGTGCGCAATGATGCGCATCTTGTTCGGCGAGACTTCGAGCTTGACGCCGCGGTACTTCTCGTTGGACAGGATCGCCGCGCGCTGCAGCGCCGCGCGCATGTCGTCGCGCTGCACGCGCACTTCCTTGTCGGCACCGATCGGAATCACCGCTTCGTAATCCGGGAACCGGCCGTCGATGAGCTTGGACGTGAAGGTCACGCCCTCGCGGCGCACGCGCAAGTGGTTACGCGCGAATTCGAGTTCGATCGACGCGTCGCCGCCTTCGAACAGGCCCTGCAATTCATTGACGCCCTTGCGCGGCACGATGACCTGGCGCGGCGCGCTCACCTTGCCGTCGAGCTTGGCTTCCGCGAGCGCGAGACGGTGGCCGTCGGTCGCCACGCAGCGCAGGCCGTGTTCGCGCAGGTCGAGCAGCATGCCGTTGAGGTAATAGCGCACGTCCTGATGGGCCATCGCGAACGCGGTGCGGTCCATGAGTTCCTTGAGCGCAGCTTCCGGCAGAGCAACGCGTTCGACGAGTTCGATCGAGTCGATGGTCGGGAATTCCGTCGCCGGCAAGGTCGCTAGCGTGAAACGGCTGCGACCGGCCGTCAGCACGACGCGTTCGCCGTTGCGTTCGAGTTTGATGCGGCAGCCGTCCGGCAGTGCGCGGCAGATGTCGAACAACTTGCGCGCGGGAACCGTCGTTTCGCCAGCGACGAGGTCGTCGGCTTCGGTACGCGCCGACATTTCCACTTCGAGATCGGTGCCGGTCAGCGTGACGCCGCTGTCGTCGACCACGATGAGCAGATTGGCCAGTACCGGCAGCGTCTGGCGGCGTTCAACCACGCCCACGACATGTTGCAGCCGCTTGAGAAACGATTCCCTCTGGATGCTGAAGCGCATGGTCTGCCGTTCCTGTCTTTGGTTTTATTGTGGAGCATTGGTAGCTGTTGGCGCTGTGGACTTCTCGAAACGCGCAACAAATTTCTTTTTATTCAATAACTTGAAAGCGTTTTTCGGCGTGCGCCAATGGCCGGGATCGCTGTGTGCCATCTGTGGATAATTTTCGCTCACAAAGCTGTCCACAGCTTTCCCCTGTCTTTCGAACAGCCTTCCCTATTCGGTCAGCAGCCGCACGAGTTTTTCCCAGTCCTGGCGGAGTTTTCCATCGGTTTCGCGGAAATCGCGGATCGTGCGGCACGCATGCAATACCGTCGTGTGGTCGCGACCGCCGAAGGCGTCCCCGATTTCCGGCAAGCTGTGTTCGGTCAGCTCCTTGGCCAAGGTCATCGCCATCTGCCGCGGTCGCGCGATCGAGCGGCTGCGGCGCTTGGACAACAGGTCGGTGACGCGCATCTGGTAGTAGTCTGCCACGACCTTCTGGATGTTGGTGATGGTGATCGCCTGCGCGTGCACGGTGAGCAGGTCGCGCAACGTTTCCTGCGCGAATTCCTGCGTGATCGGCCGGCCGACGAAGTGCGCGCGGGCGACCAGCGTGTTGAGCGCGCCTTCGAGGTCGCGCACGTTCGAGCGCATGCGCTTGGCGATGAGCACGGCGACGTCTTCGGGCAGTTCGACGCCCTTCGCCTGCGCCTTGGCCAGCACGATCGCGGCGCGCGTTTCGAAGTCGGGCGGTTCGATCGCGACCGACAATCCCCAGCCGAGGCGCGATTTCAGGCGCGGTTCGAGCTTGTCGACTTCCTTCGGATAACGGTCGCAAGTCAGGATGATCTGCTGCTTGCCTTCGAACAGCGCGTTGAAGGTATGGAAGAACTCTTCCTGCGTGGTGTCTTTCCCCGCGAAAAACTGGATGTCGTCGATGAGCAGCGCGTCGACCGAGCGGAAGCGGCGCTTGAACTCGTCCATGCTCTTCTGCTGCAGCGCGCGCACCATGCCGCTGACGAACTGTTCGGAACGCAGGTAGAGAATCTTCACGTCCGGCTTGTTCGCGCGCATGAGGTTGCCCGCGGCGTGCATCAGATGCGTCTTGCCCAGGCCGGTGCCGCCGTACAGCAGCAACGGGTTGTAGGCGCGGCCCGGATTCTGCGCGACCTGCATCGCCGCGGCCTTGCCAAGCTGGTTGGACTTGCCCTCGACGAAGGTTTCGAACGTGTAGCTGGCGTCGATGTTGGCGTCGCTGGCGCGCTCGCCGCCGCGTGCGCGTTCGCCGACCTTGGTCGGGGTCGCCGCCGCGCGCGTGCCGAGGCGGATCTCGACCGCCACCGGCGCGCCGGCATAATGCTCAAGCGTCTGCGTGATCGGTTCGAGGAAGCGCTCGCGCACGGTTTCCAGCGTGTACGGATTGGGCGCCCACAGCGTCAGCGCGCCGCCGTCCTCGCTGGCTTGCAGCGGGGCGAGATAGGTGTGGATGTCGTCGGCGCTGAACTGGGCTTCCAGCCGGGAAAGGCAGCGCTGCCAAAGGTCGCTCATGTGGGTTCGGGAGTCCGGAAACGGAAGACAGGCGCGAACGCGCCGGTCGGATCGACCAGTATAGCGATGTGGAAAACCTGTGGAAAACGCTTGCGCACGCTGTGGGCTTTGCCGTATGCGCCTGCGCGGCGCCAAAGACGGCCGCGCATTTCCGGGCTCGCCAACCGGTTGTCCCGCGGCTCGGGGGAAAACCCTCCGCGTTTTCCACAGCACACAAACCGCTCCGGTGCGCTTGACGCGCCGCATCCAGAACCCTATGATTCGCGCCCTTTTTTGTCTACGCAGCAGCCACGACCATGGCCACCAAGCGCACCTACCAGCCCAGCAACCTCAAGCGTGTCCGCGACCACGGTTTCCGTGCCCGCATGAAGACCCGCGGCGGCCGCAAGGTCATCAACGCCCGTCGTGCCAAGGGTCGCAAGCGTCTGGCTGTCTGATCCGCGGCGCGTCGTGAACGCGCCCGCCCGGCGTTCGACCTCGTCGACGCCCGATTTGACATTTCCCCGCGCGGCGCGCCTGCTCACGCCGCGCGACTTCGCCGCTCTGCGCACCGGCAGCCGCCGCTTTGGCGGCGCCCGCCTGACCGCCCAGATCAAGCCGAACGGCCGCGACACCGCCCGCCTTGGGCTCGCCGTGTCGCGCCGCGTCTCCAAGCTCGCCGTCGAACGCAACCGCATCAAACGCGTCGCGCGCGACAGCTTTCGCCGTCATCGCGCGGCGCTCGGCGCCTTCGACATCTTGCTCATCGCCAATCCGCCCGCATCCTCGGCGGACAACGCGCAGCTGCGCGCCGACCTCGAAGAACTGTGGCGGCGCATCGCGGCGTTGAATGCGCCGGAGGCGGTCGGCACAATGCGCGGCTGATCCGCGTGCTCCGGGTGCTGTCGCCCGGCGTTTCCGCTTCCGCGTTTCGTCCACTGCAAGCGCACGCCGCGCTGCCGGGCCGATGACCGGCCGCACTCCCCCTGCCGTTACCGAACCATCATGACGAGCACACGCAATATCCTTCTGATCGCCCTGCTGTTCATCAGCTACCTGCTGTGGACGAAGTGGGACGAGGACTACAACGCGCCCGCGCCGCCGCCGGCTGCTTCGGGTGCGACGACGTCGACCGCTTCCGTCGGCGACACGCCGAGCGCTGCGCCCGCGCAAGCGTCCGCATCGACGACGCCCGCCGCGGTGCCGAATACCGATCCGGCTTCGGCGAATGCCGCCGCTCCCGTCGCGCCGGTTGTCGTCACCACCGACGTGCTGCGCATCGAGATCGATCCGCGCGGCGGCAACATCGTCGTCGCCGACCTGCTCGCCTATCCGCAGCAGCCGAAGGATTTCGCGCATCCGGTGCGCCTGCTCGACAACAGCAACGCGACCTGGTTCGTCGCGCAGAGCGGCCTCATCGGCACGCAGGGCAGCGCGATCGCCGCGCCCGACCACTCGGCGCTCTATCACGCCGACAAGAACAGCTACGCGCTCGAAGCCAGCGACACGCTCGAAGTGCCGCTGATCTGGACCGACGCCTCCGGCCTCACCGTGCGCAAGGTATTCACGTTCAAGCGCGGCAGCTACGTCATCGACCAGCGCGAAGAAATCCACAACACCGCGGCCACTGCATGGAACGGCAACGTCTATCGCCAGCTGCAGCGCGTGCCGCCGATCGTCGATACCAAGGGCATCAAGGGCTACAGCAACACAGAGCGCTATTCGTTCGCCGGCGCGGCGATCTACAGCCCGGCCGACAAGTTCCAGAAACTCAAGTTCGACGCGTTCCAGAAGGAGCCGCTCGACAAGCATTTCGACGGCGGCTGGGCGGCGATGCTCCAGCATTACTTCTTCGCCGCGTGGATTCCGCCGGCGCAGGAAAACGACACCTATACGACGAACGAAGTCGCCAGTCCGAGCGGCCCGCGTTACCTGATCCGCGCGATGTCGCCGTCGATTGCCGTCGCGTCCGGCGAAACGAAGACGCAAAGCGCGCGCCTCTACATCGGCCCGAAACTGCAAAGCTCGCTCGACCAAATCGCGCCGGGTCTCGCACTGACCGTCGACTACGGCATGTTCACCGTCATCGCCGAGCCCTTGCATTGGCTGCTCACGCAGTTCCACAAGATCACCGGCAACTGGGGCTTCGCGATCATCCTGCTCGTGCTGCTCATCAAGGCGGTGTTCTTCAAGCTCAGCGAAACGCAGTTCCGCTCTGGCGCGAAGATGCGCAAGCTGCAACCGCGTCTCGCCGCGCTCAAGGAACGTTACGGCGACGACCGCCAGAAGTTCGCCGCCGCGCAGATGGAGCTGTTCCAGAAGGAAAAGGTCAACCCGGTCGCGGGCTGCCTGCCGATGCTGATCCAGATTCCGGTGTTCTTCGCGCTCTACTGGGTGCTGCTCGAAAGCGTCGAACTGCGTCAGGCGCCCTTCATCGGCTGGATCCAGAACCTCACCGCGCCCGATCCGTATTTCGTGCTACCGGTGCTCAACGCGATCATCATGATCGCCACCCAGCACCTCACGCCGACCGCCGGCATGGACCCGACGCAGGCGAAGATGATGAAGATCATGCCGGTCGCGTTCTCGGTGTTGTTCGCGTTCTTCCCGGCCGGCCTCGTGCTCTATTACGTCGCCAACGGCGGGCTCGGCCTGCTCCAGCAATGGATCATCACCAAGCGCATCGACGCCGGCGACAAGAAAGCGGCGGCGTAAACGCATGAGCGCCGCGGCCGACACGATCGCGGCGATCGCCACGGCGCCGGGTCACGCCGGCGTCGGCGTGCTGCGCATCTCCGGCCCGCTCGCGCCGCGCATCGCGCACGCGCTGCTCGGCCGCGCGCCGCGCGAGCGCCACACGCATTACGCGACGTTCCGCGACGCCAACGACGACGTCATCGACCGCGGCCTGCTCATCGCCTTCGCGCAGCCGCGCTCGTACACGGGCGAAGACGTCGTCGAACTGCATGCGCACGGCAATCCGCTCGTGCTGCATGCGCTACTCGATCGCCTCGTCGAACTCGGCGCGCGTCACGCGCGGCCCGGCGAATTTTCCGAACGCGCCTTCCTCAACGGCAAACTCGATCTTGCCCAGGCCGAAGCGGTCGCCGATCTCGTCGCCAGTGGTTCGCTCGCCGCCGCGCGCGCGGCGCAACGCAGCCTCGACGGCGAATTCTCGCGACGCGCCCGCGCGCTCACCGCGCAGCTCGTGCGCGTGCGCACGTGGATCGAAGCCGCGATCGATTTTCCCGAGGAGGAAATCGACTTCCTCGCCGACGCCGCGTTGCGAGCGGAAATCGATGCGCTGCGCACATCGCTCGCCGATCTTCTCGCTGCGACACGACGCGGCGTGCGCCTGGCCGACGGCTTGCACGCCGTCATCGTCGGCAAACCCAACGTCGGCAAATCGAGCCTGCTCAACGCGCTCGCAGCGAGCGAACGCGCGATCGTCACCGACGTCGCCGGCACCACGCGCGACGTGTTGCGCGAAACCATCGACCTCGACGGCGTCGCGCTCACGCTCGCCGACACCGCGGGCCTGCGCGAGACGCACGACGCGATCGAACGCGAAGGCGTGCGCCGCGCGCAAGCCGAACTCGAACGAGCCGACCTCGCGATCCTCGTCTGCGCTGCGCCCGACGAAAGCCCCGATTCCGACCTGCTCGCCGCGTTGCCCGACGGCGTCGCGCGCATCGTCGTGCACAACAAGATCGACCTGGCGGACAGCGCCGCGCCGCGTGTCGAAACGCGCGGCGGCGTCACGCACATTTGGCTGTCAGCGCGCAGCGGTGATGGACTCGACCTGCTCGTCGCACAACTGCGCCGCCACGCCGGTGAAGGCGACGCCAACGAAGGCACGTTCAGCGCACGCGCGCGCCATGTCGCCGCGTTGTTGCGCGCGGAAACCTCGATCGACGATGCGCGCTCCGCGCTCGCCGCAAACCACGGTGAACTCGCCGCTGAAGAACTGCGCCAGGCGCAACATACGATCGGCGAGATCACCGGCGAATTCACCAGCGACGATCTGCTCGGCGAGATTTTTTCGAGTTTCTGCATCGGCAAATAGCGCGTGACGCGTTCGCCAGCGATGGTGAGACGCGCATCATTCATTGCATCGTCGTCGTCGCATTCGCAGCGCAGCATCGTCGCGCGCGGGCTTGCGGCTATGATCGCTGCATCCATCAGGGGAGTTCCCGCATGAGCCTTCTCGCGCGCGTGCTGCGCCACAAGTCGGTCGAACAATTGCAGGCCGAAATCGGTTCGCGCCGCGATTTCCGCCGCGTGCTCGGCGTCTGGCAGCTCACCGCGATCGGCATCGGCGGCATCATCGGCGTCGGCGTGTTCGTGCTCGCGGGTCAGCAGGCGGCGCTCAACGCGGGGCCGGCGGTCGCGCTGTCCTTCATCATTGCCGGCATCGCGAGCGCGGCGGCGGCACTGTGCTACGCGGAGTTCGCCGGACTCATCCCGGTCACCGGCAGCGCGTATACATACAGCTACGCCACGCTCGGCGAACTCGTCGCGTGGCTGATCGGTTGGGACTTGCTGCTCGAATACGCGCTCATCGTCGCCGTCGTCGCGATCGGCTGGTCGGGCTACGTGCAATCGGCGCTGGAAAGCGCGGGCATCGCTTTGCCCGTGTGGGCGCAGGGCGCGATCGGCACGGGCGAGGGCCACGTGTTCGACATCGTCGCCGCGGGCATCACGCTCGCGGTGTCGGCGCTGCTCATCTTCCGCACCGAATGGGGGGCGCGCTTCAACACCTTCGTCGTTGCGATCAAGGTTGCGGCAGTGCTGCTCGTGATCGGCGTCGGCGTGTTCTACATCAACCCGGCGAACTGGCATCCGTTCGTGCCGGCGCGCGTCGTCGATGCCAATGGCGTCGGTCATTTCGGCTGGAACGGCATCGCCACTGCGGCCGCAGTCGTGTTCTTCGCCGTGTTCGGTTACGACACGCTGACCACGGCCGCGGAAGAATCGAAGAATCCGCAGCGCGACCTGCCGCGTGCGGTGCTGCTGTCGCTGGCGATTTCGATGGTGATGTACCTGGCCGTGTCGTTCGTGCTGACCGGCATCGCGCATTACTCGACGCTCAATACCAAGGCGCCGGTCGCCGACGCGTTCAAGGGGCTCGGCCTGGAATGGATCGCGGTGACGATCTCGGTGTCGGCCGTGTTCGGCCTCGTCAGCGTGTTGTTCGCCTTCATGCTTGGCGCGTCGCGCATCGGCTTCGCGCTGTCGCGCGACGGTTTGCTGCCGGGTTGGTTCTCGAAAGTGCACCCGCGCTACGGCACGCCGCATCGCACGACCGCGGCGCTCGGCGTGTTCACCGCGCTCGTCGCCGGATTGTTCCCGCTCGACGAAGTCGCCAAGCTCGTCAACATCGGCGTGCTGTCGGCATTCATCGTGATCTGTTCGTCGGTATTGCTGCTGCGCATCCGCAAACCCGAATTGCATCGCGCATTCCGCACGCCGTGGGTGCCGCTGATCCCGGTCGTCGGCATCCTGTTTTCGATGTGGCTGCTCAGCGAACTCGCCGCGATCACGTGGATGGTGTTCGTGGTCTGGATCAGCCTCGGCCTGATCGTCTACTTCGCCTACGGCATCCGCCACAGCAAGCTCGCCGACACGCGTTGACGCGCACGTCGACGGCATTCATGCGAAAATCGCCGCCACGCGCTCGTAGCTCAGCTGGATAGAGTACAGCCCTCCGAAGGCTGGGGTCGTGGGTTCGAATCCCGCCGAGCGCGCCACCTCACGGTTCGACCGGACGGCAGGAAAGCCGTCCGGCACGGCGCAGCCGCCCGCAGGGTGAGGTGCAGGGATGCACCGAATGAATCCTCTCGAGCGCGCCATCTCCAACCCCCGCGCTTCCGCGACCCTCGGCGCGTCGCTATAATCCCGCGACTTTTGCGCCCGGAGCCGATTCCGGTGCGCGTCCAGCGAGGGGGTTTCGTGTCCAATCCCGTAACCAAGACCGATGCGGCGTTTCTCAAGCACTTCGTGCAGCTGATTGCGTTCCTGATGTTTGTCGCGGCCGTGCTCATCGCGCTTGCGGTGTACATCTACCGCAAGAATCCGCCGCCGCAGAGTCCAGATGCGGAAAAAGTCGTCGCGCAGCGCATCGCGCCGGTCGGCGGCGTCTACGCGGGCGACACCGGCCGCGCGGCGATGGCCGCGGCTGCCGACGCCGCGGCCAAGGCCGCCGCCTCGCAGGTCGCCTACGGCGGCACGACCGACGGCAAGACGATCTTCGGCAACCTCTGCCATAGCTGCCATGAAACCGGCGTCGCCGGCGCGCCGAAGGTGGGCGACAAGGCGGAATGGGCGCCGCGTATTGCCCAAGGCATGGACACGCTGGTCAAGCATGCGCTCGACGGCTTTACCGGCAAGACCGGCACGATGCCGCCGAAGGGCGGCAACCCGGCCCTCAACGAAGCACAGATCAAGGCCACGGTGGAGTGGATGGTCGGTGACTCGAAGTAATTTTGTCTCGGACGTGATTTCAGAGAAAAACGCCGCCACGTGCGGCGTTTTTCCTTTCTGACTTCAGCGCTGCGTCGTGAGTGCCATGCGTTCGCGTTCCGCCCACGCCATCAGGTCCGGCATGAACGCATCGAAGTGGCGCTGGATCGCCGCTTCGCGCGGTGCGATCTGCGCCAGCGCATCGCCGAGCGGGTTTTCGCGGCCGATGCGCTGTGACAGGTCGACAAAGACGCGCTCCATCATCGCGCGTTCGCCGTACGCGCGCGGCAGGTCGTTCGCTTTCATGTAGCGCAGGAAGCCGGACGAACGCGGCGTGGCGTGCGCCTGTCGATCATCAAGCAGGCGCTGCACTTCGCGCGAGATGTCGTCGAGCGAGCCGCGGCCGTAGCGATGCCAGTCGCGCGCGAGCAAGTGGTCGAACCACAGATCGAGCACGACGCCGGCATAACGCCGCAACGGCGGCTCGAACAGCGCGCGCGCGGCGGCGACTTCGGGATGGCTGTCGGTGGTGCGATCGATCGCGCGATGCAGGCGCACGCCCTCGCGCACGCGCGAGGGCAACGCGGGATCGAGCGCGCCGCGCAGGAAATCGGCGATGAGGCCGCCGAACATGAGGTCCTCGTCCGGCGCGGCGAGCAGCGCGTGCGCGAGATGGTTCATGGCTGGCCGAGCAAATGCCGCATTGCCGCAAGGTATCATTGCGCGCATGACGAACGTGGATTCCGTTCCGGCTTTCGCCGCCGGCGCGCTGCTCCTGCCCGGCCCTGCCGGTGCGATCGAACTGGCCTGCTCGTTGCCCGAAGCCGACGTCGCGCGACGTGGCGTCGCAATCGTCGCGCACCCGCATCCGCTGCAGGGCGGCACGATGCACAACAAAGTGGTGACGATGACCGAGCGCGCGCTGCTCGAACTCGGCCTCGCCACCGTGCGCTTCAACTTCCGCGGCGTCGGCCAGAGCGCTGGCGTGCACGACAACGGCGTCGGCGAAACCGACGACCTCGTCGCGATCGCCGACTGGTTGCGCGCGCAACGGCCCGACGACGTGCTCTGGCTCGCCGGCTTTTCGTTCGGCAGCTACGTCACGCTGCGCGCCGCGCCGCGCGTGCAGCCGGCGCAAGTCGTGCTCATCGCACCGCCGGTCGGACGCTGGGATTTTTCGGGGATCGCCGCGCCGACGTGTCCGTGGCTGATCGTGCAGGGCGAGGAAGACGAAGTCGTCGACGCGCGCGCCGTGTTCGAGTGGGCGCGCTCGCTCGAGCCGGCCCCGACCGTGATCGCGATGCCCGAGACCGGCCACTTCTTCCATCGCCGCCTCGTCGATCTGCGCGGCGCCTTGCGCAACGCGCTCGCCTCGAACCTGCCGCCGCGCGCATGACGGCGAACGTCGACGTCGCCGCTTCGCCGGGCGAGCGTTATGCGGCCGGCGTCGCCGCGGGACACTGGCAAGACGATCCTGCGCAGCGCGCGGTGTTGCCGGCGCTCGATCGGCTCTGGCGCGAACTCGCGCGGGAATCGTCGCCGTCGTTATGGTCGCGCCTGCGCGGCGCGACGCCGCCGTCGCCGCGCGGACTGTACCTGTGGGGCCGCGTCGGCCGCGGCAAGACGTTCCTCACCGAACTCTTTTGCGAAGCGGTGACCACACCACGCAAGCGCCGCGTGCATTTCCACCGCTTCATGCAGGACGTCCACGCGCGATTGCGCCTGCTCGAAGGCGAACGCGATCCGCTCGTCGCGGTCGCCACCGAACTTGCAAGAGAACTGCGCGTACTCGTGCTCGACGAATTCGTCGTCGGCGACATCGGCGACGCGATGATCCTCGGCAATCTGCTGCGCGCGTTGTTCGAGCGCGGCGTCGTGCTCGTCACGACGTCGAACACGCCGCCACAGGATTTGTATCGCGGCGGCCTGCAGCGCGAACGTTTCCTGCCCGCGATCGCGCTGCTCGAAAAGCATTGCGAAGTCGTCGAACTCGTGTCGGCGACCGACTGGCGACTGCGTTCGCTCAAGCAGGCGCCGGTCTACTACACGCCACCGGGCCCGGCCGCCGAACGCGCGCTCAACGCGGCGTTCGCGCGCATGGCGCACGGGCCGGTGCGGCGCGCCTTCGACCTCGTCGTCAACGACCGGCCGATCGCGACGCGCGCCGAATCCGACGGCGCTGCGTGGTTCGCGTTCGATGCGCTCTGCGAAGGCCCGCGCGGCGTCGCCGACTACATCGAACTGGCGAAGGCGTATCACACGATCTTCGTTTCCAATGTCCCGCAGTTCACGCCGCAGACGGAAGATGCGGCGCGGCGCTTCATCGAATTCGTCGACGAAGTCTACGACCGCGGCGTCAACCTCGTGCTGTCGGCGGCGGCGCCGATCGTCGATCTTTACGACGGCGAACGCCTGCGCGCGGAGTTCGGCCGCACCGAATCGCGGCTCATCGAGATGCAGAGCGAAGACTATCTCGCGCGCGACCACGCGCCATGACGCGCGTTGCGTACACGCGCGGCAACGCGCAGGATCGAAGCATGACGACCCACATCGACCACGGCCCGCTCGGTGCGCACAGCGACTATCCGCGCCACTACGACGCGGGCCTGCTGTTCCCGATCGCGCGCACGCTCGGCCGCGCCGAGCTCGGTTTTTCCGATGGCACAGCGCTGCCGTTTCGCGGCGTCGACGTGTGGAACGCGTATGAGCTGTCGTGGCTCGACGCGCGCGGCAAGCCGCAGGTCGCGATCGGCGAATTCCGCGTGCCGGCGCAGTCGCCGAACCTCGTCGAGTCCAAGTCGTTCAAGCTCTATCTCAACAGCTTCAATCAGGAACGCATCGGCGGCATCGACGCGCTGCGCACGGTGCTCGCGCGCGACCTGTCGGCGGCGACGGGTGCTGCGGTCGAGGTGGTGCTGGTTCCCGTCGAACGATTCGCTGCAGAACGACTCGCCGAACTCGATGGAGAATGCATCGACACGCTCGACGTCGCGATCGACGACTACGGCCCGCCCCAACCCGACTACCTGCGCAGCAGCGCGGGCCACGTCGAGGAAACGCTGGTTTCGCATCTGCTCAAGTCGAACTGCCCGGTCACCGGCCAGCCGGATTGGGCGAGCGTGCAGGTGCGTTACGCGGGCGCGCCGATCGATCGCGAAGGTTTGCTGCGCTATCTCGTGTCGTTCCGCGACCACGCCGGTTTCCACGAGCAATGCGTCGAGCGCATCTTCACGGACATCGCACGCCGCTGCGCGCCGCAACGTCTCGCGGTCTATGCGCGCTACACGCGGCGCGGCGGGCTCGACATCAATCCGTGGCGCGGCAGCGAAGGCGAAACGCCGCCCAACCTGCGCGGCGCGCGGCAATGACGTGATGCGACGCGATTTGTAACGATCGCGATCGGATCGACTCATTTCCCGTTAAGCGCTTGTGCGTCTAATGTACGGTTCCCGCAACGAGAGGAGGGCGGACGATGGCGAACGATCCGAACAAGCCGAATTTTTCGAATGTGCAAAGCGGCAGCGCTTCATCCGCTCCGGCGCCCGCGCCGAAGGCGGACTTCAGCAACGTGCAGGCCGGCTCGGCGAGCACGGCGCCCGCCGCCGAACCCGAAGTGCAGACCTACACCGTCGCCAGCGGCGACACGCTGTCGAAGATTTCCAAGCATTTCTACGGCAGCGCGAATCACTGGAACGACATCTTCCAGGCGAACCGCGACCAGTTGTCGAATCCCGATCTGATCAAGCCCGGCCAGGTTCTCAAGATCCCGGCTGCTCAATCCCACAAGTGAACCCGGAGGGAAGATCCATGACGAACCAACGCACCAAGCTTACCCTTGTCGCCGCGATGACGGCGGCGCTCGCCCTGTCCGCTTGCGGCAAGAAGGAAGAACCCGCGCCGGCTCCCGCGCCGACGCCGGCTCCGGCAGCGCCCGCTCCCGCGCCGACCACGCCGCCGCCCGCTCCGGCTCCCGCGCCGGTCGCCGTCGCGTCGGTCGATCTCGGCACTGCGGTCGGCCCCGACCAGAAGGTCACCGCGGCAGCGACGACGTTCGGCGCCAAGGACACGATCTACGCCGCCGTCGCCACGACGGGCACCGCGACGAACGCCGTGATCAACGCGAAGTGGACGTTCCAGGACGGCCAGACGGTCAACGAATCGAGCCAGACCATCGCGCCGAACGGCCCGGCGGTGACGAGCTTCCACATCAGCAAGCCCGACGGCTGGCCGACCGGCAACTACAAGGTCGAGATCTCGCTCGACGGCAAGCCGGTGGCGACGAAGGACTTCGCCGTCCAGTAAGCCGCGAACGCGCATGCCGCGTTTGCGGTGCGCGCAACGCCGGTATCGAAGAGGGCGCGGAGCGATCCGCGCCCTTCTTTTTGCGCGGACTTTCCTGCGCACTCTGTCCTAAGACGGTGTTGCCGAGTCGATCTGCCACGCGCGGTACGGCAATCGTTTTATGTGAACGCATCGCCCCGCTGATCGACCGGGGGCGGTGCGAATTCTCGGCCGGTTTGCGCTATCGCCCCGCCAATACCGGAACTCAGGCGCGTCTGCGCAAAAGCCGGTGTCGCCGGAGACGAAATGCACGCAACCATGCAGGCTGTTTCTTCGAGCAGATCGCGGACTACATCTCGACCGAGAATTCGTAGTCTTCCGAGGCGAAACCGACCGTCACCGCACCGGTGCCGACATTGATCATGCCGGTCACGCTCATCGGGCTTTCGAACAATTCCACGCCGTGCGCGGCGCAGGTTTCGCGCAAGGTCGCGTAGCCCGGCAGCGCGCCGAGTTCGGCGAGGTTGCCGCCGTAGCTGACGCAGACCGTCGGCGTCAGCAGCCCCGCGCGAATGCGCTGGCAGACGTGGCCGAACAGCATTTCGCAGCCATGCTCGAAACCACGCACCTTGGCGACGGGCCCGGTGTCGCCGCGGAAGCCGCGCAACAGCGGCTTGATGTCGAGCGCCGTGCCGAGTGCGGCGCTGAACCAGCCGACGCTGCGGTCGCCCTTTTTCTGGCCGCGCGCGCGCAAGTAGTAGAGATCGCGCGGCAGCATGTAGCCGTAAGTCTGGTGCGCGATCATCTCGAGACGTTCGCGCATCTGCCCCGGGTTGAGGCCCGCTTCGCGCAGGCGCGCGGCCTCGACCGCGGTCACGCCCTGCGCCGCGAACAGGTTGCCGGTGTCGACGACGCGCATGAGGAACGGGCCCGTCACGCCCGCGGCTTGGCGGATGGGTCGGTAGTCCTTGAGGATCGAGAAACTCGCGCGGCTCGCGTTCGCGTGGATCGGGCTGCGCGACGCAGCGATCGTCAGGCAGATCACGCTGTCGTAATCGATGACGAGGCGATCGAGGAACAGCGAGCTGATTTCCTCGACCGAACACGGCTCGGTTTCCTCAGCGTGCCCGCGCACACCGAGGTTCTCGTCGAGGAAGCGCTGGATCACGGCCGGATCGCGGTCGTCGAGCAGCATCTCGTCGCCGAGATGCACGCGGATCGGCAACACCGTGATGGCGTGCCGCTGGAGAAACTCGACCGGCAGATCGCAAGCCGAGTCGACGACGATACCGATGCGCATGACGCCCCCTGCGCCGTTCACTATGGCCAAAAAATTACCATTGAACGCATTGCGCTAGTTCTTGCAGTGCAGCGAAAACATGGCGGCCATCGTACGGCAAAGACGAGGATCGGGCACCTCCGTTCTTTGCCCGCCCCGCCGAAACCGCGACAATGCGCGGCTCACCATCCCGAACATCCTCTTTCGAATTGCGAAGGCCCGTTCCATGTCCGACAAGATCATCTACACCCTCACCGACGAAGCCCCCTTCCTCGCCACGCAATCGCTGCTGCCGATCGTGCAGGCGTTCGCCGGCACGGCGGGCATCGACGTGGAGACGCGCGACATCTCGCTGTCGGGCCGCATCCTGTCGCAGTTCGCGGATCTGCTGAAGCCGGAACAGCGCGTCGCCGACGATCTCGCCGAACTCGGCCGTCTCGCGACGACGCCGGAAGCGAACATCATCAAGCTGCCGAACATCAGCGCGTCGGTGCCGCAGCTCAAAGCCGCGATCAAGGAATTGCAGGCGCAGGGTTACGCGTTGCCGGAGTATCCGGACGAGCCGAAGACCGACGCCGAGCGCGACGCGAAGGCGCGCTACGACAAGATCAAGGGCAGCGCCGTGAATCCGGTGCTGCGCGAAGGCAATTCCGATCGCCGCGCGCCGCTGTCGGTGAAGAACTACGCGCGCAAGCATCCGCACAAGATGGGCGCGTGGAGCGCGGATTCGAAGACGCACGTCGCAAGCATGGCCGACGGCGATTTCTACGGCAGCGAGACGTCGGTCGTCGTCGACGCCCCGACGAGCGTGAAGATCGAATGGTTCGGCGCCGACGGTTCGAGCAAGGTGCTCAAGGAAAAAACCGCGCTCCTGGCCGGCGAAGTCATTGATGCATCGGTGATGAGCCGCGCCGCGCTTGCCGCGTTCGTCGACGCGCAGATCGCGGACGCGAAGCAGCAAGGCGTGCTGTTCTCCGTGCACCTCAAGGCGACGATGATGAAGGTGTCCGACCCGGTCCTGTTCGGCGTCTTCGTCACCGAGTTCTACAAGCCCGTTCTCGACAAGTACGCCGCCGCGCTCAAGCAGATAGGGTTCGACGCGAACAACGGCATCGGCGACCTCTACGCGCGCATCACGAGCCTTCCCGCCGAGCAGCGCGCTGCGATCGAAGCCGACATCGCCGCGCTCTACGCGACGCGTCCGGCGCTCGCAATGGTCAATTCCGACAAGGGCATCACCAACCTGCACGTGCCGAGCGACGTCATCGTCGACGCCTCGATGCCGGCGATGATCCGCGACTCCGGCAAGATGTGGAACGCCGAAGGCAAGTTGCAGGACACCAAGGCCGTCATCCCCGATCGCAGCTATGCGGGCGTCTACGAAGCCGTCATCGAAGACTGCAAGGCGCACGGCGCGTTCGATCCGGCGACCATGGGCAGCGTGCCCAACGTCGGCCTGATGGCGCAGGCCGCCGAGGAATACGGGTCGCACGACAAGACGTTCCAGCTCGCCGCCGACGGCGTGGTCAAGGTCATCGACGACAGCGGCAAGACGCTGCTCGAGCAGCCCGTGCAAGCCGGCGACATCTTCCGCATGTGCCAGACCAAGGACGCGCCCGTGCAGGATTGGGTCAAGCTCGCGGTCACGCGCGCGCGCCTGTCGAACACGCCGGCCGTGTTCTGGCTCGACAAGAACCGCGCGCACGATCGCCAGCTCATCGCCAAGGTCGAGCGCTATCTCAAGGATCAGGACACGAGCGGCCTCGACATCCGCATTCTCGATCCGGTCGCGGCGACGAAGTTCTCGCTCGAACGCATCCGCAAGGGCCAGGACACGATCTCGGTCACCGGCAACGTGTTGCGCGACTACCTCACCGATCTGTTCCCGATCATGGAGCTGGGCACGAGCGCGAAGATGCTTTCGATCGTGCCGCTCATGGCGGGCGGCGGCCTGTTCGAAACCGGCGCGGGCGGCAGCGCGCCCAAGCACGTGCAGCAGTTTCTCGAAGAAGACTACCTGCGCTGGGATTCGCTCGGCGAATTCCTCGCATTGCAAGCGTCGCTGGAGTTCGTCGGCGACAAGACCGGCGCGGCGCGGGCGAAAGTGCTGGCGAAAACGCTGGACGAGGCCAACGGCAAGATCCTCGACAACAACAAGTCGCCCGCGCGCAAGGTCGGCGAACTCGACAATCGCGGCAGCCATTTCTATCTCGCGATGTACTGGGCGCAGGCGCTCGCCGCGCAAAACGACGATGCTGACCTCAAGGCGACATTCGCGCCGCTGGCCAAGGCGCTGACCGAGAACGAAGGCAAGATCGTCGCCGAACTCAATGGCGCGCAAGGCAAGCCCGTCGACATCGGCGGCTACTACCGCCCGAATCTCGCCAAGCTCGCCGCGGCGATGCGGCCGAGCGCGACGTTCAACGAAGCGTTGAAAGCGCTCGGCACACGCTGATCGTCTTCTCCGCGGACACGAAAAAAGGGGCGCGACGTGCGCCCCTTTTTCATTTCGGCCGCGTCGCCGTGGTCAATCGCGTTTGCCGAGTGCGGTCTTCGCCTGTTCGATGAGACGAGTGTCGGCTGGATCGTGTCCGGAAAGTCCATCCGCACCCTTGCGCAACAACGGCGCTGCATGTGACGCATCGCCGCGTTGCGCGAGGATCAAGCCGCGCAACAGGTCGAGCCGCAACGGCCACAAACCATCGGTCTGCACGGATTCCAGCGCTTTCGCGTCGAGGCCGTTGACGAGTGTCGAGGCCGCATCGGCGGCCTGCGTATCGATAAGCGCGGCGGCGAGCCAGAACGCGGTCGCCTGCGTTTGCGGATTGGCGTCCGTGAGCTGCGCGACGAGTTTTTCGTGTGCTTGCTGCAAGCCCTTCACGGCGTCCTGCGTCTGGCCGTTTTCGTAGTACGCCTGGGCGAGATTGGCGAGCGAGATGTTGGTGAAGTTGTGGTCGTCGCCGAACTTCGCGCGCAAGCCGTCATGGACGCGACGGCCATAGTCGATCGCCTTCGGCCAATCGCGGCGCTGCATCGACACCGAATACAGGTCGCTGAGGATCATGAGGTTGCGCGTGTGCTGTTCGCCGAGCAGGCGCACGATCGTCTTCTGCGCTTCGAGCAGCTGCGCTTCGGCCTTGTCGGGATCGCCGCCGAGCGTGTACGTACGCGCGACCGCTGCGCGCGCGAACGCGGCGACGAGGCCGTTGTCGTCCTCGCGCGCCTCGATCTGCGCGATCAGCGCTTCGCCTTCGCGGCGCGCGTCCTCGAGCTTGCCGGTTTGCGTGAGCACGCCGATGTAGTCCATGCGCAGCGAATCGAGCATGTCGGTGTTGTCGGGCTCGTCCTTGCGCAGCGCGGCGATCGCCTGCTCGTACGCTGGCAGGGCGGCGGTGTAGTCGCCCTGATTCATCGCAAACGTCGCGCGCGCGGACGAAAGCAGATAGATGCGCTGCGGATCCTGCGAATCGCCGACCGCGCGGGCGAGCGCATCGATCTGCGTCTTCGACTCGTCGAACTTCGACGTGCGCGTGAGCAGGCGCGCGAGCAGAGTGCGCGCGCGCAGCGTGTCGAGCGCGGTTTCGCCCTCTTCGCGAAGATGGAGATCGAGCGCGCGGTGCGCTTCTTCTTCGGCTTCCGGCAGCAACTCGATCATGTTGAACAGCACAGCGAGGCTGCCGCGGATCGAGGCTTCCGTCTGCGGTTGCGACGCGAAGCGCTTGCCGATGCGTTCGCGCGCGGCGAGCAGCACGTCGCGCAGCGACGCGTTCTGTCCCTTCGCGAGCACGAGCGGATTGGATCGGCCGATCAGGTCTTCGTTGAGGAAGCGGTTGATCGCGGTCGCGCGTTGCAGCTGGCGCTGCGCGTCGTTGCGCGCGTCGAGCGCGGATCGATAGAGCAGCAGCGCGGCGAGCAGGCCGCCGAGCAGCACGACGACGAGCGCGATGAGGTACGGACGTCGCGCGCGGCTGCGCGAGAGCGCGATGCGCTCGCGCAGCGCCTGATCCTCGTGTACTTGCGCTTCACGTGCGGCCGCGCGTCGCGCGTCGAGCGAGCGCAGGCGCGCGGCAAGTTCCGCGGCGCCGGCGAGCCGTCGCCGCGGATCGCCGTCGGTCGCCGCGCCGATGTCTTCGCGCAGCAGCGCGTCGTCGATGTCGCGTTCCCAGCCCGATGTCATCGGCCGCGCGAGATCGCCGGCGAGCAACTGATACAGCATGATGCCGAGCGCGAACACGTCGCTCTGCGCAGTCGGCGATTGGCCGGAAAAGACTTCCGGCGCGACGTACAGCGGCGTGCCCGAGTTCGAATCGGTGACGATGCTCTGCGTCACGGTCAGGCCGAGCCGCGTGATGCCGAGATCGTCGAGTCGCGCCGGATCGAGCAGACGGCCGCTGCCGAAATCGGTGAGGCGCACATGCCAACCTTCGCCCTCGGGCGCGACGAGCACATTCGCCGGCTTGAGATCCTTGTGCAGCACGCCGACCGCGTGCGCGGCGGCGACGGCGTCCGTGATTTGCAGGAACAGCGCGATGCGTTCGTGCGTCGTCAGCGCGGCGAGATGTTCGCGCGACCAGTCGAGCAGGTTGTCGCCGCCGTAGCCGCATTCGAGGAAGAACGGCGGCTGCTCGAAGTTCCAGTCGACGATCTCGACGAAGCCCGCGTCGTTGCCGGCGCTTTCGTGCAGCACGCGCAGCAGCGTCGCCTCGCGCTTGAGCGCGCGCAGCGGTTCGCCGCCGCCGGCGAACTTGTAGACGCGCAGTGCGCGCGTGCGTGGCTGCTCGGCGAGCCAGACCTCGCCGTCGCGGCGCGCGCCGAGCTGGCGGCGCAGCACGAAGTGGTCGCGGCCGGGCACGGCGTCGCCCGCGGCGAGTTCGAGGTGGCTGACGATGCGGCTGCCGACCGCGGTGCGCGACACCGGCCCGACCAGCCGATAGCCGACGCGCGCCTGCGTGACGAGGCGTTCGGCGTTGCTCTCGCCGAGCGCGCGGCGCAGCTTGGCGATCGCGTTGGGCAGCACCTTGTCGACGGTGACGCGGCCGGCCCAGACCTCGCGCAGGAGTTCTTCCTTGGTCACCACCTCGTCGGCGTGGCGCAGCAGCCAGGCGAGCACGCCGAGCGCGCGATTCTCGACATCCACGCGCAGGCCGGCGACGCGCAGTTCGACCTTGGCTTCGTCGAATTCGGCGCTGCCGAAACGGTAGAGGTAACAGCGCGGTTCGGAACGATCGGACTCTTGCATGCGTCGACGGGCAGCGGAACACGCGGGCACGCAGCCGCGACCCGGCTTGCAGGGTACACGAGCGGCGCGACGTGCGCGCCCGCGTACGTGAAAAGGCGCTCGTTGCCGCAACGCGTGGACGAAACGTTACCGAACCGTGGCGCACGCACGCTCACGCGCGTGCCGCATTCCTCTACGCTCCGCGCCCCGTTGCGCCTGGTTCGCCGTCGCGCGGCGGCATCGACGCGGCTCGCGCGCCGATGTCTCGTTCAGGAAAGTCTTCAAGGAGCCGTCTACATGAATCTTCGCCTCGTTCCCGTAGGTCTCGCCGTTGCCATCGCGATGGCCGTACCGTTCGCTCATGCGCAAACCGTGCCGTGGCGCGCCGTGATCGGCACCAATTCGAGCGTCGTCGTGCCCGGCCTGCCGAGTACGCCGCGCAGCTACGGCGACATCCTGCTGAGCGACGCCGACGCGGGGCGCGTCGGCGTGCGCATGACCTCGAGCGGCATGCTCGGCTACTGGGCCTATCGCCAGGGCGCATGGGCGCAGTACATGAAGGAAGGCGTCACCGGCGCGCTCGGCCCCGGCCGCAGCGGCGGTGAAAGCGCGCACGTGTTCCTCGATTACAACGCCGGCTTCGGCGCGGCCGGTTTCGACGGCCAGCGCGTGTTCGTCGCCAAGGCTGGCGCTCCGAACGACACCGTGAATGCGACCTGGGGCGTGTGGCGCTGGGATCAGCAGAAGAACGTCGAGATCGCGCGCGTGCTCACCGATGGCGCGCTCGGTCCGGGCAAGGGCCCGAATTGGGCGTACGCCGCCGGCACCTCGTTCGGCGTGCGCGCGATGAACGCCGGCCGCGTCCTCGTCAACGCGGACGTGACCTCGCCGACCGGCCAGGTCAACCGACTGCTCATGCAGTCGACTCCCGGCCAGGCCAACCAGCCGTGCATGCTGCGCAACGAGACCTCGCGCGATCTCGCGCCGAACCTCATCGCCGGCGACTATTTCGACACGTCGTGGGACTTCAACTCGCTTGCGGTGACGCCGGGCAACCGCGTCTACGGCGCATTCAGCGCGAGCAGCGGCGACGGCGTCTGGGAAGTCTGCAACGGCGCACCGCGCGCGCGCGCGGCGACCAGCCGTACCGACGCGCTCGGTCCCAACATCGGCGTCACGACCGCGACCTTCAGCGGCTCGTTCACCACGCCGCGGCCCGGCAACGAAGGCAACGTCTACTTCTTCGCCAACTTCCGCCCGACTTCGGGCGACTCGAGCCGCGCGGGCCTGTTCTGGAACGATGGCGCGACCAATCGTCCGTTGGCGATGAATGACACGTCCGGCAACTACGGTCCGCATTGGGCCGATGCGACGTGGAGTTCCTTCGACACCAACTCGCTCATGTCCGCCGGACCCTGGAGCGCGTTCACCGCGACCGTGCGCACCAGCGACGGCGGCACGCCGAGCGGCCTGTGGCGCGTCAGGGCGGGCGGCACGCCGGAACTCGTCGCGCTGTTCGACCTGATCGGCACCTACGGGCCGGAACCCGGCCGCAGCTGGTCGAGCTTCTACGCCCGCGCGATCCTGCCCAATGGCGACATCATCGTCTCCGCGTACACCAACTCGAACAACGAGTACGCGCTCTGGCTGCTCAAGCGCGGCGCCGCGCCGCAACGCATCCTCGCCGCCGGCTGGAGCGTGTTGATTCCGACGGCATCGGGCGTCGTCGCCGACACGGTCAGCAGCTTCAGCTTCGACGACTCCGGCCCCGCGCTCTATGGCGGCGGTTCGGATTCCTGGATCGGCGCCGACGGCAGCGTGCTCGTGCAAGTCAACGCGGCGACCTACGGCAGCGTGCGCGTCATGGTGATCCCGGCCAACTACGTCGATCTCATCTACAAGGATGGCTTCGACGGCTGAGTGCGCCGATCGAAAGGCACGAAAACGAAAAGGGCGATCCGCTATGGATTGCCCTTTCGTCTTTCAGCGTCCCGCAAAGCTACGCGCCGCGACCGCGGCCAATGATCAGGGAAATCACGAACAGCACGATGAAGACGAGGAACAGGATCTTCGCGATACCCGCGGCCGTGCCGGCGATGCCGCCGAAACCGAGCACGGCGGCGATCAGCGCAATGACGAGAAACACGATGGCGTAATGCAGCATGACGCTCTCCTCGGGGTCGTGATGCACCCACCATGCGACGCGCGACTTGAACGTGCATGAACCCGTCGCAGGTGCCTTTCAGCACCCGTTCGGATGGCACCGCTGTGCTAGGCTGAATCGCTTGCGCGCGCCACGCGCGGTCGTCCGTATTCGAGGAGAAAAACCATGAAGAAACTCGCCAGCCTGCTGCCGTTGGTGCTCGCACTCGCCGCCTGCGGCGGCAACGAGGCGCCCGCGCCGACCGCAAGCGCGCCGGAAAAAGCGCCGGAGAAAACCGCGCCGCTCGACCAGCCCGCGCAACCGACGCCGCCGCAGAGCGCGAACGACCTGCTCGGCGCCAAGCTCGATACGGTACTCGCCGGCGACTGGCGTTCGGACGCGAACAAGGCGCGCGACCCGTATCGCCATCCGAAGCAGACGCTCGAATTCTTCGGCGTGAAGCCGACCGACACGCTCATCGAAATGACACCTGGCGGCGGCTGGTATGCGCAGGTGCTCGCGCCGCTCATGCAGGGCAGCGGCACCTACATCGCCGCCGTCTCCAAGCCGAAGAATCCGGCCGGCGAAGCCGCGCAGGACAAGAGCGCGCTGCAGAAGATGTTCGAAGCCGACGCGGCGCACTACGGCGCCGCCAAGACCGTCGAGTTCGACGGCGCCGCGCCCGTGCTCGGCGCGCCGGGTTCGGCCGACGTCGTGCTGACCTTCCGCAACGTGCACAATTGGGTCATGGCCGACACCGCGCCGGCGATGTTCAAGGCGTTCTTCGACGTGCTCAAGCCGGGCGGCACGCTTGGCGTCGTCGACCACCGCGCCGCGGCCGGCGCCGATTTCGAGAAGATCAAGGACAGCGGCTATCTGCCGCAGGACGTCGTCGTCAAGCTCGCCACCGACGCGGGTTTCCACCTCGTCGCCGAGAGCGAGATCAACGCCAATCCGAAGGACACCAAGGATTATCCGAAGGGCGTGTGGACGCTGCCGCCGACGCTCACGCTCAAGGACCAGGATCGCGAGAAGTACGTCGCGATCGGCGAGTCGGATCGCATGACGCTCAAGTTCGTGAAGCCGGGCCCGGACGGCATCTTCAAGACGAAGGACTGAGCGATTTCCGCTTCCTGCCGTCATTCCGGCGAAAGCCGGGATGACGAAGCCCGGCGGACCGTCGCATGCAGTCCGCAGCTTCCATGCTGATCGCGCTCAACAAACCCTACGGCGTGCTGTGCCAGTTCACCGACCGCAGCACGCCGCCGCGGCGCACGCTCGCCGAATTCATCCGGCAAAAAGACGTCTATGCGGCCGGACGTCTGGATTTCGACAGCGAAGGCCTGCTCCTGCTCACCGGCGACGGCGCACTCGCGCATCGCCTTACCGATCCACGCCACAAGCAGTCGAAGACCTATCTCGTGCAGGTCGAAGGCGTCGTCACGCCGGCTGCGCTCGACGCGCTGCGACGCGGCGTCGCGCTCAACGACGGCCCGACCTTGCCCGCGCAGGCGCAGGCGCTCGACACGCCGCCCGGCTGGCTGTGGCCGCGCGATCCGCCCGTGCGTTTCCGCAAGAGCGTGCCCGATGCGTGGCTCGAACTGGTGATCCGCGAGGGCCGCAACCGCCAGGTGCGGCGCATGACCGCGGCGGTCGGTCTGCCGACGCTGCGCCTGATCCGCACGCGCATCGGCGAGCATGCGCTCGACGGTCTCGCACCGGGCGAATCGCGCGTCGTCTGAGGTTCGAGTCGCCCGGCTTCGGCGCGATCGCGCCTTGCAGCGCTCCCACGGAATCAGCGAACGCGTTGCGGGCGCGCGTATCATCGCGCCATGACCTTCAAGGATCATTTCTCCGGACACGCCGGCGCCTATCACGAAGCGCGCCCGACCTATCCGGAAGCGTTGTTCCACTGGCTCGCCGCGCAAGCGCCCGCCCGCGCGCTCGCCTGGGACGCCGGTTGCGGCAACGGACAGGCGAGCCTCGCGCTCGCCACGCGCTTCGCGCGCGTGCATGCGAGCGATCCGAGCACGCAGCAGATCGTCAACGCGGAGCCGCGCACGAACATCGACTATCGCGTCGAGCCCGCGGAAGAATGTTCTCTGCCGGATGCGAGCGCCGATCTCGTCACCGTCGCGCAGGCGTTGCACTGGTTCGATCACGCGCGCTTTTATGCCGAAGTGAAACGCGTGCTCAAACCGCGTGGCGTCATCGCCGCGTGGAGTTACGCCGATTGCAGCGCGACGCCGGCCGTCGACGCCGTCAAGAACCGGCTCTACGTCGACCTCACCGGCCCGTACTGGCCGCCCGAGCGGCGCTACATCGACGAGGGCTATCGCACGTTGCCGTTTCCGTTCGAACGCATCGACGCGCCCGCGTTCGAGATGCGCGTCGAATGGACGCTCGCGCAATTCCTCGCGTACTTGCGCTCGTGGTCGGCGACGCAGCGCTACCTCAAGGCGAACGGCGTCGATCCGGTCGCGCTCGTCGAAGCCGAGCTCGCGCACGCGTGGGGCGATGCGCAAACCGTGCGCAGCGTGCGCTGGGATTTCCATCTGCTGTGCGGGCGCGCCTGACACCGGAATTCGCGTCGTTCCGCTCGACGCAGCGCTGGGCGACATTGCATGCTGCGACGAAGGCTCCGCCGCGTCCGTCCTGCATGGCCACGCACGAGCGACTGGTTCCGCGGGTTCGCGACGAAGTGGTTCCTCCAACGTGGCGCGAACGATTCAAAATGACCGCGCAACACGACGCAGCTGCTCCGGAAAAATTCCCATGAACATCGCCATCGACACACCAGCGCGCAGCGACTGGCTGACCCCGCTCGAACTCGTGGTGCTCGGCGCGATCTGGGGCGGCTCGTTCCTGTTCATGCGCATCGCCGCGAGCGACTTCGGCCCGTTCGCGCTCGTCGAAATGCGCGTGCTGCTCGGCGCGCTGATCCTGCTGCCATTCCTGTGGCGTGCCCGCGCGCAGTTGAACGCGACGCGCTGGCGTCAACTCGCGATCGTCGGCGCGCTCAATTCCGCGATTCCGTTCTCGCTGTTCGCCTGGGGCGCCGAACGCGCGCCGGCCGGCATCGGCGCGATCGCGAACAGCCTGACCGTGTTGTGCACGGTGCTTGTCGCGTTTGCGCTGTATCGCGAACCGATCGGCTGGCGGCGCGGTGCGGCGATGGTCGTCGGCTTCATCGGCGTCGTCGTGCTCGTCAACGACAAGACCTCGGGTGACCACGTTGCCGCTGCGGCGATCGCCGGGGCGCTGGCGTCGTTGAGTTACGGTTTTGCCGCGAATTTCACCAAGCGCTGGCTCGCCGATCTGCCGCCGCTCGTCGCGAGCGCCGGCACGCTGGGTTGCTCGTCGCTCATGCTCGCGCCGTTCGCGTTCGCGACCTGGCCGCAAACGCCGCCACCGCAAGGCGCGTGGCTCAGCGCGATCGCGCTCGGCGTGGTGTGCACGGGCATCGCATATGCGGTGTTCTTCCGCCTCATCGCACGCGTCGGCGCCGCGCGCGCGACGACGTGCACCTACCTCATCCCGTTGTTCGGCGTGTTCTGGGGCTGGCTGCTGCTCGGCGAACAACCGACGACGCTGATGCTGCTCGCCGGCGCGCTGATCCTCGGCAGCGTGATCGCGAGCCAGCGCGGCACGCCTTCGAAGCGCTGACGGTTTCACGTCCCGCGCGGTTTCGCGCGATGCGTCGGCGTCGCGCTCCACGGATCGTCCGGCCACGGATGTTTCGGATAGCGGCCCTTGAGTTCCTTCTTCACCTCCGGATACGTGCGCTCCCAGAAACTGCGCAGATCCTGCGTCACCTGCACCGGTTTGCCGCCAGGCGAGAGCAGGTGCAGCGTGAGCGCGACGCGTCCGCCGCCGACGCGCGGCGTGTCGGCAAGACCGAACAGTTCCTGCAATTTCACCGCGAGAACGGGCGGCGCGTCGTCGGCGTAGTCGATGCGGCGCTGCATGCCGCTCGGTACGGTGATCGCGGTCGGCGCCTGCTCGTCGAGCGCGCGCCGCATCGCGTGGTCGAGACGCGCGGACAGGGCTTCGGAGAGTTCCGACGCTTGCAACGCGTCGAGGCGGCGCTTGCCGGAAAGATACGGCGCGAGCCAGTCTTCGAGCGTGTCGAGCAAGGCGGCATCGGAAAAATCCGGCAAGCCGAGTGCAGGATTCCATTCGCGCAGCGCGTTGACGCGACGACGCAGCGCGGTCGCATGCTCGCTCCACGGCAGCGCGACGAGACCGAGTTCGCGCACGGCGGCGAGCAATGCCGGTACGGCATCTTCGGGCGTGGCAGGCACGCTGCGACGTTCGAGCACGATCGCGTCGAAGCGGCGTTCCTCGAATGCTTCGACCGCGCGCGTATCGCGGTTCCAGCGCACGCTGCGCACGCGCGAAAAATGTTCCGCGAAATCGCGTTCGAGGCGATCGGGATCGATCGGCGCAGCGGAAAAAATCAAACTGTCGCGCGCCTCGTGGCGCAGGTCGACGACGACGAGCCACGGCTCGCCGTAGAGCGCGCTGTCGTCGGCGAGTCGCGCGCCGCGGCCGTTGGCGAGTGTGTAACGGCGTGCGTCGCTCGCATCCTGCTGCGCGATGCGATCGGGAAAGGCGTGGACGAGGATGTCGCCGACGGAAGTGGCCGCACTTTTTTGAAGATCGCGGCCTGGAATGGCTGCTTTTCGATCTTCGCGATCGGGGACGATCGCTGGAATACCGCCGCCGCGATCGCGCCATGCCTGCGCGGCGCGCGAGATCGCGGCGAGCGCATCGCGATCCGCACCGAGTTCGCACAAGCCGGGATCGCGCTCGCGCCACGCGCGCAGCGCTTGCACGCGTACGCGGAAATCGTCGTTGCGCGCGCCAGCGCCGCGTAATGGACTGCGTGCATCGACGAGCGCGACGCAATCGGCGGCGAGCGCGCGCTCGTCTACGTCCGCGCGCAGCAACGCCGCGGCAAGACGCGGGTTCGCGCCGAGCGCGAGCATGCGTTGGCCGAGCGGCGTGATGCGCTGGTTGGCGTCGAGCGCGCCGAGCTGTTGCAGCAGGTCGCGCGCTTGTGCGAGCGGGCCGCTCGGCGGCGCGTCGAGCCACGGCAGCGAGTCCGATCCCCATGCCGCGAGTTCGAGCGCGAGTTGCGAAAGTTCGACTTGCGCGATTTCGGGGCGACGTTCGTTTTCCAGACGCTTGCTTTGCGGCCACAAGCGATATGCGCTGCCGGGGCCGAGGCGTCCCGCGCGGCCGGCGCGTTGGTCGGCGGAGGCTTGCGACGTCGCGACGACGTCAAGCCGCGTGAAACCGGAATTCGGATCGAAGCGCGGCTCACGCGCGAGGCCGAGGTCGACGACGCTGCGCACGCCGGGCAACGTGAGGCTCGATTCGGCGACGTTGGTCGCAAGCACGACGCGTCGCGAGCCCGGCGCGGCGGCCGCGAGCGCGGCATGCTGTTCGGCGAGCGCGAGTTCGCCATGCAGCGCGACGACTTCGACACCGCGCGCGGCGACGGCGCCGAGCGCTTCGCGGGCGCGGTCGATCTCACGCTTGCCCGGCAAAAACGCGAGCACGTCGCCGTCGTTTTCCTCGAGCGCGAGTTCGGTCGCGCGTCGCAGGTGCGTCGTCCAGCCGCGCTCGGGCCACGCTTCGCCCGCGCGCGCGGGCGGATGCGCGATGCGCACGGGAAAACTGCGGCCTTGACTGACGAGCTGCGGCGCATCGAACCAGCGCGCGATGCGTTCGCCGTCGAGCGTCGCCGACATCACGACAAGGCGCAGGTCGGGGCGCAGGTTCGCCTGCACGTCGAGCGCGAACGCGGCGCCGAGATCGCCGTGCAAGTGGCGCTCGTGGAATTCGTCGAAGAGGATCGCGGCGACGCCGGGCAGTTCCGGGTCGTCCTGGATCATGCGGGTGAGGATGCCTTCGGTGACGACTTCGATGCGCGTCGCCTTCGAGATCTTCGATTCGAAACGGATGCGGTAGCCGACCGTGTCGCCGACACGCTCGCCGCGCTGTGCGGCCATGAATTCCGCCGCCGCGCGCGCAGCGATGCGACGCGGTTCGAGCAGCAGGATGCGGCTGTCGCCGCGCCACGGCGCACCGAGCAGCGCGAGCGGTACGCGCGTGGTTTTGCCTGCGCCGGGCGGCGCCTGCAACACGAGCCGCGGGGTGTGCGCGAGCGTCGAGAGGATCTGCGGCAGCAACGCATCGATGGGTGCCGGGTCGGCCATGCGCGGGAATCGGCGTGCAAAGACGGCGATTGTAGATGCCGCGCCTTCACGCCACTGCCGTCAAATCACGCCCACAAGAAAACGGCCGCGCGAGGCGGCCGTTTTCCTCATCATGTCGCGGATTGAAACGTCATTCGCACGACATGCCGTTGGCGCCGAGCAGGCGCGCGTAGGCGATCGTGCCGGTGATCGATGGCACGCCGGTCGGCAGGCCCGCTGCCGGCGTGAACGTCACGCTCATCTGGCTGCAGCTCGTCATCGCGACATGGACCTTGCCCCAAGCCTGCGTGGCGTTGTTGTCGACAAGATACGAAACCGGGATGTCGAGCCCACGCACGCCGCCCGCGACGGGATCGAATGCCGCGGCACCGACGATCCAGAACGGCTTGTTCGCGATGTCCTTGGTCAGCAGGTCGAAGACGAACTGGCGACGCTTCGGGTTGGCGCCGTCGTAGCCTTCGGCGACCTGCACGATCAGGCCTTCGTTGCGCTCCGGGTTGTAGTACTGCGCGGCGGCGTAACCGTCCAGCGCGATCGGGTTGAAGGCGTCCGGGTAGGTGTCGGCGGTCGGCGTATACGCAGGCACGGAGATGTCGGTCACGGTGCCCGTGCCGCCTGCCACGCGCAGCGTGAAGGCCGCGTTGAAATTGAAGTGGCCTGCGTCGGCATTCGAGAAATTCTCGAGTACGTAGGTCGTGCTGGTCTTGAACAGATCGTAGGGATTGCCATAGCGGCGATCGGATAGCACGGTGTTCGGTTCAGTCGCCAATCGTACGTAGCTCTTGGTGCTGGTGAAGTCGATACCGCCCTGGCTGGCCAGGAGCAGCGGCATCATCGGCAAGGTGGCGGTCGACGTATCGTCTGCGCGGTCGATGCGTACCAGCGTCATCGCGTTCTTCGCGCCCGCGGTGTTGTACGGCACGCCCGCGCCACTGCTGCTGCAAGGCAGGCGCCAGACGGTAATCGCCAGCGATTCCGACGTCGAGAAGTAGATGCCACTCGCGGTGACTACGGGATTGGCGAGCGCGGAGACGATGCCCGTGTATGCCGGCACGCTCGGTCGATCCGGCAGCGGATACGACGCGCAGCTCGGCGGATAGGCGCGATAGGAGTTGGCCATCGGCGTGCCCGCCGTTGCGGTGGAGCCAACTACCTTGGCCGGCTGCGCGTTGGTTGCGACCGGCGCGTGGTAATCGGGAAACAGGGGCGCGTCGTTGGCGGCGGCGATCGTCAGCGAGGACGACGCGAGCGAAGCCAGCGCAAACGAGGCGAGAACGGAAAATTTCATGCAGGAACTCCGGCGATCGAAACGGTTTGATCCAATGAAGACGTCGCTGCTGGATCGCGCTCGGGCACGCAAGACGGCAACTCGGGGGAGAAGACGGCGCAGGCGGGCGCTTCGTCGCGCCCGCTCCGGGGCGGCGAGCGCTATGGCCCGCCGCCGCGCATCCAGTCATTCGCACATCAGGCCGTTGGCGGCGAAGATGCGGCTGTAGGTGACCTTGCCGCTGAAGCTCGGCACGGGCGCGGCGAGTCCGGACTTCGGCGCGAAGGTCACGTCGAGCTGGTTGCAGTTGCGCAGCACGACGGTCGCGCTGCCCCAAGGTTGGGTCGTGTTGCCATTGACCAGATAAGTGATCGGTACCGACAGTGAAGTCGGGAAGGTGTTGTCGAACGCGGCGCTGCCGACGAGCCAGAATGGCGCGCCGTTGAGATCCTCCGTAAGCAGATCGAAGATGACCTGGCGGCGGTACGGATTGGCGGGATCATAGCCTTCGCCCATCTGGATGAGCAGGCCTTCGTTGCGCGCCGAGTTGTAGTACTGCGCGGCAACGTAGCCGTCGAGCGGCATCGCGGCGAGGCCCGAGCCCGTGTAGTCGCCGAGGCTGAACGTTGTGGCCGGTTGGTTCTGGATAAAAGGATTCACCACGAGGTCGAACGCGTAGCTGTAGTAATGGTTGTAGTCGGCGCCGAAGTTGTAGTTCTCGAGCACGTAGGTCGTACTGACGAGAATCGGCGAATCGTACGGGCCGTCGGTGACGAAGGTGTTCGGCTCCGGCGCCGCGCGCACCGCGCTGGCGTCCTGGTCGATGGTGATGTTGCCCTGTTTGATGTTGAGCAGCGGAAAGGTCGGGAACTTGTCGGTGCGTCCTTCGTTCGCAGGATAGTCGCGGTCGATGCGCATGAACGTCATCGCGTTGCCGAGACCATCGGTGTTGTAGGGTGGCCCAGGCGGGTTGTCGGTTGATTTTCTGCCGCTGCTGCTGCACGGCACGCGCCAGATGGTGACGGTGACCGTCTCCGGCGTCACTGCGTTGCCGCCGGCATCGCGCGAATACAGCGCCATGCGCTTGCTCACCGGCGAACCGCTCGATGCATCCGGCAGCGGCCACGCCGCGCAGCTCGGCGGGTAGGCGCGATATTCGTTGGCGAACGGCGATCCCGACCCGGTGTAGCTGCCCATCGCTTTCGCGTTGCCGCCGCTGCGTGCCGCGGTCGCGGCGGTGACGAGCTTCGCGCGCGCGGTGCTGATCGCGGCGTCGTGGTAGCTCCGAGCCGAATCCTGTGCGGCATCGGCAGCGAACACGGGCAGGCTGGCCATGCCCGCGCATACCAGCAACGTCAAGCGGAAAACTGTCATCGTTGAATCCCCGGGAGAAAGTGGCGCAAGCATCGTCTCGCGGACGTTAAACCAATGTGAACCAAAACAGGCGATCGTGGCCGGCATCACGGATAATCGGTTCTTTGCACTCACGGGGAACAGTGCCGCATGTCCCGGCTTTCCGACTTGATCGACATCGGCGCCAATCTCACCCATGAATCGTTCCGGCCCGACTTCGACGCCGTGCTTGCGCGGGCACGTGAAGCCGGCGTCGTGCAGATCGTCGTGACGGGCGCGAGCGCGGGCGGCAGCCGCGCGGCGCATGCGCTCGCGCAGGCGCATCGAGGCTTCCTCCATGCGACGGCCGGCGTGCATCCGCACCACGCGCACGAGTACGACGACGACACCGATGCCTTGCTGCGCGAACTCGCGGCGACGGCGGAGGTGAAAGCGGTCGGCGAAACCGGCCTCGACTACTTCCGCAACTATTCGCCGCACGCCGCGCAGATCGAAGCGTTCGATCGCCAGCTTGCGATCGCCGTCGACTGCGGCAAGCCGCTGTTCCTGCACCAGCGCGACGCGCACGCGGATTTCATCGCCTGCCTCGACCGCGCACGCGGCCGCTATTCGCGCGCCGTCGTGCATTGCTTCACCGGAACGCGCGACGAACTCGTCGACTACCTCGACCGCGACTGCTTCATCGGCATCACCGGCTGGATCTGCGACGAACGCCGCGGCCTGCACCTGCGCGAACTCGCGCGGCTGATTCCGGCCGATCGCCTGATGATCGAAACCGACGCGCCGTACCTGCTGCCGCGCGACCTGCATCCGAAGCCGTCGCACCGCCGCAACGAACCGATGTTTCTCGGCCACGTCTGCGCCGCGGTCGCCGCCGCGCGCGGCGAGGACATGGCCGTCACCGCGGCGCATGCCACGGCGACGGCGCGCGCGTTCTTCGCGCTGCCGCCGCCGTGAAAGGCGCGCGTCACGGCGTGACGTCAGCTGCGGCGACCAGCCTCTTTTCGGACGCCTTTCCAGGCGTCGCGCGATCCGCCAGGGCAAACGCGATGGTGCCGACGCCGCGCGTGCAGTCGTGCTGCACGGTGCGACGCATGCTTTCGCGGGCGGCGTACAAGACGGTCGAATTGTTGGTGTCGAGCAGGGCGCCGACGGCGCCGTAACCCGGCAGCTTCGCATTGCTGCATTCCACGACGAGCTTCGGGCTGGCACTGGCCTGAATCGTGTCGAGCGCCGGCGTGTCGTTCGGGCCGGCAGCGTGGGCGGAGATGGAGGCAAAACCTGCGACGAAAGCAGCGATGAGCGTGGCGTTCATGGCGTATCCTCTGGGCGTTGGTTGAAGGCGGATCGGAATGCCGCCGGCGGTCTATGCCGCGGCGAGGACACTGTCCGCGCCCATGCCGCGCCAAGCTTGAGGTCGCTGTTGGGAAGCAGTTGGGAAGCCGTAGGGAAGGCGTTGCGGGATGCTTGGGAAATGCTTGGGACGATGGAGCGACATCGGCAAAGCATTGATCGAGCTGAAAAATAACCGTGGTTGCCGGACGAGGACTCGCACTTGTCTGAAGCCGAAGGCAAAGGCGCATCGGGTTGGATTTCGTTCGATCGGGTTGAAATCGACCTGGCCGGACGGCGGCTTTTCGTCGATGCGGTGGCGATGCCGCTCGAACCGAAGGCGTTCGGCGTCCTCGCCTTGCTCGCGCAGCATCCCGGTCGCGTGTTCACGCGCGACGAAATCCTCGACGCCGTCTGGGGCCATCGACACGTCACGCCGGGCGTCCTCAACCGCATCGTTACCCTGCTGCGCCACGCGCTCGGCGAGACGGCGGAGCGCACGCGCTACCTGAGCACCGTGCATGCGGTCGGCTATCGCTTCGATGCGCCGGTGCGTTTCAGCGCGGAACGCGGATCGGCGATGGCCGTTCCTGCTGCGCCGGCAACCGGAAACGCAGAGCCCGGCGCGTCGGCGACCACCATCACCGCCATCGAATCGTCCGCGGCGATTGTCGAGCCTTCGCCCGCACCCGCCGCGGCGCTACGCGATCCGACAGCGCCGAACCGGGTGCGAGTCAGCGGAGGGCCGCGTAACGCTGTTTCGTCGCGGATGTGGCTCGCGGCGTTTGCCGCGGCAGCCGTCATCGCCGCCATGATTCTGTGGCCGCGCACGACGCCGGTGCCGCCGAAATCCGCGACGACTTCCGCGACCGCGGCGCCCACGCTCGTTGTGCTGCCCCTGCGTTCGCTTGGCAGCGCCAGCAACGAAACCGCGCTCGCCGAAGGCCTGAGCGAGGAACTCACCACGCGCCTCGCGCATATCGAAGGTCTGTCGCTGATTTCGCAGACATCGGCCACGCTCGCGCAGGAACGCAATCTCGGCCTCGATCAACTCGCCGCGCAGCTGCATGTCGACCATGCGATCGAAGGCAGCCTGCGCGAGGCCGGCGAGCAATTGCGCATCGACCTGCGCCTGATCGAAGTGCCCAGCGGCAAGATGGTCTGGGCGCAGGACTACGATCGCAAGCTCGACGACGTGTTCGCGATCCAGCGCGACATCGCGCAGGCCGTCGCCGGCGCGCTCGCGCTGCGGCTTGGCCTTGCGGGCAACGCGCAAAGCGGCGAAGGCGCCGACGACGTGGCGCTGTATCGCGAATACCTCGAATTGCGCAGCGCGCTGCTCAAAACCGAATTCACGCCGGGCAGGCCGCGCCGAACCGAAGCGCGCGAGGCATTGCGCGCGCTGGTCGCGCGTGCGCCCGGCTACGCGCGGGCGCATGGTCTTCTGGCGCGCGTTTTCAATTTGTTCCAGAGCCCCGACGCTCCCGTGACGCCGGCGCAAATCGAAGAGGCCACGCGGGAAGCCGCGCGGGCGCTGCAACTCGACCCCGACAATGCCGACGCGCACGATGCGCTCGCGGAACTGGCCTGTTCGCGCATGGACTGGGACACCTGCATGACGGAATACCGGCGCACGCTGGCGCTGGATCCGACGGATGTCAGCGCGCGTGCCGGCGGCGGCTACGCCTATCGCCTGGCCGGCATCGGTTATCTCGACGCGGCGTATGCCGAATTCGAGTCCGCGCATCGCTCCGATCCTCTCAACCTCCCGGTCGCCTGGACGCGCGCGCGCCTGCTCGACACGATGGGCCGGCACGAAGAAGCCCTGAGCGCCTTCGAAACCAACAACAAGCTGGACGCTGGCCTGCCGCGGGCCAGCATCTACGCTCGCTGGCACAACGCGGCGTGGCGCCACGATCTCGCGAAAGCGCGCGAACTGGCCGCGCAAATGCCGGAAGAAGAAGGTTTCCGCGAATCCTATGTCGCCATCACGGCAGCGCTGCAGGACGCTTCACTGTGGCCGCAGGCGCTCAAGGCGATCGACGAATCCGAGCGTCGCACCGGCCGCTACAACTTCGCGCGCCTGCTCGGCTCCGGGTATGACGCGAAGCGCATGTTCGAAGTTTTCGCGACGATGTTGCGCAACGCCTATCCGAGCTATTTCCTGCTCGTCTGGCAACCGGAATACGCCAAGCTGCGCAGCGATCCGGAATTCCAGAACTACATCCGCGACACGCACATGCTCGACTACTGGCGCGCGCATGGCTTTCCGCCGCAATGCAAACCCGATGGCGACGGCGCGCGCTGCGATTAGCCAGCGGCGCGCGCCACCGGCGTCGATCAGCGGCTGTCGACGAGCACGACTTCCGCGTCCGACAACGCTTTCACGGTGATCGTGGCGACGTCGCGGATCGCCGCGCCATCGCGCGCGTCGATGCGTACGCCGTCGACCTCGACCGAGCCCTTCGCCGGCACGAGATAGGCGTGACGCCCCGATTCGAGTGCGTATTGCGCGGTTTCTCCGGCTTGCAGCGTCGCGCCGAGCACGCGTGCGTCGGCGCGGATCGGCAGCGCGTCGCCGTCGCCCGCGCGGCCGCTGGCGAGCACGACGAAACGACCGTGGCGTTCGCCTTTCGGGAACGGACGCGAACCCCAGGTCGGCTCGCCGCCGCGCGCTTCCGGGATGATCCAGATCTGGAAGATGCGCGTGGTCTCGTTCTCGACGTTGTACTCGGCGTGGCGGATGCCGCTGCCCGCGCTCATCACCTGCACGTCGCCCGCTTCCGTGCGGCCCTTGTTGCCGAGACTGTCCTCGTGCGTGATCGCGCCATCGCGCACGTAGGTGATGATTTCCATGTCCGCGTGCGGATGCGGCGGAAAACCGCTGTTCGCGGCGATTTCGTCGTCGTTCCACACGCGCAGCGCGCCCCAGCCCATGCGCGAGGGATCCGCGTAGTTGGCGAAGGAAAAATGATGCTTGGCCTTGAGCCAGCCGTGGTCGGCGCCGCCAAGTTCGTTGAAGGGTCTGCGTTCGATCATGATCGTTGCTCCACGATGGGTAACTCCATCATGGCGCCGGTGCCGCGCCCGCAAAAGCCGGCACGGCGGCAACGCAGTGTTCGCCGCCGTGCGACGGTTACGAACGCAAACCGATGCCGCGATCGATGAGATACAACGCGAGCGCCGTCAGCACGATCGCGAAACCGAGCATGACCGCGTAGGCCCAGCCGAGCGGCATGTCGCTGGTGCCGAGCAGGCCGTAGCGGAACGCGTTGACCATGTACAGGATCGGGTTCGCGTAGGAGATTTCCTTCCACGGCGAGCCGAGCGCGTTGACCGAATAGAACACGCCGCCGAGGTAGGTGAGCGGCGTCAGCACGAAGGTCGGCACGAGCGCGATATCGTCGAATTTCTTCGCGAAGATCGCGTTCACGAAACCGGCCAGCGAAAACACGATCGCGGTGAGCAGGATCGTCGTCAGCGTCACAAACGGGTGATACAGATGGATGCGCGTGAAGAACAGCGAGATCGCGAGCACGATGATCGCGACGATCAGCCCGCGCAGCACCGCGCCGGCGACGTAGCCGGACAGGATCACCCACGGCGGCGTCGGCGAGGCGAGCATTTCCTCGATGAAACGCTGGAACTTCGCGCCGAAGAACGAGGAGGAAATGTTGCCGTAGCTGTTGGTGATGACGGCCATCATGATCAGGCCCGGCACGATGTAGTCGATGTAGCCGATGCCCGGCTCGATGTCGCCGATGCGGCTGCCGACCATGCGGCCGAAAATGACGAAGTACAGCGTCATGGTGATCGCCGACGGCAGCAGCGTCTGCGTCCAGATGCGCAGGATGCGCATCACCTCGCGGCGCGCGATCGTGTTGAAGGCGACGAGCCGGCCTTGCGCGTTCATGCGGCTTTTCCGTTTTCGACGAGACGCACGAACAGTTCCTCCAGGCGATTGGCCTTGTTGCGCATCGAGCGCACCATGATGCCGGCCCGCGACAGTGCGCCGAACAGCGAGTTGAGATCGTGGTCGCGCGACATTTCCGCTTCGAGCGTGACCGCGTCGGCCATCGACAGGCGCACGCCGGGCACGTCGGGCAACGCGCTCGGCGTCGCAGCGAGATCGAGCA
This sequence comes from Pseudomonadota bacterium, assembly GCA_029779475.1. Lineage (GTDB taxonomy): Bacteria > Pseudomonadota > Gammaproteobacteria > Xanthomonadales > Rhodanobacteraceae > Dokdonella_A. The sequence goes on from JAKPAN010000150.1 coordinate 89,492, forward strand.
CGAAAGTTTCCACGTCGAGCTTGGACAGCAGCGACTTCATCGACGTGTTCTCGATGATGCGGCCGTGGTCGATGATCGCGATGTTGCGGCAGAGTTGCTCGGCTTCCTCGAGATAGTGCGTGGTGAGGATCACCGTCGTGCCGGCCGCGTTGATGCCGCTCACGAACTTCCACATCGAGCGGCGGATTTCGATGTCGACGCCCGCGGTCGGTTCGTCGAGCACGAGCAGTTTCGGCTCGCTCATCATCGCGCGGGCGATCATCAGGCGCCGCTTCATGCCGCCCGACAGCGTGCGCGCCTGATGCTGCGCCTTGTCCCAAAGCTGGAGTTCCTTGAGGTATTTCTCGGCGCGCTCGGCGGCGAGTGCGCGCGGAATGCCGTAGAAACCGGCCTGGTTCACGCAGATGTCGAACGGCTTCTCGAACTGGTTGAGGTTGATTTCCTGCGGCACCAGGCCGATCAGCGCCATCGCCTCACTGCGCCGTTCGCGGATCGACACGCCGAAGATGCGCGCATCGCCGCTTGTCGCGTTGACCAGCGAGGACAGGATGCCGATCAACGTCGACTTGCCCGCGCCGTTCGGCCCGAGCAGGGCGAAGAAATCGCCCGGTTGCACCGTCAGCGACACGCCCTTGAGCGCTTCGACGCCGTTGGCGTAAGTCTTTCTCAGCTCGGTGATGTCGAGCGCGGGAATCGTGGTCATGGGGTCGCGCGGGAGTGGAATCGGCAGCGGCTGCTAGTATAGCGGGCTGCCCGGAACCGGTTTCGCCGCCGCAATGGAACACTTCAAACTCCGTCTCGCCGCCAGCCGCATGCTCGCGCCGTCCGTGCGCCATCTCGCCTTCGAGCGCGAGGACGGCGCGCCGTTCGCGTTCGTGCCGGGGCAGTTCATCCAGATCCATTTCCACTACGACGACGGCAAGCCGACCAAGCGCAGCTATTCGGTCGGCACCATCGGCGACGGCAGCGGCAGCGTGCGGCAACTGGAAATCGCCGTGTCCTACGTCGAAGGCGGCGCGGCGACGGCACTGCTGTCGCAGCTCGACGAAGGCGGCACGGTCGAAGCGAGCGGGCCATTCGGCCGCTTCTGCCTGATGGACGCCGACGCGAATGCACGCTATCTGTTCGTGGCGACCGGCACCGGCGTGACGCCGTTCCGCGCGATGCTGCCGAAGATCCGTGAACTCACCGCCACGCGCGGCTGCACGTTCGCGCTCGTCTACGGCGCGCGCAGCGAAACGGAGTTGCTGTACGGCGACGAGTTCGAAGCCTTCGCGCGCGAAGTGCCGGGCTTTTCGTTCCATCCCTGCTTCAGCCGCGTGCCGCGCGCGGTGCCGCGTCCGCACGACCGCAACGGCCGCGTGCAGGTCGCGCTCGGCGAACTCGCGCCGAACGCGACGACCGACATCGCCTATCTCTGCGGCAATCCGGACATGGTCGACGAGAGCTTCGCCATGCTGAAAACGGCAGGCTTGGGCGTGCCGCAGATCCGCCGCGAGAAATACATCTCTTCGCGCTGAGCGTATCGCCGGATGTGTAAAGCACGCTTGACAGTGTGAAAGTCGCCGTCTAGCATCGCTGTCAAGTTTGCTTGACAGGGTGAAGTGCGATGCGCAAGCGATTCCGCGGAAACCGATCGAACCCGAACTGGATCGCCATCGGCGCCGGTATCGGCGCTGCGCTGGGCGCGGCGACGCAGGCGATGGCGGAATGCCTCGCGATCTGCCTCGCCGCTGGCGCGCTCGCCGATGTGCTGTTCGCATCCCGCACGCCTGCATGCGCGATCGCGCGACGCGATGCGCGTGCCGACGGGCGATCCTCGCGATGACGCGCCAAACCGAAGCCCAATACCGCCTGCGCGTCTGGGTGCTGATGGCGGTCTACGTCGCGCTGATCCTGTTCGTCTGGCCGTACGCGAAGACGGCGGCGAGCCTGCCGCTGCGCGCGCTGTTCGCGCTGTTGCCGACCGTGCCCGTGATCGCCGTGATCGCCGTGATGATGCGGCACGTGATGCGCAGCGACGAACTCGAGCAGCGCATCCACATGATCGCGCTCGGCATCGCGACGGCGATCGTCTGCGTCGGCAGCCTCGTCGGCGGCTTTCTCGCGGCGGCGCACGTGATCGTTCTTGGCGGCGACGTGCTGCTTTGGGTATTCCCGCTCGTCTGCGTGACGTACGGCGCGTCGCGCTGGCTGCTCGCCCGACGTTACGGCGGCGCAGGCTGCGAATGAACAACCGCGTGCGCGAGTTGCGCGAAGGCAAGGGCTGGTCACAGGGCGAACTCGCCGAACGGCTCGACGTGTCCCGGCAGACCGTCAACGCGATCGAAACCGGCAAGTACGACCCGAGCCTGCCGCTCGCGTTCAAGCTCGCAAAACTTTTCAGAAAACCGATCGAAGACCTGTTCGATCCCGGAGAGTGAAGATGGAGAAACGCAATCAATTCCGCATCGCGCTC
>JAKPAN010000152.1 GCA_029779475.1 Pseudomonadota bacterium
CGCCGCGCGTGCCGAGACGCGCGGCGCCCGGGCGGGTTGGGTCGCCGTGGGCACGCTCGGGGCGTGGTTCCCCGTGGTCGCGCTGCTCATCGTGCTCGCCAACATCCAGGGAGCCGTCGCGCCGCTCTCTTCAGTCATGAGCTTTCTGCCGATCACCGCGACGTCCGAGATCAACCAGGTGCGCGCCGAGCTGGCCACGGGTGCGTATGGTCCCGTCACCGACGCGTTGGTCGCGGATTTCCGCAGCTACCACGCCGCTCTCGTCGCCTGCCTCGCTGTCGTGATCGTGGGGCTCGGCGCATGCGTCGTATGGATGCTCGTGCGTCGCGGGCGCACCGTGCGCGGCGCGCGCCTCCCGCGCCGCATGCTCGGAATCGGCGGGATCGCGCTGGTGCTGCTGACCGCGGCGCTCGGGGTCATCCTCCTCGCGAATCTCTCGACGGTCGGCGACCCGGCCCGCGCTCTCGCGGGGTTCTTCGGCTCCGGCGCTTCGTGAACGGGATGCCTCGCTCGTCGTCATTCGCGATGGTCTGAGGCGATCATCCAGCGATCGCGCATCCGGAAGGCCGGGAGCGTCTGGCGCTTCGCGCGATTCGCCGCGACGTTGCCGCGCATGTCTGCAGACCGGGCCCACTGCGCGAGCGAGATGACGTCTGGGCTCGTGAGGAGTGCGATGCGTTTGCGGAGTGCTTCGAGCACCAGCAGCGCGAGCAGCCGGGTCATCTCGTCGTGCCGATCCGTGCGCGAGTACACGTCGAGCGCCGGGTAGTACTCGGTGCGCCGACTGCGCGCGCGGACGATCACCGGTGGCATACCTGCCCGCAGCAGCTGGTGGTTGATCAGCACGCGACCGATGCGCCCATTGCCATCGACGAACGGATGGATCATCTCGAACTCGCAGTGAAACCAAGCGATTCGTTCGATGATGTTCGCTGGCGCTTCGGACTGAAAACGCTCGAGGGCTCGCTCGACCATCTCGCGCACGAAGGGCGGATTCGCGCCGAGGTGACTGCCGACGCGCACCCATTCGTCGCCTTGCCGGATTCGACCTGCGGCGTCATCTCGGATGCCGGTGAGCAGGGCACCGTGCCATCGGAGGATCTCACCGATCGTCAGCACGTCGGCCGCGCCGGTGCGGGCCACGTGGAA
>JAKPAN010000181.1 GCA_029779475.1 Pseudomonadota bacterium
CGTTCGGAGGCGTGCGCGACATCCAATCCCGCACGCTGCGCCATGTCGGCGAGGCCTTCGTCGAGGATCCGCTGCGGGTGCTGCGCGCGGCACGCTTCATGGCCCGCTTCGCCGCACTCGGTTTCACCATCGCGCCGGAAACGCTCGCACTCATGCGCGAAATGGCGGCCGATGGCGAACTCGCGGAACTGGTGCCGGAACGCGTCTGGCAGGAACTGGGCAAGGCGCTGCGCAGCCGGACCCCGTCCGCCTTCCTGCGGACTTTGCGCGACGCCGATGCCCTGCGTGCGGTGCTGCCGGAAGTCGATGCGCTGTACGGCGTGCCGCAGCGCGCGGAATTCCATCCGGAGATCGATACCGGCGTGCATATCGAACTGGTCTGCGACATGGCGGCGAAGCTCGCGCCGGGCGACGACCTCGTCGGATTCGCTGCGCTCGCCCACGACCTCGGCAAGGCGCTGACCCCCGCCGGCGAACTGCCGCGGCACGTGATGCACGAGCAACGCGGCATCGAACCCGTCGCCGCCTTGAGCGCGCGACTCAAGGTACCGGCCGAACACCGCGACCTGGCCGTGCTGTGCTGCCGCGAGCACCTCAACGTCCACCGCCTCGACGAACTGCGCGACGAGACCGTGCTGAAGCTGTTCGAACGCATGGACGCCTTCCGCAAGCCGGAGCGCGTGCAACAACTCGCGCTAGTATGCGAGGCCGACAAACGCGGGCGCGCCGGGCTCGATGACCAGCCGTATCCGCAAGCGGCGGAACTGCAGCGGCTGTTCGATGTCGCGCGTTCGGTGAACGCCGGCATGTTTACTGATATCGCTCCCGGACCCGCATTGGGCGAGGCGATCCGCAAGGCGCGCATTGCGGCGATTTCGCAGACGCGGTGAAAGCGCATCGCGTTCAAGGCACGCGCTGGCTTCGCAGGTGACCAGCTCCGGTGCGCGGGACGCCGTGAATACGTCCATGTAGGCTCATGCGCCGCATCCATGCGGCGCAATGCCCGCGCACCGGACTGGCGCACCCGCGTCCGCGCGCGTGTTGTGGCTTTCTCGGAGAGCGAAAAAGCA
>JAKPAN010000188.1 GCA_029779475.1 Pseudomonadota bacterium
GCATCCGGCGAATCGGCAACGCATCCGGTCGACGTGCCCGCGGGCGGCGGCGCGGTCATCTATTTCTTTCTCACGCTCGACGACAACCTGCCGCTGCCGCAGACGCTACATCACGAAGTCGACACCACCGCCTGCGCCGCGAACGCGAACGCACGCCAGACCGCGTCGAGCGACTCGCCGGTGTCGCGCGCGGCGCCCGTCGTCGTCGGCTTGCCGTTCCGCGGCACCGGCTGGGTCGCGGGCGATTCGCCGAACGACTTCGGCACGCACCGCCGCACGCTGATCCCGGTGCGCGACGCAAACGGCGACCCGATCGTCGGCGACTTCCACGCGCCCGAGCGCTACGCGATCGACTGGGTCAAGGTCGACGCCGATGCGCATCGCGCGATCGGCCCGCTCAACCAGAACGCGAGCTATCTCGCCTGGGGCCAGCCAATCGTCGCCGTCGCCGACGGCACGATCGCGCGCACCCGCGACGGCATGCCCGAAGGCACGCCGCCGCACAATCCGCCGAATCCGACCGTCGAAACCGCCGGCGGCAACTACGTCATGCAGGACATCGGAGGCGGCCACTACGCGTTCTACGCGCACCTGCAACCGGGCAGCTTGCGCGTGCGCGAAGGCGATCGCGTCGTGCGCGGGCAAGTACTCGCGCTGCTCGGCAACAGCGGCAATTCCAGCGAAGCGCATCTGCATTTCCACGTCTCCGACGCGAGCGATCCGCTCATGTCCGAAGGCGTGCCTTACGTCTTCGACCGCTACGCGCTCACTGGTTTGGCGGGCGGCTTCGACGAAGACAACGGCCTGTTCGACGACATGACCACGCAAGCCCCCTCGCCGAAGTTCTGGCTGATGCCCGCGAGCTACGCCGTGCTCGACGCGGATTCGACTGCGACGGAACCGGCGGCGTGGGCATTTCCGATGCGCTGGCCGGTGCAATAGCCGCGAGTAAGCATCGATGCGATTCCTGCGCTTGCCACTGCTGCTCGCGGCGACCGCGCCCGCCGCGCACGCCGTCACGTGGACGGTGAATTCGGATCAGGATCCCTATCCCGGCGTCGCATCGCACTGCACCGCGACCAGCACCGATCCCTGCACCTTGCGCGATGCGATCGCCGCCGCGACGGGCGGCGACCTCATCGTGTTCGACGCCTCGGTCGCGACCATCGTCGCATCCGGGCAATTCGTGCTTTCGGACGACAGCGCGGGCCTCGTCACGATCGACGGCGCCGGCGCGGTGACGCTGGACGGCAACCACGCGACGCGTTTGCTCTACGCCAACGCCAATACGGTCACGCGAATCAGCGGCGTCACGCTGCGCAACGGATCGGCAGCCATGGATCCGTTCAACGCCGGCAAGGGCGGCGCCATCTACAACGCCGGCATCCTGACACTGAGCGATTGCACGGTGTCCGGCAGCACGGCCGCATACGACGGCGGCGCGATCTGGAACCGCGGCCCGCTGACCCTCATCGACAGCACGGTGTCGGACAACAGCGCCTCCAATGCCGGCGGCGGCATCGCCAATTTCAGCGCGTTGACGCTCGTCGGCAGCGTGCTGTCGGGCAACACCGCACCCACGGGCGGTGGCCTCTACAACAATGGCCGCGCGACGCTGAGCAAGACCACGCTGTCAGGCAATAGCGCCACACCATGGCAAGGCGGCGGCGTTCTCAATCGCGCCACGCTGACGGTAGTCGCCAGTACCTTGTCGGACAACAGCGCCGGCACGAACGGCGGCGGCATCCTCAACAACGGCGCGCTGACCCTCGCCAACAGCACGCTGTCCGGCAATCACGCGAGCAACGGCGGCGGCCTCTACAACGTCAACGTCGGCCCGGCCACGCTCGTCAACAGCACCTTTGCCGGCAACAGCGCGAATCAAGGCAGCGGCATCGACAACCACAACACGCTGGATTCCACCAACGTGGTCTTCGCCGACGGCTGCGGCGGCAGCATCAACGACCACGGCGGCAATCTGGATGTCGGCACGAGTTGCGGATTCGATGCGGCGCACTCGAACGCCAATCTCGATCTCGGCCCGCTGCAGGACAACGGCGGCCCGACGCAGACGATGATGCCTGGCCCCGGCAGCGCCGCGATCGACGCCGGCCTCGGCAGCGCGTGCGCGGCGCCGCCCGTCGACGGACTCGATCAGCGCGGCGCAAGTCGATCGCAAGGCGCGAGCTGCGACAGCGGCGCGGTGGAAGCCGTGACGGATCGCATTTTCGCCGACGGCTTCGACGGTTTGCCCTGAGCGGGACACGCGCAATCGCGTTCGGCTTTGCCGACTCGCTGATGACGGCCACGTGTCAGATCAAAACCGCAGCGCCTGAGCGGGGTCGAGCCGTTTGAGGTAGTGCCACGCGAAGGTCATGCCCGCGACGATGGTCAACGTGACAACCGCAGCGACGGCGATGCCAGCCTGCGTCGCATCGCTGGCGACGAAACCGCCGATGCTGACGACGAGGATGCGGTTCACGTAACCGAGCAGGACGACGCCCGCGACACAGCCCGCCGCCGCGAGCAGGATCACGCGATGCCGCCACGCGCGCAGCGCGCGCCAATGCGACGCACCAAGACACAACCGCACTGCGAATTCGCGTCGCTGCATCGAGAACACCTGCGCGAACACGAGCGCGGCGAGCAGCAGGCTGATCGCGAGCGTCGCCAGTGCGACGATGTTGCCGATGCGGAACAGCGCGGTCAGCGGCGCATAGCGCGATGCAATGACGTCGCCCACCTTCTCCGCCGGCTCGATGGCGGCATCCGGAAAAATCGTTGCCGCCAATGCAGCCAACTGACTCGCGACGGACGTCTCCCCGCGCGTGCGCACGACGAGTTCGAAACGTGCCTGCGGATCGTCGAAAATCGACTGGATCGACAGCGACGGCGGCGTTGCGTCGAAAGGATTCCAGCGCACATGTTCCATCGTCGCCAACGGCGTGTCGCCGCGATAGAGCAAGCGACTGACCGGTGTCGCGACGTTCTGCGTGATGACGACGTGCGAAGCCTGTCCGGCATCGATGTCGTTTCCGTCGAAATGGCGCACGCCGAGCGTTTTCAGGATCGCGGGGCCGGCGCGCCAGCCGTTCACGACGCCGCCTTGCACGTCGTCGAGTCCGAAATAGCGCCACGGCGCGGGGCTCATCACGGTGGCCGCGCTGACGCCGGGCAACCCGCGCGCGGCATCGATGAGCGCCATCACACGGTCGCGATACACCTGCGCGTCGCGCGCGTCCTGCGGCGCAGCGATGCGCACGGTCGTCAAACCTTCCGGCGCGTAGCCCCAATCGATATGCGTCATTTCCGAAACGCGCGCGGCGACGGCTGCCTGCAAACCGACGACGACCACGAGCAGCGCCGACACGAGACACCAGAAACCCTGGAAACCCGCGACGACGAGCGGGCTCTGCGTGATGTTGTTCGCGCTCGCACGCGCAAGTCCTCTGCCCACGCCGACGACACCGATCGCCGTCACCGCAAACGCCGCTGGAACGACCGCGAGCGCCACGCCGAACAAGGCTTTCGAAAGTACGAACGTCGGCGTGTCCGGGAATGCGAGATGCGCGGCAATGGCGCCGACGAGAAGGCCGCAGGCGATGCCCGGCAGCAACCGCGTCAACGCGCGCCGAACCTGCTGCCGGTTGCGTCCGCCAAGCATGAAACCGATTGCGATGCCTTGACGGCGGCTCAGCACTTCGATCGCCGCGACGACGATGGCGACCGCGCACAGCATCGCCAGCAACGAACGCGCCGCGAGCGTGAGCAGGCGCACGCGCTGCGCGTGGACGCTGCCGCGCGCCTGCGCGACGGGCTCGACGCGGACGACTTCCTTGAAGCCGTCGCCGAACATATCCTGTCCGCGTGTCGCAAGGCCTCGGCTCAGCTGGTCGGCTGTCTGCGCGTCGCGCAGGACGGCGATCATGTACTCGCCGTGATCCAGCGGGGGAACACAGCGCACGGCCGCGACATCGACGGATTCGGCGACGATGGCCGACAGCGACGTCGCCAGCGGTTGCTCCACTTTCAGCACGCCCAGATCGGGCGATTGGAAGGTTCCGCTCAGCGAATGACCGAGCAGCGGATACAGCGACTGGCTGTTGCAAGCGTCGATGCCGAAGGT
>JAKPAN010000189.1 GCA_029779475.1 Pseudomonadota bacterium
GGAGCTGTTCGGGAGAAAAGTCGAAGCACCCGAAGTGCGCCTGCTCGCATTGCTCATTTTGTTGCAACCGATCGTCGTACTCGGCTTCACCGCGATCGCGTTGGGCTTTCCATCGCTGACCGCGAACTCCAATCCGGGCTTCCACGGCATCAGCCAGGTTTTCTACGAATACGTCTCGGCGTTCGCCAACAACGGTTCCGGTTTCGAGGGACTCGGCGATGCGACCTATTGGTGGAATCTCTCCTGCACCGCCGTACTCATCCTCGGCCGCTATCCCGCGCTGATCGTGCCGCTGGCGATCGCGGGAATGATGGCGCGCAAGAAAGTCGCGCCGGAGAGCGCCGGCACCTTGCACGTGGAAACGCCGACGTTTGCGCTGACCCTGATCGCGGTCATCGTGATCCTGACCGTATTGCAGTTCCTGCCCGCGCTCGTGCTCGGCCCGATCGCCGATCACCTGTCGCTGGTTGTTTCGTGAGGATTCGAACATGAGCGACACCACCCTCCATCTCGGCTTCGCGCGTCGCCATTCGCCGGGCGGCTTCGACTCGACCGCGTTGCGCGCCGCGATCTTCGAGTCGTTCCGAAAGCTCGCGCCGCGCCAGACGCTGAAGAGTCCGGTCATGGCCGTCGTGCTGATCGGCACATTGCTGTCGGCGTTGATCACCGTCGCGACCGCGACCCACGCCGCATTCGGCATCGCCGTGACGCTGATCCTGTTCGTCACCGTGCTGTTCGCGAATTTCGCCGAGGCGCTCGCCGAAGCGCGCGGCCGCGGCCAAGCGGCCGCGTTGCGCGCGGCGCGGCGCGACCTCATCGGGCGGCTGCTCGACGACGCCGGCAACGAAACACGCGTCGCGGCGAGCGAACTGCGCGCCGGCGACCGCGTGATCGTCTCCGCCGGCGAATTCGTTCCCGCCGATGGCGAGATCGAACGCGGCCTCGCCACGATCAACGAAGCCGCCGTCACCGGCGAATCCGCGCCCGTGCTGCGCGAAGCGGGCACCGATCGCAGCGGCGTGATCGGCGGCACCAAGGTGCTCTCCGACGAAATTGTCGTGTGCGTCAGTGCCGAACCGGGCGGCAGTTTCCTCGACCGCATGATCGCGCTCGTCGAAGGCGCGAACCGGCAGAAGACGCCGAACGAAATCGCGCTGACCCTGCTGCTCGCGGCGATGACGCTGAGCTTCCTCGTCGTCTGCGTCACGCTGCCGTTCCTCGCCGGTTTCGTCGGCGTCAGGCTCGATCCGCTGCTGCTCATCGCGCTGCTCGTGTGCCTGATCCCGACCACGATCGGCGGCTTGCTGCCTGCCATCGGCATCGCCGGCATGAACCGCGCGCTGAAGGCGAACGTGCTCGCAAAGTCCGGCAAGGCGGTGGAGGTCGCCGGCGACGTCGACGTGCTGCTGCTCGACAAGACCGGCACGATCACACACGGCGACCGCCAGGCGACTGCGTTCCACGCGCTCGCCGGCGTCGATCCCGAACGCCTGCGTGACGTCGCGCTGCTGTCCTCGCTCGCCGACCCGACGCCCGAAGGCAAGTCCATCGTCAAGCTCGCGCGCGAGCAGCACAGCCGCGCCGCCGAACCCGCGGACGCGCACTACGTGCCGTTCAGCGCGCAGACCCGCATGTCCGGCGTCGATCTCGCCATCGACGCCGGTACGCGCGCGATCCGCAAGGGCGCGCTCGACGCGATCGTGCGCCACGTGCGTGCACTCGGCGGCGACGGCACGTCCGAGCTCGACGCGCGCGTCGCGCAGGTCGCGCGCAGCGGCGCGACGCCGCTCGTGGTCGCCGACGGCCGCCATGTGCTCGGCGTCGTCGAGCTCTCCGACGTGGTCAAGCACGGCGTCAAGGAACGCTTCGCACGTCTGCGCGAAATGGGCAGCCGCACCGTGATGATCACCGGCGACAACCCGCTCACCGCGGCGGCGATCGCGGCCGAGGCCGGAGTCGACGACTTCATCGCGGAGGCGCGGCCCGAGGACAAGCTCGCGCGCATCCGCGCCGAGCCGGCGGGCGGCCATCTCATCGCGATGGTCGGCGACGGCACCAACGACGCGCCCGCGCTGGCGCAGGCCGACCTCGGCCTGGCGATGAACTCCGGCACGCAGGCCGCCAAGGAGGCCGGCAACATGGTCGACCTCGATTCCGATCCGGCCAAGCTGCTGGACGTGGTCGAGATCGGCAAGCAGCAGCTGATCACGCGTGGCGCGCTGACCACGTTCTCGCTGGCCAACGACGTGTCGAAGTACTTCGCCATCCTGCCGGCGCTGTTCGCGTCCGCGATTCCTTCCATGGCGGCGCTCAACGTGATGCAGCTGTCCAGCCCGACCAACGCGGTGATCGCGGCGCTGATCTTCAACGCCGTCATCATCCCGCTGCTGATCCCGCTGGCGCTGCGCGGCGTGCGCTTCCGCCCAGCCGGCGCCACCGCGCTGCTGCGCCGGAACATGCTGGTCTACGGCGTCGGCGGCGTGCTGCTGCCGTTCGCCGCCATCAAGCTCATCGACCTGTTGCTGGCCGCCGTCACCGGCGCCTGAGGAGCTCCCATGAATGCTGTTTTGACTTCATCCACCAATGTCTGGCGCGCGTCGCTGATGCTCGCGCTGGTCACGCTGCTCGGCTTCGGCCTGCTGTACTCGCTGGCCGCGACCGGCATCGGCGGCCTGCTGTTCCCCGCGCAGGCGAAAGGCAGCCTGATCGAACGCGACGGCCGGGTGATCGGCTCATCGCTGGTCGCGCAGCCGTT
>JAKPAN010000330.1 GCA_029779475.1 Pseudomonadota bacterium
TCGTCATCGCCGGCGCAATCCTGTTCCTCGTGCGGCGCGACCACCTGCACGGCCCGTACGCGCTGTGGTGGCTCGGTGTCGCGGCGGCGACATTCGTGCTCGGCGTGTTCCCGAAAGTCGTCGCGTGGCTCGGTCGCGAGACCGGCATCGTCTACGCGCCGGTATTGCCGATCATCATCGCGGTCGCGCTGATCCTGATCCGCATGCTCAAGCTCGACATCGACCGTTCGCGGCAGGAACGCCAGATGCGCCGGCTGACGCAGAAACTCGCGATCCTCGAACGCGAACTCGAACGCCTCGGCGGCGCCCCGCTGCGCGACGCCGCCGACGACGAAGCGAACTGATCCGCGCCGACGCATGCGCATCCTGCACGTCGGCAAGTACTACGCGCCGCAACGCGGCGGCATCGAGCGGCATACGCAAGCGCTCGCCGAATACTGCGCCGGACACGGTGATGCGGTCGCCGCGCTCGTGCATCAACCGCCCGGCGCGTGGCGTTCGTCGCGCGAGACGATCCACGACGTCGACATCTGGCGCGCAGGCTGTCTCGCCGCGCCGGTCTACACGCCGATCAGTCCCGCATTTCCGCTGCTGCTCGCGCGCGCGCTGCGCGAGTTCGCGCCGCAGGTGTTGCATCTGCATCTGCCGAATCCTTCGTGCTTCGCGGCGCTCGCGTTGCCGGCGGCGCGGCGCTTGCCGTGGATCGTGCATTGGCATGCGGATGTGCCGCCCGATTCACCGGACTGGCGACTGCGTTTCGGCTATCGCGTCTACCGTCCGTTCGAGCAGGCGCTGCTTGCCCATGCGAAGGCGATCATCGCGACTTCACAGCCGTATTTCGATGCCAGCGTCGCGCTCGCGCCGTGGCGCGCGAAGACGCGCATGATCGCGCTTGGCGTCGACGACGCGCCAGCGGCGACGCGCGATCCGTCGGCGTGGCCGGATACGCATGGCCTGCGCCTGCTCGCGGTCGGCCGGCTCGGCCGATACAAGGGTTTCGACGTGCTCATCGATGCGCTCGCGTCGCGTCCGGACGATTCACTGCTGCTCGTCGGTGACGGCGAATGCGCAGACGAGTTGCGCGCGCGCGCGCGGGCGAACGGCGTCGCCGACCGTGTGCGTTTCGCCGGCGAAATCGACGACGCGCGACTCGCCAGCGCATACGCGTCCGCCGACGTGTTCGTACTGCCTTCGCTCGATCGCGGCGAAGCGTTCGGCCTCGTCCTGCTCGAAGCGATGCGCGCGGGTTTGCCCGTCGTCGCCAGCGCGATTCCCGGATCGGGTGTCGGTTCGGTCGTCGCCGACGGCGAAACCGGCTGGCTCGTGCCGCCCGGGGATGCCCCTGCGCTCGCGGCCGCACTCGCCCGTTTCGAAGACGCCGCGTTGCGAGAACGTTTCGGTGTGCAAGGCCGCGCTCGCTGGAGCGCTCGCTTCACGCTCGAACATTCGGCGCGCGAAACGCGCCGGCTTTACGCGGCGGCAGTGGGCGACTCCGGCTCGGACTGAGCCGCTGCTACTTCCTCGACATCGGGCGCACGCAACGCGAGCACCAGCACGCTGACCAGCAGCGGCGCGATCTGCAACAACAGGCGATTCACGGCGGAATAGCTCTGCGAATAGAGCGCCGCCGACGTGAACAGGAACAGCCCGAGCATGACCGCGAACGGCAGCGCGACGAACACTACGAGCCGACGCGTCATCCGCGATCGCAGCCAGCGCCGGCGGTTCCACCACAACGCGACCGGCAGCGCGAACCAGAGCAGGTTCCAGTTCCATTGCGCCCACAACGCGGAAACGAGCGACGCCGCCGACGCGCCGATCTGGCCGAGATCGAAGAAACGGCCGGTATCGAGATAACGTCGCGCCACGCCGATCCACGGCAGGCCCAACGCAATGCACGCGACCACGACGAGCAGCAGCACGCCCGCGCCGATGAGGAAACGCCGCGCGCGAAGATGCGGCGGCAACACGCAGAACAGGCAGGCCAGGCCGAGGATGATGCTCCACACCGAGCCTTCGAGCTTGAGCAGCGGCAGCAGCGCCATCGCGATCACGACGATGCCGATCTGGCGCCGCTCACCCAGGCACGACCAGCGCAGCCATGCATGCGCTCCCATCGACAACACCGCGGCGATCCACAAGTCGGCATAGCCGCCAAGCGCGACATGCGCATCGAGCAGCGGCATCGAGCCGAGCGCGTACGTGCCCACGCAGGCCGCAAGCGAGCGCACGCCGAGCGCGCGCCGTTGCCCGTAATGAAGCATCAGCACGGCGACGCCGAGGCCGAACCAGAGCAGGCCGATCAGCGGCTCGATCCAATGCGTGCCGCCGGCCATCCAGACGGCCATCCACGGAATCAGCTCCGGATACATCCAGGCCACGCCCGTGCGCGTCGCCGCGACCGGATGGCCGATCCACGCCTCGTACGACACCGACGGTTCGATGCGCCCGGCCAGCACCCAGGTTTTCGCCTTGCCGAACCAGACCGCCCACGCATCCCACGGCAACGTCGGATGCAGAAGCACATCGTCGAAAAGAATCCAGCCGCGCCACGCGAGCAACGCGAGCAGCAGCGCGATCCAGACGCGGTCGCCGCGTCGCACGACGGGCATCGATGCGGGCAACGCATCGACCGGCGGCCGCAGCCACCAAGCGACGATCCAGAGCAACGCGCCGACGATCGCCGCACAGCTTCCAACGCGCGCGGGAACGGCCGCCAACGATGGCGCCGCAAGCGCCCGCACGAGAATCCCGCATGTCGCCGCGCCGACGATCCAGCCGCCGCCGAGTGCGCACCAGCGATCCGCCGCGCGGCGCGGCCAGCCTGCGACGGCGGCCCAGACGCCGCTGCCGAGCAACAGGGTCGCGCTCCAGATCGCGAATATCATCGACGCCGTCATGGCTTGGTCCCGAGCACGCGATACACCGACAACTTCTTTCCCTCTTCCATCGTCTTCACGCGCAGCGTGCGGCCGCCGAACGCGAGCAAACCGTTCTTCGCGACGACCGGCAAGTCGTAGCGGACGATGATCGTCCCCGGCGGCGGGCCCGAAGGCAGCGCCTCCGGCAACGCGGTGGCGACGCTGATGTTGAGCGGCGCAGCGTGGTAGATGAGGCGGATCGCGGTGTACGGCGCGCTTGAACTCAGCAGCACGTGCCGCGTCGGTGGTTCATGGCGCAACACGTCCTTGAGATGCGCCGCGGTTTCGACGAGATCGATATCGGCGACGCGATTCTGCCGCTGTTCCAGCGGCATCGCGCCCCACAAATCGCGATCGACGCGCCGCTTGTCGCCGAGGTCGCGCAACCAGAACAGGTCGAGCACGATCCACGCAAGGCCGAACGCGATCGCGACGAAACGCGCGAACGCACGGCCGCGCAGGCGCAGGATCGCCCACGCGAGCAAGGCCGCGATGCCGAGCGCCAGCGCGACGACGAGCGGCGGACGCAGCGCGTGCGGCGAGGTATCGCCGATCTCGCCCGGCCCGAGCGCGCTGATCGAAATGAACTGCCACGGCGTGCGCGCCGCCCATCCGCTGAACGTCGCCTTGAGCTTGCCCATCCACGACGCTTCCTGCAGCGTCGCCGACGTGAATACGAACGGACGGAATGCCAATCGCGGCGGCGCGAGTTGCGACACCGGAAATTGCGCAAAACCCATCTCGACGATCTTGCCCTTCCATGCCGGCACGCCAGACAGGTCCACCGTCACGGCGCGCGACGTCGTCGGCGCCGGCACGGAGATCGTCTCGACGTCGCTGCCATCTGCGGTGCGGAACACGAACGACAATTCGAGCGAGCTCGGAAAATCCTCGAATCGGTAGCTCAGGATCGGGAATTTCGCCGCGTCGAGTTCGGGCAACTCGGTCGTCTGCAACGAAGACAGCTCGTCGCCCGGCGCGGTGACGCGCAATTGCTGCTCTTCCGGTTCCGCCTTGCCAAACACGGCATGGAAACGGCTGCCCGCGAAAACACGCTGGCCGTCCGACACCCACGGCGTGTCCCAGCGCACGCCGGCGACGAGCAGCAGCAACGCCGCCCACGCGACGATCAAGGCCGCGAAGAACGCCGCGCCGCGTGCGCGCGTGACCGTCATGCGGCGAGCTCGTCGAGTTGCGCGAGCTCGGCGGGCGTGAAGCCTGCGCGCAGCCGCGCGTCGACGTTGAACGGCCCGCGCAAACTGCCGCGCATATGCGCGTCGATGAGCGCGCGGAACGTCGCCTGCGGCTCGACGCCGTCGCGCGCGCAGCACCAGGCGAACCAGCGCGAGCCCGCGGCGACGTGCGCGACTTCTTCGGCAAGGATCGTTTCGAGGATGGCGACGGTGTCGACATCGCCCGCGCTGCGCAGGCGTTCGATCATGCCGGGCGTCACGTCGAGCCCGCGCGCTTCGAGCACGCGCGGCACCAGCGCCATGCGCGCGAGGCAGGAATCGGCGGTGCGCACGGCCATGTCCCACAGACCATCGTGCGCGTCGAAATCGCCGTAGGCGTGGCCGAGTTCGGCGAGCCGCGCGGCCAGCATCGCGAAATGGCGCGCCTCGTCGTCGGCGACGCGTACCCAGTCGGCGTAGTACTCATGCGGCATCCCGCGGAAACGGTAGACCGCATCCCAGGCGAGATTGATCGCGTTGAATTCGATGTGCGCGACCGCGTGCGCGAGCGCGGCGCGTCCTTCGGCGGAACCGATGCCGCGCTGCGCGAGCTGGCGCGGCGGCACGAGCGTCGGCCGCGGCGGACGACCCGGCGTGCCGATCGGCTCGGGCGTCGTCGTTTCCGCAATGGCGAGTTCGCCACGCTCGAACGCGCGCGCGGCGGCGTGCGTCAAGGCGAGCTTGTCGGCGACATCGGCGCAGGCCAGGCAGCGCGCGGCCGCGTCGAAGAGATTGTCCGGCATGACGGCCATGGCTCCTGCGCAAATCCCCGTCGATCGAACGCGGACTCAAGCCGCCGGAACATGAAAAGAACCACAGCCGAGCGGCGCGATCAACCCCGGAGCGCGTGCGGCGTGACTGCATCGACGCGCATGGGGCGCCGAACCGGACGATTCGCGCAAACGTCTCGCCGCGTCGCGGCGCTCAACCTGCCGCGCGGCGCTTGGCCTTGGCGTCGTCGGAGCGTGCGAATTCGAGTTCGGCGAGATAGGTCGGCTCGATGCCCGTCACGTATTCGCCGGAGAAGCACGAGGTATCGAACTGCTTCAACTCCTCGTTGCCGTCCTGCACGGCCCAGACGAGATCGTCGAGATCCTGGTAGACGAGCTTGTCGGCGCCGAGGATTTTCTCGATGTCCTCGACGCTGCGCCCGTGCGCGACGAGTTCGGCGGTCGCCGGCATGTCGATGCCGTAGACGTTCGGATAGCGCACCGGCGGCGCGGCGGAGGCGAGATAGACCTTCTTCGCACCGGCGTCGCGCGCCATCTGGATGATCTGCTTGGACGTCGTGCCGCGCACGATCGAATCGTCGACGAGCAGCACGTTCTTGTTGCGGAATTCCAGCGTGATCGGGTTGAGCTTGCGGCGCACCGATTTCACGCGCTCGCTCTGCCCCGGCATGATGAAGGTGCGGCCGATGTAGCGGTTCTTGACGAAGCCTTCGCGCACCGGCACGCCGAGGATCTGCGCGAGCGGGCCGGCCGCGGTGCGCGAGGTGTCCGGAATCGGGATCACCGAGTCGATGTCGTGGTCGGGCATCAGCCGCAGGATCTTCTCGCCGAGTTTTTCGCCCATGCGCAGGCGCGCCTTGTAGACGGAGACGTCCTCGATCATCGAATCGGGCCGCGCAAGGTAGACGTACTCGAAGATGCACGGCGCATGCAGCGCGGGTTCCGCGCAGATGCGCGAGAAGAGCTGGCCATCGAGCGTCATCAGCACGGCCTCGCCCGGCGCGACGTCGCGCAGCAACTTGAAGCCGAGGATATCGAGCGCGACCGATTCGGACGCGACCGCGTATTCCCTGCCCGTCGCCGTTTCGCGTTCGCCGAGCACGAGCGGACGGATGCCGTGCGGATCGCGGAACGCGAGCACGCCGTAGCCGAGCACCATCGCGACCACCGCGTAACCGCCGACGCAGCGCGCGTAGGTACCGGCGACGGCCTTGAAGAGGTGATCGGGTGTGAGCGCGCGGCGATCCTGGATCTGCAGCTCATGCGCGAGCACGTTGAGCAGCACTTCCGAATCCGAATCGGTATTGATGTGACGGCGATCGTCCTCGAACACCTCGCGGCGCAGCGCCACGGTGTTGATGAGATTGCCGTTGTGCGCGAGCGCGATGCCATAGGGCGAGTTCACGTACAGCGGCTGCGCCTCGGCGGAACCTTCCGAACCCGCGGTCGGGTAGCGGCAGTGACCGATGCCGACGCTGCCGCGCAGGTCGAGCATGCTGTCGCGGTCGAACACGTCGCGCACCAGGCCCGCGCCCTTGTGCAGGCGCAGGCGGCTGCCGTCGAGCGTGGCGATGCCGGCCGCGTCCTGACCGCGATGCTGGAGGACGGTGAGTGCGTCGTAAAGGGCCGAAGCGACTTCGGATTTGCCGACGATGCCGATGATTCCGCACATGACGAAAGACTCAATGAGAAGAAGGTGGCGCGGCCGGCGCCTGCGGCAGCGGCAATGCGGAGGGTTTGACGAGATTTTCCACCGGTTCGAGGTAGCGCGCGACCTCGGCCGGCACGTGCGCGGCGAGCCAGTCGGCGCCGGCCTCGAAGGTCGGCAGCAGCCGCGACTCGTGCCACCACGGGTCGCGCTTGAACATGGCGCCAAGCACGAAAACCACAAGGACGACGAGCGCCAACCCGCGCACGAGGCCGAACACCATGCCGAGCAAGCGGTCGCTGCCGGACAGCCCGCTGCCGGCGATCAGCTTGCGCATCACGAACGCGACGATCGCGCCCGCGACGAGTACCGCGACGAAGCACAGCACGTAAGCGATCATGATGCGCACCGACGGCGTCGGTACCGTCTGCGCCAGCCGTTCGGCCAGTTGCGGCCCGAACAACCACGCGAACCAGAACGCGCAAGCCCAGATCACCAACGCCAGCACTTCGCCGATGAAGCCGCGCCACAACCCCATGAGCATGGACAGGCCGAGCGTGGCGAGGATCGCGTAGTCGGCCCAGTTCATGCGCAATCCGTCACTGCGTGACGATCATGCCGTCGATCTTGAGCTTGTCCTTGATGCCCGCGCGCAGCTTGTCCGCGGCGGCGCGATCGACTTCCGGGCCGGCGCGCACGCGCCACAACGTCGTACCGTTGCTGTTCACCTTGTCGACGAACGCGGCGAAACCGGCGCCGCGCAGGCGATCGCGCAGCTTGTTCGCGTCGTCGGCGGTCTTGAGCGCGCCGAGTTGCACCGCGAACGCGCCGGCGCGGTTCGCGGCGAGGGCGGTCGCGGGGGCATCGGCTTTCGCGTCGGCCGCGTTCTCGACGACGCTGCCCGGCACGCTCGGCTTGATCTGCTTGATGCGCAGGCGCGCAGCCTCCGCGGCAGCGCGGTCGGCGAACGGCCCGACGCGCACGCGTTCGGCGCTTTTGCCCTGGAAATCGGTCGCTTCCGAATACGCCGCGAAGCCGTCCTTCTTCAGCGACGCGACCAGATCGGCCGCGTTCTTGCCCGAACTGTAGACGCCCAGATGCACGAACCAGCGGCCATTCGCGGCGACGCCCGGCTGCGGCTTGACCGCTTCGACGGGCGCGGGTTTCGGCGCGACGGGTTCGGGCTTGGCCGGCTCTGGCTTCGCTGTCGCGACAGCCGGAGCGGATACCGGAGCGGCGGTCGCCGGAGTCGCATCGACGGGCTTTGGCGCCGTCGACGTATCGACCGGCGTGATGCGGTTGTCGTCCGCGGCGGGCGCGGCGGCCGGCGTCGCCGGCGCAGGCGTGATGCTGAGGTCGCGCGTCTGGAACTCGCGATCGGGCGCGGGCGGAATCGCCAGCGTCGTGGTTTCCATCGATGCCGATTTCTGCGGGCCGGAGCCGGACATGAACATCGGCACGAAAATCACCGCCAGCGCGATCAGCACGGCGGCACCGAGAAGGCGCTGTTTG
>JAKPAN010000221.1 GCA_029779475.1 Pseudomonadota bacterium
CGCTTTGGCAGAACGGGCAGGCGCATTGGTCGACGCCGACGGATTTTTGGCAGGCAACCCCGTCGCGTGGTGCGTCGGCGAATGTCGCTGCGCTTGTCGACACGCACAGCGACGCCTTCCTCGCGCGCGGCGACATCGTCCTCGACGGCGTGCCGTTCACCGTGTTCCGCCTCATCCTCGCGCCGATTTCGGGTCGCGTGCAGGTCGTGCAGCGCAGCCGCGGCGCGGACGATGCGCTGATCGGCGCGGCGCCGCTCGATGATGCCGATTCGGTGCGATGACGTGACGCAACCGTCGCGTACAATCGCGCCGTCTTGATCGCCACGATCTTTCCGCCGAACCCGCCGATGTCCAATCGTCTGTTCCTGCGCCTTGCCCCCGACGGCAGCCTGACCTGGCTGCGCGCGTCGGGCGATGCGCGCGCGGCGACGTCGCTGCCCGGCGCGCCGCCTGCGTCCGCGCTCGCGCAGGCACGCGAGGTCGTCGTCTTCGTGCCGGCGGCGGACGTGCTCGTCACGCGCGCCACGCTCGCCGCGCGCCATCGCGCGCAGCTGCTCAAGGCGCTGCCGTTCGCGGTCGAGGATGGGCTGCTCGCGCCGGTCGAGACGCTGCATTTCGCGGCGTCGGCGGCACAGGATGGTGAAGTCGGCGTCGCCGTCGTCGCACGTTCGACGCTCGAAGGCTGGCTCGACCGTCTCGCCGAAGCCGGCATCGAGGCCGACGCGATCGTGCCCGAATCCCTCGCGCTGCCGCCGGGTGCACTCCTGCTCGAAGACGATCGCGCGACCGCACGCACGGCCCCGTGGACGGCGTTCGCCTGCGCGCCCGGCGAACTGGCCGACTGGCTCGCGCAGGCGCCACCGGATGTCGCGCTCGACGTCCACGATGTCCGCGCGGCCGCGCCGCTCGCATTGCCCGCGCCGGTCGCCGCGTATCACGAGCGCCAGCGCGACGCACTCGCGTTTCTGGCCGCGAATATCGGCGCGCCGCCGCTCAATCTCCTCGACGGCGAATTCTCGCCGCGCCGCCGTCGCCGCAACGATGCCGGACGCATCTGGCGCATCGCCGCCGCGCTCGCCGCCGCCGTCGTTGGACTCGCCGTGCTTTCGCTCGGCGCCCAGGTGTGGACGCTGTCGCGCGAATCGGCGCGGCTCGACGCGGCCGCGCGCGATGCGGTGACGCAGGCGTTTCCCGATCTCGACGCGAAGATTTTCGACCGTCTCACGCCGGCGCAGCTCGTGCTCTCGCGCGCCGATCGTGGTGGTTCCACGCCGTCGAGCGGCGCGCTCGGCGTGCTCGAACGCATCGGCCCGATCCTCACCAACGGTTCGACGCGCATCCAGACGCGCGCGCTCGATTTCCGCAATGGCATGTTCGAACTCGCGTTGCGCGCGCCCGACCTCAACGCGCTCGACCTCGTCCGCGAACGCATCGCGATGTTGCCGGGCATGAAGGCCGAACTCACTGCCGCGAATCCCGGTGCCGAAGGCGTCGACGGCCGCATCCGCATCGATGCCGGCGCGTCGGCGAAGGCGGCGCAGCGATGATGCGCGCGTGGTGGCAGGCGCAGTCCGAGCGCGATCGGCGCACGCTCGCCGTCGGCGCGTTCGCGGTCGCACTGCTGCTCGGCTGGGCGCTGGTCTGGCATCCGCTTGCTTTGCGCCGCGACGCGCTCGAACAGGAGGTCGCAAGCCGCCGCGACGATCTCGCCACAGTGGAGCGCGGCACCGCGCAGATCGCGCAACAGCATCGCGTCGGCCAGCGCGCGCGCGGCGATCGTGCCGGCAAGTCGCTGCTCGCGCTCGCGGATGCGACCGCGCGCGAGGCGGGACTCGGCGAGGCGATCAGGCACGTCGAACCGGCCGGCGCGCGCAACGTCAAGGTCAGCTTCGAAGGCGCGAACTTCGACGCGCTCGCGCAATGGATGGAAACGCTGGCTGGCGGCTATGGCGTCGAGGCGACGGAACTCTCCGCCGATCGCGCCGACGGCGCCGGCCTCGTCAACGCGCGCGTGACCTTGCAGGACGCGCCGTGATCGCGATTGAACGTCGATTTGACGCCGTGTTAAGAATTACGACTCCATCATCGCGCTTCGCCTGCGTTGCCCACGCGCGGCGCGCCCACCGGTTTTCCGCGGATTGCTGAAACGATGCGCCTGTCCCGAATCATCGTGGTCTTGCTGTTGCTCGCCGTCATCGGTGCGGGCGTTTTCTTCTGGCGATTGCCGGCCGACGTCGGTTATCGCTACGGTTTCAAGCGCCCCGGCGCGGTCGCGCTGAGCGGCTTGCGCGGCACGGTCTGGGACGGCCACGCCGACGGCATCAGCGTGCTCGGCAGCGACCTCGGCGAAGTCGACTGGCATGTGCCGAAGCTGTCGGTCATCGGCGGCAAGCCGATCGTCGACGTGCGCGTGAAAGGCAGCGGCGTCGAAGTCGCGGGCCAGATCGAGCGGCTAGGCCGCGGCATGTTCGGCGCGCACGACCTGCGCTTCAGCGTGCCGGCATCGATGTTCGATCCGCTGTTCGCGAGCCAGGGCGTGAAGCTGCACGGCACCGTCAGCGGCGTGCTCGAAGACGCGTCGATGTCGAACCTCTCGTTGCAGCAGGCCAAGGGCAATGCGCGATGGAGCGGCGTCGGCATCAGCAACGGTCAGAGCGACCTGCGTTTTTCCGATCTGTCGACCGAGTTCGCCGCGCAGCCGGATGGCGGCATCGGTGGCGCGGTCAAGGACGACGGCAGCGGCAACCTCGCCATCGACGGCCGCTTCGGCCTACACGTGCCGATGTTCGAAGCGCAAGCCACGCTGCGCGCGCGCAACGGCGATGCGGAGACGCTCGAATTCCTGCGCGGCATCGGCGAGCCGCAGGCCGACGGTTCGACGATCGTGCGCGCGCAAGGCTCGATGCTGTCGGTGCATTGACGTGTCGCTCGGCGCTGCGCGGGTCGATGGTGAATTTCTCGAACGCGCGCTCGCCGTCGCGCAGCGTGCCGCCGACGCGGCGCAGGCGGTCGTCGTGCCGCGTTATCGCGCGCAGGATTTTTCCGTCGTCACCAAGTCCGATCTGACGCCGGTCACCGAAGCCGACCGCGAAGCCGAAGCCGCGATCAAGCGCGTGCTGCGCGAGGCGTTTCCCGATCACGCGTTTTTCGGCGAGGAAGAAGGCCGCGAAGGCGAGGGCGATTTCCTCTGGCTCATCGACCCGATCGACGGCACCAAGGCCTTCGTGCGCGGCTATCCAATGTTCTCGACGCAGATCGCGCTCATGCATCGCGGCGAACTCGTGCTCGGCGTATCCGACGCGCCGGTCTACGGCGAACGCGCCTGGGCCGTGCGCGGCGGCGGCGCGTACCTGCGCGAGCAGGGCGGCGCGTCGCGCGCGCTGCGTGTGTCGCAGGCGCATGAATTCGACGCGAAAACGGCGATCTCGACCGGCAATCTCAAATCGCTCGCCGCGTCGCCGTCGCGCTGGAACGCCTACGCCGATCTCGTGCGCTGCGTCGGCCGCATCCGCGGCTACGGCGATTTCCTGCATTACCACCTGCTCGCGCGCGGCGCGATCGATCTGGTCATCGAGTCCGACCTCAACATCCTCGACATCGCGCCGCTCGTCGTCATCGTGCGCGAAGCCGGCGGCGCGTTCACCGACCTCGACGGCAACGCCATCGGCCTCGACACGCGCAGCGCGCTCGCAGGCACGCCGGCGCTGCACGAGCATGCGTTGACGGCATTTCGCCCGGCTTGATCGTCACGTCGGCGCGCGGCGTCGCGCGTTACAATGGCGCGATGCGCAAGCCACCGAAAATCCTCGCCACGCGTTCCGTCGACGACAGCCGCTTCCTGCGCGCCGAACACGTCGATCTCGAATTCTCCAACGGCGAGCGGCGCACGTTCGAGCGCTTGCTCAGTTCCGGCCTCGGCGCGGTCATCGTGGTGCCGATGCAGGACGAGGACACCGTGCTGCTCGTGCGCGAGTACGCGGTCGGCGTGGATCGCTACGAACTCGGCCTCGTCAAGGGCCGCCTCGATCGCGATGAAACGGTTGAACAGGGCGCGAACCGCGAGTTGAAGGAAGAAATCGGCTTCGGCGCGCGCGAGCTGCACATCCTCGGCACGCTGTCGGTGTCGCCCGCGTACATGACCGCGATGACGCATGTCGTGCTTGCGCGCGATCTCTATGCCGAGCGGCTCGAAGGCGACGAGCCCGAACCGCTCGACGTCGTGCCGTGGAAACTCTCCGAATTGCACGCGCTGCTCGAACACGCCGAAGTCACCGACGGCCGCTCGATCGCCGCCCTGTTCATGGCGCGCGAATACCTTGCTGGTCGCTACCGGCCGCAGCCATGAGCGAGGCGACGCATGATCTGGCGAGGCTCGCGCGCGCCGCAGGCGACATCGCGCAGCGCGCGGCGCAGGCGATCCTCGGCATCTACGAATCGGACTTCGCCGTACAGTGCAAGGACGATCGCTCGCCGCTCACCGAAGCCGATCTCGCCGCGCATCGCGTCATCGTCGCCGCCTTGCGCGAGCTGACGCCGGAACTGCCCGTGTTGTCGGAAGAATCCGCCGCGATCGCGTGGCCGGAGCGCTCGCGCTGGACGCGCTACTGGCTCGTCGATCCGCTCGACGGCACGCGCGAATTCGTCAAGCGCAACGGCGAATTCACGGTCAACATCGCGCTCATCGACGACCACGAACCCGTGATCGGCGTCGTGCAGACGCCGGTCACCGGCGAACTCGCGGTCGCCTGGCGTGGCGGCGGCGCATGGTTGTCGAACCCGCACGAAGGCGTCGCGCCGCATCGGCTTGCGACGCGCGCGCGGCCGGCGCCGCTCGTCGTCGCGGGCAGCCGTTCGCACGCATCCGAACGCGAGAACGAATTGCTCGCGCGGCTCGGTGCGTTCGAAAAAATCGCGCTCGGTTCCTCGCTCAAGTTCGTGCGCATCGCCGCCGCGGATGCCGATCTCTACGTGCGCCTGGGCCCGACTTCGGAATGGGACACGGCCGCGGGCCAGTGCGTGCTCGAAGAGGCCGGCGGCGCGGTGCGCGATTTTTCCGGCCAGCCGCTGCGCTACAACGCGCGCGAATCGCTCATCAACGGCGACTTCTTCGCCATTGGCGATCGCGATGCCGACTGGCACGCGTTGCTGGATTGATTCGATGGACGCGCGCGACGCCCACATCGACGAACTCCTCGCGATCATGGCGCGCCTGCGCGATCGCGAGAACGGCTGTCCGTGGGACGTCGAGCAGACATTCGAGACGATCGCACCGTACACGATCGAGGAGGCCTACGAAGTCGCCGACGCGATCGACCGCAAGGACGTCGCCGACTTACGCGACGAACTCGGCGACCTGCTGCTGCAAGTCGTGTTCCACGCGCGCATGGCCGAAGAGGCCGGGCATTTCGCGTTCGCCGACGTCGTCGCCGCGATTTGCGACAAGATGCTGCGCCGCCATCCGCACGTGTTCGGCGACGCGCGCGTCGAATCCGCCGCCGCGCAAACGGTGAACTGGGAAGCGCTCAAGGCCGAGGAACGCGCGTCGAAGGGCGACGCCGACACGAGTGCGCTCGCGGGCGTCTCGCGCGGTTTGCCGGAATGGCAGCGCGCATTGAAGTTGCAGAAGAAAGCCGCACGCGTCGGCTTCGACTGGCCCGACGTGAATCCCGTGTTCGACAAACTGCACGAGGAAATCGACGAAGTGCGCGCCGAGTTCGCGAATGGCAGCGACGCTGCGCGTCTCACCGACGAGATCGGCGACGTGTTGTTCGTCTGCGTCAACCTCGCGCGTCATGCCAAGGTCGATTTCTCGCAGGCGCTGCGCCATGCCAACGCGAAATTCGAGCGTCGCTTCCGGCGCATGGAGGCCATCGCGGCTGCGGCGGGCGAGACGCTCGACGGCAAGTCGCTCGACGAACAGGATGCGCTGTGGGATGCGGCGAAAGCGGAAGAACGTTCCGCGTCTTGTTAGGCAGCCTCTCGACGTGTGAAGGACGCTGCAACGCGATGGGCGCGTCGGTGTCCGTTCTTCTCGAGCGTTACCTCAGCAAGTCACCATCGCGTGGCGATTCAAGCCGTCGTCGACGCGGCGGGTTACGCAAAAGAAACGCGCGGAACGGTGAGTCCGTTCCGCGCGGCATGTACGGTTTTCCTAGTGCGCGGCGCAGGCCTTGCCGTGCGCCGGATGATCACCAGCCGCGGTCGCTGCGGCTTCGGTCATGTACTGGCCTTTCTTGGTCTTGCCGTACCACTCGTCGCCTTGGCAGTGGTAGACCTTGGTTTCCTCGTTGACCCAGACCTGGCCGGCGCCGCCGCCCGGGGCGGCTGTGCGCGTGGCCGGGTTCGGCGGCAGGTGTTTGGCGGCCGATGCGGGCGCGGCGGTCGGAGCCGGCGCAGCGGCGGGCGTCGCCGGTGCGGCTGGCGCGGCCGACGGTGCGGAGGCAGGCGCGGCGGTTGCAGCCGGGGCGGCGGCCGCGGCGGCATACCATTCCTTCACGCCCTTGTGGCCGCGGCAGGCGCCGCGCTTGCTGTCGCTGGTCGAGTAGGTGCCGTCCTTGCACAGGCCGGTCGAACCGGCGGGCGCAGCCGTCGGCGTTGCGGCCGGCGCTGCCTCGGGCGCGGCTGCAGTAGCGTCCGCGTCCTTCTTCTTCGACTTGCGCGACGGCTTGGCGCTGTCGTCCGCGGCGGCGGGAGCAGCGGCTGCGTCGGCAGCGGCGTACCACTCCTTCACGCCCTGATGGCCACGGCAGGCGCCGCGCTTGCTCGTCGCGGACGAATACGTGCCGTCCTTGCACTGGCCTGTCGTGCCGGCCGGCGCGCCGGCGGGAACCTGCGCGTGGGCCGCGAACGCGGCGAAACCCAACCCCAACGTCATCGACATCAACAACGCTTTCATGGATTCACTCTCCGATTGGACGCCGCGCCCGATGCGCTGACGTGCCGGCGCAGCATGACAGGGAAAGATGAACGGCACGATGCTGATGCCATTTTGTTGCGTTGTTGACGATTTCCTTTCAGCGCGTCACTCACGGAACAGGAAAAACGCCGCCACGACGATCAGTGCGAAGCCGACCAGATGGTTCCAGCGGATCGCCGCGCCGAGGTAGGACACCGAGAACGCGGAAAATACCAGCAGCGTGATGATTTCCTGGATCGCCTTGAGCTGCGCGGGGTTGTAGACGGCGAAACCGTAGCGGTTCGCCGGCACCTGCAGGCAGTACTCGAAGAACGCGATGCCCCAGCTGACGAGGATGACCGCCATCAGCGGCCGATTCGTGAATTTGAGATGTCCATACCAGGCAAACGTCATGAACACGTTGGAACCGATCAGCAGCAGGATAGGCAGTACGTAATTCCACATGGCGGGCATCGTCGGAAAAAGCGCGATGTTAGCCGCGCCCGGCATGGGTCGAAAGTCACTTGGCCCGGGCGCGGCGCTGCCGCTAGATTGAGCAGTTCCTGCGCCGCGTTTTTCGCCGGCGCTTCCCATCACCTTCGCGAGGACGCCGACGATGTTGCGAACACGTTTGATGACGACGACGATGAGCATGGCGATTGCCGCCGTGCTGGGCACGACGCTTTCGATGGACGCGAGCGCCAAGGGCGCCGCGCTGCCGCCGAACAATCCGTTCGCGGTGGCGAGCACGCTGCCGTTTCAGGCGCCGCCGTTCGACAAGATCAAGGACGCCGACTACCAGCCCGCGATCGAAGCCGGCATGCGCGAGCAGATCGCCGAGATCGAGAAGATCGCCAACAACAAGGAAGCGCCGACGTTCGAGAACACGATCGTCGCGATGGAAAAGACCGGCCAGTTGCTCACGCGCGTCGGCATGGTCTTCGGCGCCGTCGCCGGCGCGAATACCGATCCCGTGTTGCAGAAAGTGCAGGAAGACGAAGCGCCGAAACTCGCCGCGCACGTCGATGCGATCCAGCTCAACCCGAAGCTGTTCGCGCGCGTGAAGGCCGTCTACGATCAGCGCGAAACGCTCAAGCTCGACGCCGAATCGCTGCGCCTCGTCGAAGTCACCTATCGCCAGTTCGTGCATGCCGGCGCGCAGCTTTCCGATGCCGACAAGACCAAGCTCAAGAAGCTCAACGGCGAGGAATCCACGCTCAGCGCGCAGTACGTCAACAAGCTGCTCGCCGCGGCGAAGGACGGCGCGCTCGTCGTCTCCGACAAGAAGCAGCTCGCGGGCCTGAGCGATGCCGACGTCGACGCCGCGGCCGAAGCCGCCAAGTCGCGCAAGCAGGACCGCAAGTGGGTGCTGCCGCTGCAGAACACGACGCAGCAGCCCGACCTGCAATCGCTGACCGATCGCGATACGCGCCAGAAGCTGTTCGAGGCTTCGTGGACGCGTGCCGAGAAGGGCGACAAGAACGACACACGCGCGACGATCGCGCGCATCGCGCAGATCCGCGCGGAGAAGGCCAAGCTGCTCGGCTTCGAGAATTTCGCCGCGTGGCAGCTCGACAACCAGATGGCGAAGTCGCCGAACACCGCGCTCAAGTTCATGGACGACCTCGTCCCCGCCGCGACCGGCAAGGCGCGCGCGGAAGCGAAGGACATCCAGGACGCGATCGACAAGTCGGGCGCGACATTCAAGCTCGAACCGTGGGACTGGCAGCTCTACGCCGAGCAGGTGCGCAAGGCGAAGTTCGATCTCGACGAAAGCCAGATCAAGCCGTATTTCGAGCTCGACAACGTGCTCAAGAACGGCGTGTTCTACGCCGCCAACCAGCTCTACGGCCTGACCTTCGAGGAACGCAAGGACATCCCCGTCTACCAGCCCGACGTGCGCGTCTTCAACGTCATCGACAAGGACGGCAAGCAGATCGCGCTGTTCTACGTGGACTACTTCAAACGCGACAACAAGAACGGCGGCGCGTGGATGGACAACATGGTCGGGCAGTCGAAACTGCTCGGCACCAAGCCGGTCATCTACAACGTCTGCAATTTCACCAAGCCGGCGCCGGGCCAGCCCGCGCTGCTCGGCTTTGACGACGTCATCACGATGTTCCACGAGTTCGGCCACGCGCTGCACGGCATCTTCGCCGACGAGCAGTACCCGACGCTGTCGGGCACCGCGACCGCGCGCGATTTCGTCGAATTCCCGTCGCAGTTCAACGAATACTGGGCGACCGATCCGAAGGTGTTCGCGCATTACGCCAAGCACTACCAGACCGGCGCGGCGATTCCGGAAGCGCTTGTCGAGAAAATGAAGAAGGCGAAGAGCTTCAACAAGGGCTACGACATGACCGAGCTGATCTCGGCCGCGCTGCTCGACATGTCCTGGCACATGCTGCCGGCCGACGCGCCGAAGCAGGACGTCGACAAGTTCGAAGCCGAGGCGCTCAAGAAGAACGGCACCGACCTCTCCTACGTGCCGCCGCGTTATCGTTCGAGCTACTTCCTGCACATCTGGGGCAACGGCTACTCGGCCGGCTACTACGCCTACCTGTGGACGCAGATGCTCGCCGACGATGCCTTCGCGTGGTTCAAGGACCACGGCGGCCTCACGCGCGAGAACGGCGACCGCTTCCGCGCCATGATCCTCTCGCGCGGCAACACCGAGGAACTCGCCAAGCTCTACCGCGACTGGCGCGGCCGCGATCCGAACGTCGACGCGATGCTCGTGAACCGCGGCCTCAAGGACGAAGCACCGGCGCCGCAGGCGAGCGACAAGAAGTAAGTTCGACGCGGCCGCAGCTCGATCGAGCGGCGGCCGCATTGCCGCTGGCGCGCGTTCTTCGCGCCATCGCCAAGCGTTGCCCCGACGCCCGCGCCGAGCCCTGAATCGGCGCGGGCGTTGTTTTGTCCGCGTGTCGAAATCGTCCGCACGTGCGTCGTGCAGACGCTCGTATACTCGTGGCGACTTTCCATCGGGAAACACGACCATGCTGCGCCGTCTCGCCGCCGTTTCCGCCTTGTTCTGCTGCGCGTTCGCCAGCGCTGCGACGCCCATGCTCGTCATCCACGGCGGCGCCGGCGTCATTCGCAAGGATCTGACGCCGGAGAAGGAAAAATTCGTCCGCGCCGATCTCGAAACCGCGCTCAAGGCCGGCTACGCCGTGCTCAAGGATGGCGGTTCGAGCCTCGATGCCGTCGGCAAGGCGATCGTGGTGCTCGAAGATTCGCCGCGCTTCAACGCGGGCAAGGGCGCGGTGTTCACGCACGACGGCCGCAACGAACTCGACGCGGCGATCATGGACGGCGCGACCATGCGCGTGGGTGCGATCGCTGGCGTGCATCGCGTGAAGAATCCCGTGCTGCTCGCGCGCGCCGTCATGGACAAATCGCCGCACGTGTTCATGGTCGGCGACGGCGCGGAAGCATTCGCGAAAAGCGTCGGCATCGAACTCGTCGATCCCTCGTACTTCCGCACCGACGAACGCTGGCAACAATTGCAGGACGCACTCAAGGCGGAAGCCGCCAAGCAGCAATCCTCGCTCGGCCGCATGATCCACTACGGCACCGTCGGCGCCGTCGCACTCGACAAAGCCGGCCATCTCGCCGCCGCGACCTCGACCGGCGGCATGACCAACAAACGCTACGGCCGCGTCGGCGATTCGCCCATCATCGGTGCGGGCACCTATGCCAACGCGCATTGCGCCGTCTCTGCGACCGGCTGGGGCGAGTACTACATCCGCAGCGTGGCCGCGCACGACATCTGCGCGCGCGTCGAATACGCGAAGGAGCCGATCGCGCAAGCCGCGAAGGAAGTCGTCATGGACGTCGTCCCGAAGCTCGGCGGCGACGGCGGCGTCATCGCACTCGACGACCAGGGCAACTTCACCACGCCGTTCAATACTGACGGCATGTACCGCGGCTGGGTCGACAAGGACGGCAAGGTGCACGTGGCAATCCTGAGCGATTGAGACGGCATGTCTGGCAGTCCCGCATCACCGTGAGAACCATCACCGCCACCCGCTACGTCACGCCGCTGCGCGAAGGCGGCTCGCTGCCCGCAATCGTCGAGGGCGATGACGCCGGACTGTACGTGCTCAAGTTCCGCGGCGCGGGGCAAGGGCCGAAGGCGCTGATCGCCGAACTCGTCGCGGGCGAACTCGCGCGCAAGCTCGGCTTGCCCGTGCCGGAAATCGTCTTCGCGCAGCTCGATGCCGAACTCGCGCGCACTGAGCCGGATCCGGAAATCCAGCACCTGATCCGCGCCAGCGACGGGCTCAACCTCGCGCTCGACTACCTGCCGGGTTCGATCACGTTCGATCCCGTCGTCGAGCAGCCCGACGCCGATCTCGCCTCGGCGATCGTCTGGTTCGACGCCTTCGTCAGCAACG
>JAKPAN010000223.1 GCA_029779475.1 Pseudomonadota bacterium
CTTGCCGCGCGCGCCGAAGATGTACGGCGCCATGCGGGGATTCCAGTAACGCGTCTGATGGCCGAAATGGACGCCCGCTTCGAGCATCTGGCGCATGGTGACTTGAGGCATTGCAGTGTTCCTTCGAAAAGGGAATTGCCGCCGCATTTCCGTCGAAAAGTCGCACGAGGACGTGCGGGCTTCTGCGAGGGACTCGCGAAACAACAATTCCGGGGTTTGACCTCCACGCACCCGCCGCGAACGACCCCTTGCGGGGCACCCCGGACGCGGTGACGATGCGTGTGCGGATTCGGCACGATTGCCGTCGCGGCCTTGCGGATTGCCCGCGCGGCCACATCTTTCGTTCCGCATCAACGACTTGCGAAAGTCGTGATGTGGAACCGTAAGATTATAGCCTGCGTGGCGTGCCCGCGCCACATCGACTACTCCCATCCAGAAAGACCATGCCCGTCACCGTCAAGACCCCCGAGCAGATCGAGAAGATGCGCGTCGCCGGCCGCCTCGCCGCCGAAGTGCTGGAAATGCTCGTCCCCCACGTCAAGCCCGGCGTCACCACCGAGGAACTCGACCGCCTCGCCTACGAGCACATCGTCAACGTGCAGAAGGCGGTGCCCGCCAACGTCGGCTACAAGGGTTTTCCGAAGACGCTGTGCACATCGGTCAACCACGTCATCTGCCACGGCATCCCGAACGCGGGCAAGGTGCTCAAGGACGGCGACATCGTCAACATCGACGTCACCGTCATCAAGGACGGCTGGCACGGCGATACCAGCCGCATGTATTTCGCGGGCACGCCGTCGGTGCTGGCCAAGCGCCTCGTCGACACCACACTCGAGGCGATGCTGCTCGGCATCGCCCAGGTGAAACCCGGCGCGACGCTCGGCGACATCGGCCATGCGATCCAGGAGCATGCCGAGCGTCAAGGCTTCTCGATCGTGCGCGAGTACTGCGGCCACGGCATCGGCCAGATCTACCACGAGGATCCGCAGGTCTTGCACTACGGTCATCCCGGTGCCGGCCTGAAACTGCAGAAGGGCATGACCTTCACCGTCGAGCCGATGGTCAACGCCGGCAAGCCGTACACGCGCCTCATGCCGGATGGCTGGACCGTGGTCACGAAGGATCACTCGCTTTCGGCGCAGTGGGAACACACCGTCGCCGTCACCGATGACGGTTACGAGATCCTCACCGCGTGGCCGAACGCGGCGTAAGCGAAGGTCTTTCGCTGCGGAGCGAGTGCATGCCGTGCTTCAGCCCTTCCCTTTGAAGGGGGAGGCTTCGAGGCAGCGGCACTGGCGCGGTTTAAAGTAGCGCGCATGCACGCCGACTCAGCCCACGCATTGCCGCCGCAGCAACGCATGCCGCCCGCGCAGCCGCGCAGCGGCGTGTCGCCGGAAGCGCGGCTGGCGTTGCGGCAGATGCTCGGCGACGCCGACCGCGCGCTCGCCGTCGCATTTCATCAAGGCGTCGACGCCGGCACGCTGCTGCATCGCCGCGCGTCCGCCGTCGATGCCGTCGTCACCCACGTCTGGCGCGCTTGCCTCGGCGACGCATCCGGCTGCGCGTTGATCGCGACCGGCGGCTACGGCCGCGGCCTGCTGTTTCCGTTTTCCGACGTCGACCTGCTCGTGCTCGGCGACGACGAAGATTTGCAGCGCCAGTCGCGCGCGCTCGAGGCGTTTTTCGCATGCCTGTGGGACATCGCGCTCAAGCCCGGCCACGCCGTGCGCACGCCCGCGCAGTGCCGCGCGCTCGCGCGCGAGGACGCGAGCGTGTTCACGAGCCTGTTCGACGCGCGGCCGCTCGCCGGGGACGCGCAGGCGGTGCGCGCGATCGTCGATGACGAAACGATCTGGCCGCCCGCCGCGTACCTGCAAGCGAAAGTCGCCGAACAGGCCGCGCGATTCGCGCGCTGCAACGACACCGCCTACAACCTCGAGCCGAACCTCAAGGACGGCCCCGGCGGTCTGCGCACGCTCGACCTCATGCGCTGGCTCGGCCGGCGCATCGCGCACGCCGGCGATTTCGAGTCGATGACCGACCACGGCCTGCTCGACGCGACCGAGCGCGATGCGCTCGCACGCGCGCAGGCGACGCTGTGGCGCTACCGCTTCGCGCTGCACCTCGCCGCCGGCCGCGCCGAAGAACGCTTGCTGTTCGACTACCAACGCGCGCTCGCCGCCGCGCTCGGCTACGAGGACGAGCACGCCGGCAACCTCGGCGTCGAGCAGTTCATGCAGGGCTACTATCGCGCGGCGACGATTGTCGAACGCCTCGGTGCGCAGCTCGTCGAACGCTGCGCGGAATTGCTCGAACCCGACGCGAAGCCCGTCGACCTCGACGCGGATTTCGTCGCGATCGGTGCGCGCATCGAACCGCGCGACGCCGATCTCTTCCTGCGTCGTCCGTCCGCCATCGTCGATGCATTCGTCGCGCAACTCGATCATCCTCAATTGCGCGGCCTCTCCGCGCGCACGATGCGCCTGTTGCAGCAAGCGCTCGCGCATCACGGCGACGCGTTCGCCGAAGACGCGGCCGTGCTCGCTGCGTTCCTCGCGTTGCTGCGTCGTGGCGGCGCAGCCGTCGAGGCGCTCGCACGCATGAGCCGCCACGGCGTGCTCGCCGCGCTCTTGCCGCCGTTCCGCCGCGTCGTCGGCCGCATGCAGTACGACCTGTTCCACGTCTATACCGTCGACGAACACACGCTACGCGTGTTGCGCAATGTCGCCGCGTTCGCCGATGCGTCGTCGCGCGAACGTTTCCCGGAGGCCGACTCCGTGTATGCAACGCTCGCGCAGCCGGAATTGCTGCTGCTCGCCGCGCTCATGCACGACATCGCCAAGGGGCGCGGCGGCGATCATTCCGAACTCGGCGAGATCGAAGCGCGCACGTTGTGCGCGCGGCTCGGCCTGCCCACGCACGACGTCGAACTCGTCGCCTGGCTCGTGCGCCAGCACCTGCTCATGAGCGTTACTGCGCAGCGCCAGGACATTGCCGATCCCGAAGTCGTGCATCGCTT
The DNA here is from genome assembly GCA_029779475.1 of Pseudomonadota bacterium. Classification (GTDB taxonomy): domain Bacteria; phylum Pseudomonadota; class Gammaproteobacteria; order Xanthomonadales; family Rhodanobacteraceae; genus Dokdonella_A. Next base: position 3,020 of record JAKPAN010000223.1, read on the forward strand.
CGCGACGCAGGTCGGCGAACGCGAACGCCTCGATTACCTGTACCTGCTGACGATGGCCGACATTGCCGGCACCAATCCGAAACTCTGGACCGCGTGGAAAGCGCGATTGCTCGCCGACCTCAACGTCGCCGCCCGCTATGCGCTGCGTTCCGGATTGCAGCGGCCGCAACACGTCAGCGAGCGCGTCGCCGCCGCGCGCGAACGCGCACGTGAGTTGTTGCGCACGCGCGGTGACGATGAATCCATTGCCGCCGCGCTGGCCGAACTGCCCGACGATGCGTTCGCGCGCTTCCGTCCCGAGCAGATCGCCGAGCAGGCACGCGCAATTGCCGGCCGTGACGTCGGCGAAACGATCGTCGCCGTCTACGCGTTGCCGGCGCGCGGCAGCAGCGAACTGTTCGTCTGCGCGCCCGATCGCGATGGCCTGTTCGCGGCGATCATGGCGACGCTCGACCGGCTTGGCCTCGGGGTGGCGCGTGCGCGCCTCCTCGTCTCCGACGCGGGCCGCGTCTTCGACACGATCGAGATTGTCGACGAACATGGTTCGCCCACGCTCGATGCGGAACGCTCGCGCGAATTGCGCGCCGCGCTGCTGCGCGCGCTGTCGTCGCGGACGCCGACGCGGCTGGCGCGTCGCCACTTGCCACGGCGGCTGCGGCATTTCCAACAGCCGCCGCAGATCGCGTTCGACGACACGGCGCGCGCCACGCAGCTCGCCATCGTCTGCAGCGATCGCCCGGGCGTGCTTGCGCAGGTCGCGCAGGCGTTGCGCGAGGCGCGCGTGCGCGTGCACGATGCGCGCATCGCCACCTTCGGCGAACGCGTCGAGGATTTCTTCACGCTCACCGACGGCAGCGGCCACGCGCTCGACGCGGCCGCGAAGGACGCCGTGCGCGCAGCGCTCGCGCGCGCCTTCGGCACTTCATCGAACGACTCCAACGGAACCCCGCATGCAAGCCATTGAATCGCTCATCGACGCCGCCTGGGAGCGGCGCGCCGAACTCGACGCCGCGCAGGTCGAGCGCGAACTGCGCCCCGCCGTCGAACGCGTCATGGACGCGCTCGAAGCCGGCGCCTTGCGCGTCGCGGAACCCCTGGATGGCGATTGGCGCGTGCACCAATGGATCAAGAAAGCCGTGCTGCTCTACTTCCGCATCAACGCGAACCGCGCGATGGATGGAGGCCCGATGACCGCGTTCGACAAGGTGCCGCTGCGCTTCGCCGATGCCGACGAAGCGGCCCTGCGCGCGACCGGCGCGCGCGTCGTGCCCGGCGCGCTCGTGCGCCGCGGCGCGCACGTCGCGAAGGACGCCGTGCTGATGCCGAGCTACGTCAACATCGGCGCGTTCGTCGGCGCCGGCACGATGGTCGACACCTGGGCCACGGTCGGTTCCTGCGCGCAGATCGGTGCCCGCGTGCATCTGTCCGGCGGCGTCGGCATCGGCGGCGTGCTCGAACCCTTGCAGGCGAACCCGACGATCATCGAGGACGACTGCTTCATCGGCGCGCGTTCGGAAGTCGTCGAAGGCGTGATCGTCGAGAAGGGCAGCGTCATCGGCATGGGCGTCTTCCTCGGCCAGTCGACGAAGATCTACGACCGCGCCACGGGCCAAGTCAGCTACGGGCGCGTGCCCGCAGGCAGCGTCGTCGTCGCCGGTTCTTTGCCGGCGGCGGACGGCAGCCACGGCCTGTACGCGGCGGTCATTGTCAAGACAGTGGACGAAAAGACGCGTGCGAAAACGGCGATCAACGAATTGCTGAGGGCCTGAGCATGACGACGAAGATCTACGGCCTAGACAAATGCGACACCTGCAAGAAGGCGCGCAACTGGCTCGACCGTTTCAAGGTGCCGTACGAGTTCGTTGACTACCGCGAGCATCGCATACCCGCCGAGCCGCTCAAGGCGTGGGCGAAGCAGGTCGGTGGTTGGGAGAAATTCGTCAATCGCACCTCGACGACGTGGCGTGCATTGCCGGAAGCACGCAAATCGCCGGGCAGCGATGCCGAATGGACGTTGCTCATCAAGGAATATCCGGCGCTGGTGCGGCGGCCGCTGGTCGTGCTCGGCGACGGTACGGTGCATCAGGGTTTTACCGACAGCGGCTTCAAGAAGCTGTTCGGCCAATGACTGCACGCATTCCACGAAATCGGACATCGCCATGTCGCCCGTGCTCGACCTCACCTGCGAACTGATCCGCCGCGCTTCGGTCACGCCGGACGACGCGGGCTGTCAGGCGTTGATCGCGCAGCGCCTCGAACGCGCGAGTTTCGCGATCGAACACTTGCGCTTCGGCGAAGTCGACAACCTGTGGGTGACGCACGGCAGCGGCGCGCCGGTGTTCGTTTTCCTCGGCCACACCGACGTGGTGCCGACCGGGCCGATCGAGGCATGGTCGTCGCCGCCGTTCGAACCGGTGGTTCGTGACGGAAAGCTCTACGGACGCGGCGCCGCGGACATGAAATCGGGCGTCGCGGCGATGGTCGTCGCGCTCGAAGATTTCGTGCGCGAGCATTCTGGTCATCGCGGCACGGTCGCGTTGTTGCTGACGTCGGACGAGGAAGGCGCGGCTATCGATGGCGTGCGCCGCATCGCCGATTTGTTTCGCGAGCGCGGACAACGCATCGACGCCTGCGTTGTCGGCGAACCGTCGTCGAAGTCGCGGCTCGGCGACCTCATCCGCATCGGGCGCCGCGGCTCGCTGACCGGGCGGCTGCTCGTGCGCGGGGTGCAAGGTCACGTCGCCTATCCGGAAAAAGCCGACAATCCGGTTCATCGCCTCGCGCCTGCGTTCGCCGAACTCGTCGCGACGCGCTGGGACGAAGGCAACGAAGCGTTCCCGTCGACTTCATTCCAGATTTCGAATCTCAACGCCGGCACCGGCGCCGACAACGTGATTCCCGGCGAATTGCGTGCAGTGTTCAACTTCCGCTTCGGCACAGCGAGCACGGCGCAGAATTTGCGCGAACGCGTCGAAGCGATCCTGCGCAGGCACGACGTCGACTTTTCGATCGACTGGTGGCTCTCCGGCGAACCGTTCCTCACGCAGGACGGCCCGCTGCGCCGCGCGACGCTTGCCGCGATCCGCGAACACTGCGGCATCGAACCGGAACAAAGCACGGGCGGCGGCACCTCCGATGGTCGTTTCATCGCGCCGCTCGGCGCGGAAGTCGTCGAACTCGGCGTGTGCAACGCGACGATCCACAAGGTCGATGAGTGTGTGGCGGTGGACGAGCTTGAGCGCTTGCCCGACCTGTATCGCTCGATTCTCCGGAACATGCTCGCAAGCACCGAGCGGTGATGGACGTTGGTGCGCGGATTTTCGCTATGCTCCTGTCCGGGAATCCAAGGGACCGGAGGTTGTCATGCGCAAATTCATGCGTTTAGGCCTGGCGGGCGCGTTGCTCGCCTGCATTGGATCAACGGCCGTAGCCAAGGAGTCAAAGCCCCTCATCGTCCGCATGAGCTGGCACATTTCGGTCGATGCCCAAGGCAACATCGTGACCCTTTCGACACGGGACACGACGCTGGCAAACCTGCGCGATCGGATCGAGCAGGAAATCCGCAGTTGGCAATTCAGTCCGGGCAAAGTCGATGGCATGCCGGCGCCAAGCGATTCGACACTGACCCTCACCTTGACGGCCACGCCGACAGATGGCGAGCACTACGCGGTGCGTGTGACGAAAGCCGTCACGGGGGCGGGCTATGGCACGATGACGCCGCCGCAATATCCGCACGCTTCGCTTCTGTCGCGCCGCCAAGGTTATGTCGTACTCAAGGTGAACTACGGTGCCGACGGCAAAGTGCTGGATGCCGCACTGGCCGACGGCGCGCCCAAGGTCGATCCGCCCTTCGTCAACGCGTCGATCACGGCGGTACGCCAATGGATATTCGCGCCCGAGGTGATTGGCGGTCATCCGAAGGCGGGCGCCGCCGTTGTGCCGATCTGCTTCGCGCTTGCGAACGTTGCACACGCGCGGCCGTCGAATTGCGTCTGGGAACGCCCCGGCGACGACCTGAAAGTATCCGGCAACGACATGGTCGCGCTCGACGCCGAGGTCACGCTGAAGTCCGACGTGGCGGGACGAGCGCTATGAATCAGTTCGTGCCGGTCAGCATCTTGAGCTGATCCGCCTGGTCCTCGCGCGCCAGCGCATCGACGAGTTCGTCCATGTCGCCGCCGACGATGTCGGGCAGGCGATACAGCGTCAGGTTGATGCGGTGGTCGGTGATGCGGCCCTGCGGAAAATTGTAGGTGCGGATGCGCTGGCTGCGGTCGCCGGAGCCGACTTGCAGCTTGCGTTCCTGCGCTTGCGCGGCTGACTGCTTGGATTGCGCTTCGTCGAGCAGGCGCGCGCGCAGCAGCGCCATCGCGCGGGCGCGGTTCTTGTGCTGGCTGCGTTCGTCCTGGCATTCGACGACGATGCCGCTCGGCAGGTGCGTGATGCGGATCGCCGAGTCGGTCTTGTTGACGTGCTGGCCGCCCGCGCCGGATGAGCGGAACGTGTCGACGCGCAGGTCGGCGTCGCTGATCGGCACTTCGTCGATCTCGTCGAGTTCGGGCAGGATCGCGACCGTCGCCGCCGAGGTGTGGATGCGGCCCTGCGATTCGGTTTCCGGCACGCGCTGCACGCGATGTGTGCCTGATTCGTACTTGAGTCGCGAATATGCGCCACTCCCTTCGACGCGCGCGATGACTTCCTTGAAGCCGCCGTGTTCGCCTTCGCTGGCCGACAGGATTTCGACGCTCCAGCGCCGCCGTTCCGCGTAACGCAGATACATGCGCAGCAGATCGCCCGCGAAGATCGCCGCTTCGTCGCCGCCGGTGCCAGCGCGGATTTCGAGGAACAGATTGCCTTCGTCGCGAGGATCCTTCGGAACCAGTTCGCGATTGAGTTCTTCTTCCAGCCGCGCGCGTTCGGCTTCGAGCGAAGGGATTTCCGCTTCGGCGAGTTCCTTCATGTCCGCGTCGCGCAACATCGCCTGCGCCTCGTCGAGCGCACGCGCGTTCGCGTCGTACGCACGCAACGCGCCCGCGAGCGGCGTGAGCTGTGCGTGCTCGCGTGAGACTTCGCGCAGGCGCTTGGCGTCGCCGAGCACTTCGGGCGACGCGAGCAGGTGCTCGAGTTCCTCGTGGCGTTCGGAGAGTTGTTCGAGTTTGCGGCGAATGGAGGGCTGCATGCAGGTTCGTTTCGGAAAAAGGGCGCCGGTTGATTTGCAACCGTCAGCGCATGAGCGCAAGTACGAATTGCATAAAGAGATCGGCGCGCTGATGACGCCGCGACAAGTCTGCGACGCTAACGCTCGCGTTCGTTGGCTTGCGCACCCACATCAAACAACCGCTCCGCCGCGCGCAGCAATTCCTCGTCGCCGCGCAGCGCGGCCGCGCGCAGGTTCGCGCTGGGCGCATGCAGCAGTTTGTTGGTGAGCGTGTTGGCGAGGAAGGCGAGGGCTTCTTCGGGTGACTTGCCGCGTGCGAGCAAGGCATGTGCCTTGGCGAGGGCTTCGTCGCGGTCGTGTTCGGCGCCGCGGCGCAGGTCGGCGACGGGGTTGCGCGTGTCGAACGCGCGCCACCAGCCCATGAAGTGCTCGACCGAAAGTTCGATCATTGCCTCGGCCTGGCGCGCGGCTTCGCGGCGCGAGCGCAGGTTGTCGTCGATGATGCCGCGCAGGTCGTCGATCGTGTAGAGGTAGACGTCTTCGACCTCGGCGACGCTGGCCTCGATGTCGCGCGGCACGGCGATGTCGACGAGGAACATCGGCTTGCGCTTGCGTCGCGCGATCGCGGCTTCGACCTGTTCGCGCAGCAGCACGGGTTCGCGGCTTGCGGTCGAGGCGATGACGATGTCCGCTTCGGCGAGGTGTTTGTCGAGATCGGCGAGCGCGATCGCATAGCCGCCGAAGCGCGTCGCCAGCGTTTGCGCGTTGTCGAGCGTGCGGTTGGCGACGATGAGGCGGCGCACGTTCGCTTCGGTGAGATGGCGCGCGGCGAGTTCGATCGTTTCGCCCGCGCCGATGAGCAGCACGCAGGCCTGGCTGAGGTCGGCGAACACGCGCTCGGCAAGGCGCACCGCGGTGAACGCGACCGACACGGGATTCGCGCCGATGCGCGTGTCCGAGCGCACGCGCTTGGCGACGGCGAAAGTGTTCTGGAACAGGCGTTCGAGCGGCGACTTCAGCGTCTGCGCGTCGCGCGCCATCGCGTAGGCGTCCTTCACCTGGCCGAGGATCTGCGGCTCGCCGAGCACCATCGACTCCAGGCCCGTGGCGACGCGGAACAGGTGACGAACGGCGTCGGCATCGGCATGGTGATACAGGAACTCGTCGACGCGCGCGTGGGTCAGCATGTGATGGCGGTTGAGCCATTGCGCGGGCGCGTCTTCAGCGCCGGGCGCGACGGTGCAGTACAACTCGGTGCGATTGCAGGTCGAAAGGATCGCCGCTTCGCTCACGCCGGGTTCGGCGATCAGCTCGGCGAGCGCGGGCAGCGTCGCGTCCGCTGGGAAGGCGATGCGTTCGCGCAGCGCGACGGGAGCGGTCTGGTGGTTGAGTCCGAGGGCAATCAGCGCCATGGATATTTTTGAACGATGCGCCGCTGCGAGTGACGGAATGCGAAAGATGCGCGCGCCGGATCGGCTAAGCTAACCACCACGGACAGCGCTGCGCGAAGTGTGCGGTTGCTGACCCTCGATATCAAGCAACACAAGGCGTTGCATGCGATTCTCATTTTCCTTGACGGTGCGCGCGTGGCTCGTCGGCATGGCGTCGGCGACGCTGCTCGGCGCCTGCGCGACGACGCCGGTGCAGCGGCCGATTCCGGTCGATCGCGCGGCGGCGCAGGCGCCATCGGTAGAGGCCGAAAACGATCTGCTCGCCAAGCTGCTCGCGGCGCAATTCGCGCTGCAGAACGACGATCTCGCCGCTGCGGCGCGCGGCTTTGTCGACGCGGCGGCACAGTCGGACGATCCCGCCGTCGCCGAAGAAGCGACCCAGCTCGCGCTGTCGCAGAAGGACTGGCCGCTCGCGCGCCGCGGGCTCGCGCGCTGGCAGGCGCTCGCGCCGAAGGCGCCGGGCGTCGATCAGGCGCAGGCATGGATCGCGCTCGGCGAGGGCAACACGAAGGACGCGTTTCCGTATCTGCAAAGCCTCGCAGCGCGTGGCGATGAGCAGGGCTGGCGGCTCGTCGCACAGACGCTGCTCAATGCGCCAGACAAGGTTGGCGCGGCAGTTCTGCTCGCGCGCCTCGTGCCAACGGACGGTTTCGCCGCGAAGGAAAGCAACGCGGTCGCCGTGAGCCAGCTCGCGTTCAAGCTTGGCGACAAGTCGCTCGCGCGGCGCATCGCCGACAACGCCGTTGCGCGTTTCCACGGCGAGGAAGCCTACGCGTGGAGCGCGCATCTCGCCGCGGTCTCCGGCGATGCGCCGCGCGCGAAGGCGATCTTCGCCGAAGCGATCGCGCGTCATCCGAAAAGCAAGCGCCTGCGTGCGGGTTACGCGACCTTGCTCGGGCAGGACGGCGGCAACGTCGCCGCGGCGAACGTGCTTGCGATCGGCGCGCAAGACCAGACCACGTACGCCGCGCGTGCCGCCTACGCCGCGCGTGCCGACGACAAGAAACTGCTCGCCGCCCTGTATCGCGAAGTCGAATCCGACAAGTCCGAACGCGATGGCGCGCGCCTGTTCCTGCTTGGCCAGCTCGCCGAACTCGTCGACAAGCGCGCGGCCGCGATCGACTGGTATCGCGCCGTCTCCGACGAGGACGACCGTTACTTCGAAGCACAGATGCGTCTCGCCGTCGCGCTCGACCAATCCGATCGCACGAACGAATCGCTCGACGTGCTGCATCGTCTCGCCACGCTCGCCAACGGCGACGCCGAGCAGCAACGCGACGTCTGGCTGCTCGAAGCCGATCTGCTCGGCAAACGCGGTCGCAAAGCCGACGCGCTCAAGGTCTACGCGCAGGCGCTCGCCGCGCAGCCGGACGACGAGCGCGTGCTCTACGCGCGGGCGCTGTTCACGATCGAGCAGGGCGACGTCGACGCGGGCGAGGGCGACCTGCGCCGCATCATCGAGCGGCAACCCGAGAACGCAGAAGCGCTCAACGCGCTCGGCTACACGATTTCCGACCACGCCAAGGGCGACGCCGCGCGGCAGCGCGAGGCGCTCGCGCTGATCCAGCGCGCGATCAAACTCAAGCCCGACGAGCCGGCGATCATCGACAGCATGGGCTGGGTGCAGTACCGGCTCGGCGATCTCGATGCCTCGCTGAAAGACCTGCGCCGCGCCTATGCGAAGCAGTCCGATCCCGACATCGCCGCGCATCTGGGCGAAGTGTTGTGGGTGAAGGGCGATCGCGCCGAAGCGCGCCGCGTCTGGGACGAGGCGCGCAAGAGGGACGCGAAGAACAAGGCGCTCCTCGAAACCATCGAGCGGCTGACGCGATGACGCGCGCTTCGTCGCGGCTCGCGCTTGCTGCCGCGTTCGCCTTGCTCGCCGGTTGCGTCGCCGCGCCGACGCGGCCCGTCGTCGCCACCTCCGGCATGCTCGACGCGCAGACCGGACGCGAACGCGCGCTCGCCGCGCACACGCGCTGGTCGCTCGAAGGCCGCCTCGGCGTGTCGGACGGCCACGACAGCGGCAGCGGGTCGCTGCAATGGGAACAAGACGGCGCGACATTCCGCTTCACCGTGCATGCGCCGGTCACCGGCAAGACCTGGGTGCTGTCGGGCGACGCGCAGCGCGCAAGGCTCGAAGGGCTGCGCGACGAACCGGTCGAAGGCGGTGACGCGGCTTCGCTGCTGCGTCGCGAAGTCGGTTGGCAGGTGCCGTTCGCGCAACTCGTCGACTGGGCGCGCGCCGCGCGTGCACCGGGCGAGGCACAAGTGCAGTTCGACGCGCAGGGCTTGCCCGCGCAGATCGAACAGGACGGCTGGATCGTGAAGTATTCCGATTACGACATGGCGCAGTCGCCGCCGTTGCCGCGCCGCGTCTTCGCGAGCCGCGGCGAACAGCGCGTGCGCCTCGCCATCCGCGACTGGCAGCCATGACTGACACGGCGTGGAGCGAGTGGCCCGCGCCGGCCAAGCTCAACCTGTTCCTGCACATCGTCGGCCGCCGCGATGATGGTTATCACCTGTTGCAGACCGCGTTCCAGTTGCTCGATTGGGGCGACATGGTGCGCTTGCGCCTGCGTGATGACGGTGCGATCCGTCGCGAAAACCCGCTGCCCGGCGTCGCCGACGAGGCCGACCTCGCCGTGCGCGCCGCGCGCGCGTTGCGCACGGCGACCGGCTGCGTGCGTGGCGTCGACATCGCCATCGACAAGCGCATCCCGCTCGGCGGCGGCCTCGGCGGCGGCAGTTCCGACGCGGCGACCACGCTGGTCGCTTTGAATGCGTTGTGGGGCACGGGTCTCGACCAAAACGAGCTTGCGCGCATCGGTTTGTCGCTCGGCGCCGACGTGCCGGTGTTCGTGCGCGGCCGCAGCGCGTGGGCCGAAGGCGTCGGCGAACGCCTGACGCCGCTCGACCTGCCCGAGCGCTGGTACGCCGTCGTCGATCCTGGTGCCAGCGTGCCGACGGCGGCGCTGTTTGCCGCCCCGGAATTGACACGTGCTGCGCCGCAGCTGACAATTTCGCGTTTCCTCTCGGGCGAACGGACGGATAATGCGTTCGAACCCG
>JAKPAN010000234.1 GCA_029779475.1 Pseudomonadota bacterium
CGGCGATGAGCATGCAGGCCTCGCTTTCCTGCACGGCGACGTTCTCGGACGTGATCTTCGCCAACGGTTTCGACGCAATGTGAATTGTCGTGGCGCACCGCCGCAGCGGACGGCGGCGCGCGACAATGCGGCGCAAACCTCGCGTCCGGCCGTTGCCGGGCGCGCCCGCGCATTCGACAAGAACGCGCCCGGAAAGCTATAAACCGCTTTCGAGTCCTGCGCCAAGTCCTTCCATGTCCGAAGAAATCCTGATCAACGTGACGCCCCGGGAAACGCGCGTCGCGGTGGTCGAAAACGGCATGCTGCAGGAAGTCCACGTCGAGCGCGCCAGCCGGCGCGGCTACGTCGGCAACATCTACAAGGGCAAGGTGAGCCGGGTCATGCCCGGCATGCAGGCCGCGTTTGTCGAGATCGGTCTCGAACGTGCTGCGTTCCTGCACGCATCGGACATCGTCCGGCCGCAGATCGCAATCGACGAAAACGGCGAAACCGCGGCGATCCCGATGCCGCCGATCAACGAGCTTGTGCGCGACGGGCAGGAGATCGTCGTCCAGGTCGTCAAGGATCCGATCGGCAGCAAGGGCGCGCGATTGACGACGCATCTGTCGATCCCGTCGCGCTATCTCGTGCTGCTGCCCTACAGCAAGGCGCTCGGTGTGTCGGTGCGCATCGAGGACGACGCCGAGCGCGCGCGGCTCAAGGAGCTGCTCGCCGAGTTGCTCGGCGAAACACGGCTCGGCTACATCGTGCGCACGAATGCGGAAGGCACCACGCGCGAGGCGCTGGTCGAGGACATCGGTTACCTCGGCAAGCTGTGGAGCGCGGTGCAGGACAACATCGCGCGCGCCCGAGTCGGCGAGCGCGTCTACGAAGACTTGAGCCTGCCGCTGCGCGCGCTGCGCGATCTCATGCGGCCGAGCGTCGAGAAGGTGCGCATCGATTCGCGCGAAACGCTCGAACGCGCGCAGCATTTCGTCGTGCAGTTCATGCCGGAGTTGGCCGAGCGGGTGGAGCATTACCCAGGCGAGCGGCCGATCTTCGATTTGTACGGCGTCGAGGATGAAATCCAGAACGCGCTCAGGAAGAACGTGCCGCTCAAATCCGGCGGCTACCTGATCATCGACCAGACCGAGGCGATGACCACGATCGACGTCAACACGGGCGGTTTCCTCGGCACGCGCAACCTCGAGGAAACGGTGTTCCGCACCAACCTCGAAGCGGCGCAGGCGGCCGCGCGGCAGCTGCGCCTGCGCAACCTCGGCGGCATCATCATCATCGACTTCATCGACATGATCGACGAGGAGCACCAGCGCCAGGTGCTGCGCCAGCTGCAGAAGTCGATGGCGCGCGACCACGCGAAAGCCACCGTCTACGACATGTCGCCGCTCGGCCTTGTCGAGATGACGCGCAAGCGCACGACGGAAAGCCTCGAACGCCAGCTGTGCGAGCCTTGCCCGGCCTGCGCCGGCCGCGGCAGCATGAAGACGGCCGAGACGATCACCTACGAAATCTTCCGCGAGATCACGCGCGCCGTGCGCCAGTTCGACGCGAACAAGCTGCTCGTGCTCGCCGCGCCGAAAGTCGTCAACCGCATCCTCGAAGAAGACTCCGCCGCGGTCGCCGAGCTCGAAGAATTCATCGGCAAGACGATCCGCTTCCAGCCCGAGGAACACTATTCGCAGGAGCAGTACGATGTCGTGCTGCTGTAGGCCGTCGGCGAGGCCGGAGGCGTCGTGAGTTCGACCTGGCGCGCGCGGCTGCGCCGCTTGCGCTTCGCGCTGCTCGGTAGCGCGGCGGCGTGCGTGATCACGCTCGGCGTGCTCGCCAGCCTCACGCATCTGGCCATGCCGTGGCTGGCCAGCCATCCGCAAAAGGTCGCGCGCTGGCTCGGCGAACGCCTCGGCCGGCCGGTGACGATCGGCCGTCTGGACGGCTCCTGGCAAGGCGGCGGCCCCGTACTCACGCTCGACGACGTGCGCATCGGCGACGCCGGCACGCCGCAGCCCGCACTGGCCATCCCGCGCGCGCAGCTCGCCTTCGACTTGCTGGCGCCCTTGCGCCGCGGCCGTTCGTTTTCGGAATTCCGCATCGACGGGCTGGATCTGCGCCTCGCCAACGAGAACGGCGAGTGGAAACTGCATGGCCTCGAATTCGGCGAGCCCTCGCCAACCAACGAAGCGCCGTCGATGGGCATGCTCGGCGCGCTCGAACTCACGCACGCGCGCCTGCGCATCGACGACGCGCAGCGCGACCTGCATGTCGATCTCGCGGTGCCGGTGTTGCGCCTGCTCAATCGCGGCGAACTCACGCGCGTGCTCGCGCGCGTTGCGCCGAGCGCGGCCGACACCGCCTTGCTCGACGTCGTCGCGGAAATCACGCTCGCCACGCGCTCCGGTACGGTTTATGCCGGCAGCAAGGATGTCGATCTCGCCCGCGCGCTGGCCGCGCAGGCGCCCGGCGGCGTACGCCTGCATGGCGGCCATGGCCTCGCGCAAGTCTGGTTGCAGGTGCATGCGGGCGTCGTCGATGACGTGCGCGCGCGCGTCGACCTGCGCGACGTCGCGTTTGCCGCCGCGCCGCTCGAAGTCGCGCCGAAACTCGCGGTCGAACCGCGCGCCGCGTTCGAGCATCTCGCCTTCGCCGCGCGCTGGCTGCGCGACGACGCGGGCTGGACGTTCGACCTCGCGGATTTCGTCGCGGGTGCCGCCGACGCCAAGCCCGATCCCGCACGCCTGCGTTTGCGTCGCGAGGGCAGCGACGAGGCGGCGCAATGGAATGTCGTCGCGAAAAAGCTCGCGCTGGAACCCGTCGGCGCGCTGGCGATGCTTGCGCCGAACGCGCCCAAAGGCCTGCGCCGGTGGCTCTACCTCGCGCATCCGCGCGGCATGCTCGATGATGCCGCGCTGCGCTGGAACGGCGCCGACGACTACGACCTGCGCGCGTCGCTGCGCGGCGGCGAAGTCGATGATGCCGGCTTCGTGCCGGGCATCGACCATCTCGACCTGGACGCGATCGGCGACGCGCAATCGACGCTGCTGCGCCTGCCGACGCAGGCCACGAGCGTCAACCTGCCGAAAGTGTTCCGTCATCCGTTCGCGTTCTGGAAACTCGGCGGCGATGTCGTCGTGCGCCGCACCGAAGACGGCCCGTGGCGCATCGAAACCGACCAGCTGCTGTTCGACGGCGACGGCTACGGCGGCGAATTGCGCGGCGGCGTGGAACTCGCGCCGGGCCGTCGTCCATTCCTCGATCTCTACGCCGCCACCAGTCACGGCGAAGTGCCTGCGGCGAAGCTGTTCTGGCCGACCAACACGATGCCGCCGCAAGCCGTCGCCTGGCTCGATCGCGCGCTCGTCGCCGGGCAACTCGTCGACGGTCGCATTGCGATCCGCGGCGATCTCGCCGACTGGCCGTTCCACAACCACGCCGGTTATTTCGTCGCGCGCGGCGAAGTCGACGGCGCCGTGCTCGACTACCACTCGCAATGGCCGCGTGCGGAAAACATCCACGGCGTCGCGACCTTCATCAACGACGGCATGCAGATCGACGCGACCTCGGTCACATCGATGGGCAATACCGTGCAGTCGGCGACTGCGACGATCCCCGACTTCGGCCCGCTCGTGCTCGATCTCGACGTGAAAGGCGAGGGCGGCGCGGCGAGCCTGCTTGCGTTCCTGCGCGCGACGCCGATCGGCAAGCGCTACGCCGATCAACTCAAGGACCTCGTCGTCGACGGCAAGGCGAGCGTTGGTTTCAAGCTGACGTTGCCGATCAAGCAGGTCGAAGCGCTCACGCTCGACGGCAGCGGCGAATTGCAGGCGAGCAAGCTCGAACAGCTGCGCTACGGCCAGCATTTCAGCGACGCCAGCGGCAAGCTGCGTTTCAGCGCCAAGGGATTCGCCGCCGATGCGCTCGACACGACATACCGCAGCCGCAAGGCGAAGCTCTCGATCGGCATCGGCGCGTTCGCGAGCGATCCCGCGCATGTGTTCGAGGCGAAACTGGAGGGCGTTTATCCGCCCGATTTCGTGTTCTCCGACGTGCCCGCGCTCGCGCCCGTCGTCGCGCACATGAAGGGCGAGTCGGCGTGGACGGCGAACGTGTCCGTCGACGAACCGAAGGACGGCGTTGCGCAGGCGCGGCTCGCGCTCGACAGCGATCTCGTCGGCACCGCGATCGATTTGCCCGCGCCGTTGGAAAAATCCGCTGCCGCGAATTGGCCGCTGCACGTCGCGCTCGATCTGCCGTTCGAAGGCCAGCGCGTGCGCGTGCGTCTCGCCGACGTGCTCGCGGTCGGCGCGCAATTGCCCGCGCCCGGCAAAGCGTTCGGCATGCGCCTGCGTTTCGGCGCGGACGACGCCGGCGATCCGCCTGCGTCGGACATCGTCGTCGACGGGCGCATGGCGCATCTCGACGCAGGCGCGTGGCTCAACCTCATCCTCAATGGGCCGCCCGGTTCGGGCACGCTCGTGCGTTCGATCGACGTGCGCGGCGACGACGTGCTGTTCGGCGGCCGCCATTTCGACGATGTGCGCGTGGCCGTCGACAACTTGCCGGCGACGACGCGCATCAGCATCGACAGCGCCGCCGTCGCCGGCCAGATCGACGTGCCGCGCGTCGACGCCGCGCGCGGCATCACGGCGAAGTTCGCGCGCGTGCACTGGCCCGAAGCGCCGCCGGGCGCGCCTGATGCGAGTGCGCTTTCCGACGTCGCGCCCGGTTCGCTGCCGCCGTTCCATCTCAGCGTCGACGATTTCCAGCTCGGCACCGCGAGCTTCGGTTCGGCGAAATTCGAAAGCCATCCGACCGCGAACGGCATGGCCGTCGATTCGATGGAAACGCATTCGCCGAACGTGAACATGACGGCGAAGGGCGAATGGACCGGCACCGCGGCGTCGAACCGTTCGAACATGGCGATTTCGCTCAAGGCGCAGAGCCTCGGCCGCATGATGGACGCGCTCGGCTTCCCCGGCCTCATCGACGGCGGCGAGACCACGGCGAGCATCGACGCGAGCTGGCCCGGTCCGCCGTCCGCGTTTGCGCTCGCCAACCTTGACGGCAGCCTCGACATCGACATCGCCGAAGGCCGCATTCCCGACGCGCATCCGGGTGCCGGACGCATCTTCGGCCTGCTCTCGATCACCGAAATCCCGCGCCGGCTGAGTCTGGATTTCAGCGATTTCTTCCAGAGCGGACTCGGTTTCAATTCGATCAAGGGCAAGTTCCGCCTCGAAGGCGGCAACGCATTCACCGACGGCCTGCGCATCGACAGTCCGGCCGCGGAAATCGTCGTCAGCGGCCGCACCGGCCTGCGCGCGAAGGACTACGACCAGCGCCTCGATGTCGAGCCGCGCGCGGGCGCGACACTGCCGATCGTCGGCGCGATCGCCGGCGGACCGGTCGGTGCGGCGGCCGGGCTCGTCGTGCAGGGCATCTTCAAGAAGCCGCTCGGCAAGGCCGTTGCGCGCCAGTATTCGGTGACCGGCACTTGGGAAAAGCCCGTCTTCACGACGATCGCGCGCCAGCGCGCCGGCTCGCCCGCGTCTGCGGCGAAGCCGAAACCGGCGCCGCCCGCCCCGGAAAAACCCTGACGCGCTGCGCGTTTGCAAAGCCCGCGGTTGTATCGGAGCATGCGCGGCCCCACGTCTGGCAGCATCGCGGCGCCTTCCGGCTGCCGTTTCCTCCTGCTCTTTCCTGCATTCCCATGACCGACCTCATCCAAGCCGCCGAACGCCAGTTGCTCCGCCCCGCAGGTCTCGCCACCGGCGATCTCGACGGCGTGTTCGCGCGGCTCATGGGCCCGTCGATCGACGCCGCCGACCTGTATTTCCAGCATTCGCGCAGCGAGTCGTGGGCGCTCGAGGACGGCATCGTCAAGGACGGTTCGCATTCGATCGAACAGGGCGTCGGCGTGCGTGCGCTGTCGGGCGAGAAGGCGGGTTTCGCCTATTCCGACGAGATCGTGCTACCCGCGTTGCTCGAAGCGGCGGGTTCCGCGCGTGCGATCGCGCGCGCGGGCGCGAACGGCGTCGGCAAGCCGCTTGCCATCGCGACAGCGCGTGCGCTGTATCCAGCGATCGATCCGATCGACACGCTGTCGAATGAAAAGAAGATCGAAGTCCTGCGCGAAGTCGATGCCGCTTGCCGCGCCGCCGATCCGCGCGTGAAGCAGGTCATCGTCAGCCTCGCCGCGACGCTCGACACCGTGCTCGTCGCGCATTCCGACGGCACGCTCGCCGCCGATGTGCGTCCGCTCGTGCGCATGAACGTGCAAGTCATTGCGGAAGCAAACGGACGCCGCGAAAGCGGCAGTTCCGGCGGCGGCGGCCGCTACGGTTTCGAGGAATTGCTCGCCAACGGCCGCGCGCACGCGTTCGCGCGTGAAGCGGTGCGCGCCGCGCTCGTCAATCTGGAAGCCACGCCCGCACCGGCCGGCAACATGACCGTCGTGCTCGGCCCCGGCTGGCCCGGCGTGCTGCTGCACGAGGCGATCGGCCACGGTTTCGAAGGCGATTTCAACCGCAAGGAAACGTCCGCGTTCGCGGGCATGCTTGGTGAGAAGGTCGCGGCCGACGGCGTCACCGTCGTCGACGACGGCACGCTTGCCGGCCGTCGCGGCTCGTTGTCGATGGACGACGAAGGCACGCCGACGCAATGCACCGTGCTCGTCGAGAACGGCGTCATGAAGGGCTATATGCAGGACAAGCTCAACGCGCGCCTGATGGGGCAGAAGTCCACCGGCAACGGCCGCCGCGAATCGTTCGCGCACCTGCCGATGCCGCGCATGACCAACACCTACATGCTGCCCGGCCAACGCGATCCGGGCGAGATCATCGCTTCGGTCGAGCAGGGGCTGTACGCCGTGAATTTTGGCGGCGGCCAGGTCGACATCACCCACGGCAAGTTCACGTTTTCGGCGAGCGAGGCCTACCTCATCGAGAACGGAAAGGTCACGCGGCCGGTCAAGGGTGCGACGCTGATCGGCTCGGGCGCGGACGTACTCAAGCGCGTGTCGATGATCGGCAACGACCTCAAGCTCGACGAAGGCGTCGGCGTCTGCGGCAAGGACGGCCAGAGCGTGCCGGTCGGCGTCGGTCAGCCGACGCTGAGGATCGATTCGATGACGGTTGGCGGAACCGCGGCTTAGTTTTAGTCCGCCCTATGATTTCATCGGGCAAGGCAGATGGGTAATGTCGGCGCTTTGTGAAAGGGGCAAGCTTGTCGTCTTCCCACTCCTTTCAGTTGGTTGGAATCGCCGTGAAGGGTAATATGATCCCGTTTGAGGACGGGTCTGTCGAGAATATTATTCTGTGCTCTATAGTACCGTTCGCTTGAGGCACATCAAATTCGATGAACGCATAAATTTTTGCGCTCTTATCATTCAATAACTCATTGCTGGCATGGTTCCATGCTTTGCTGTCAGGTGCGCTAATGGAGCCCATGCATAGTATACTGCCGCAGGAAAATTCCTGAATATTTAAATTTTCTGATTCGTTAGAGATTTTCTCGCGAAGTGAGTTAGCGAATAGCTCTGTAAGATCAGAGGCGAGAGGGTTGCCTTTTGAACTGTCTGCCAAATCTCGAACGGTTTTTTCAAAATTCGATGATTTAAGTATTCGAGCTGCGTTCGTTTGATCCAGCGAGCCTGAATTCAATAACTTGCTTTCGGTTTTAGATATAGCGGACGATGATCTGCGAACATCGTTTGGCATTGAAGGGTGAAGGTCTGATGTTGATTGCTTGGTTTTGTTGAGATGTTGCTCTTTAGAGGTGGGGTTTTTAACCTCAGTTTCACCGATAGGCGAGATCACGTGAGTATTAACTTCATCCGTATGCGAGTCGGGATGATGTTCTGTCTTGTGCGAGGTGCTCCTGAAAAAAAGGAGAACGGCTCCCGTGAATGCTAGGGCTAGCAACGTTGCGACGATCTTTCTTTTGTGTGTAAAAATCATGTCTTGTGAATAAAAAAAGCCGCAACGGAAGCCCGTTGCGGCGTGATATCACTTAACGATATATGTGATGTGAACATATCCGCCGCCGGTATCGGTAACTTTAACCGATCCATTAGGCAAAAAATTGACGCTACATTTGTTTTCGCATGTATATGTATAATCGCCGATTTCAATGCTATCGCGCGCAAATGATTTCGTTGAACTAACGGCAATGAAGGTGGCGAAGGCAATTCCTATCACTGTTCCCCGGTGTTTCATATCAGCCCACTCCTGATTATGGCGAAAATGCATTGCGTTGACCAGCAGTTGTGCAGGTGGCATCCGACTGCTTGGGGACGCGGTTGCAAGTCTGTTCATTTTTTTTTTTTCTTTGTCAAGCGGATCCATTGGATTTCATAACATCCGAGTCAGCGCGCGGAACAGTTCGCGATATGCGTGCGGCGGCTTGTTTTTCGCGCGCTCGGCGAGCGTATTGCGTACGAGCTGGCGCAGTTGCTGGCGGTCGGCGTGCGGATGTTCGGCGATGAACTCGGCCAGCGCTTCGTCGCCTTCGTCGAGCAGGCGTTCGCGCCAGCGTTCGACGTGGTGCAGGACGGCGGCGTCGCGCCGCGCGCTGTCGCGGTCTTCGGCGAGCACGACGCGAATCGCGGCCAGCGCGTCCTCGTCGAGCTTGCGCATCTGCTTGGCAAGGAACTGGTTCTGGCGCTTGCGTGCGATGTGCGACGTGACCGCGCGCGTGCGCCGCACTTCCTCGCGCAGTTCGTCGTCGAGCGGTACGCGCGACAGCTGCGCTTCGCTCAAGTTCGCCAGCGTTTCGGCCAGGCGCAATACGTCGAGCGCGTCGCGGCGCTGCTGGCTGCGGCTCGGGCCGAGGAACTCGGCATCCGCGCCCTCTGAATCCATTTCGTGCATGAGTTTTTCCGGGAACAGACCGTGAATTCGATCGTCATCGACAAAGATACCAGTTCGGCCGACCTCGACCGCCTCGCGCAGATCGCGCAGGACGTGGTCGCGCTCGCGCGCGCGAAGGGCGCGAGCGCTTCGGACGTCGCCGCGAGCGTCGACCTTGGCTTGTCCGTCGGCGTGCGTTTGGGCGAAGTCGAAACCGTCGAACGCACGCGCGATCGCGGCGTGTCGGTGACGGTGTATTTCGGCCAGCGCAAAGGCTCGGCGACGACGGCCGATCTCGATCCGAAGTCGATCGAGCAAACCGTCGAGCACGCCTGCGCGATCGCGCGCTACACCGAAGCCGATCCCGCCAACGGCCTCGCCGATCCTGCGCTGTTGGCGAGGACGATTCCCGACCTCGACCTGTGGCATCCGTGGGACATCACGCCCGAAGAAGCGATCCGGCTCGGCGTCGAAATCGAGGAAGCCGGACGCCGTTTCGACGCGCGCATCAACAACACCGACGGCGCGGCCGTGCAGGTCGGTGCGGGCATGACCGCGTACGCGAACTCGAACGGCTTTATCGGCACCGAGCGCGGCACGCATCATTCGCTGTCGGTCGCGCTGATCGCCGAAGACGATGCCGGCATGCAGCGTGACTATGCCTACGACACCGTGCGTCGCGCGTCCGACTTCGCGAGCGCCGAATCGATCGGCCGCAAGGCCGCCGAGCGCACCGTGGCGCGGCTCGGCGCGCGACGCCTGTCGACGCGTACTTGTCCGGTGCTGTTCGCGCCGGAAGTCGCGCGCGGGCTGATCGGGCATTTTCTTTCGGCAGTCAGCGGCGGCGCGCTGTATCGCCGCGCGAGTTTCCTCGTCGATCATGTCGGCAAGAGCGTGTTTCCGTCGTGGATGCAGATCGTAGAACGGCCGCACATTCCGCGCGGACACGGCTCGACCGCGTTCGATGCCGAAGGCGTCGCCACGCGCGATTCGGATCTCATCAAGGACGGCGTGCTCGCGCGCTACATCCTCGGCAGCTATTCGGCGCGCAAGCTCGGCCTGCAATCGACGGGCAACGCAGGCGGCGTGCAGAACATTCTCGTCGAAACGGGCGCGGACGATTTCGCCGCGATGCTCAAGCGCATGGGTACGGGCCTGCTTGTCACCGAACTCATGGGGCAGGGCGTGTCGCTGATCACCGGCGATTATTCGCGCGGCGCGAGCGGGTTCTGGGTCGAGAACGGCGCGATCGCGTTTCCGGTCGAAGAAATTACGATCGCCGGCAACCTGCGCGACATGTATTCGAACGTCGTCGCGATCGGCCGCGACGTCGACCCGCGTTCGCACGTCCTCACCGGCTCGATCCTGCTCGAACGCATGACTGTCGCCGGCGAATGATCGTGACCTTTCGGCCATTGACGATGCCGCGCATCGGCGCAACATCCCATCTGACGTAGTCACCCACGGAGACCTGCCATGAGCGACATCGAAAACCTCACCTCGCCCCCGCCGCCGCCGGAAACCGGCGCGCCGCCGTCGAGCGACGAACGCACCTGGGCGCTGATCGGCCATCTCTCGTCGTTCAGTGCATTCGTGACCGGCGGCATCGGCGGCGTGGTCGGCCCGCTCGTCGTCTGGCTCATCAAGCGCGACACAATGAGTTTTGCCGCAGATCAGGCGAAGGAAGCGCTGAATTTCAACATCACGCTCGCGATCGCCGGTTGCGCGCTCGTCCTGCTCTGCATCGTGACGTTCGGCCTCGGCATCCTGATCGCGTGGCCGATCGGCATCGTGCTCGCGATCGCGTGGTTCGTCCTCACCATCATCGCCGCGATCAAGGCGAACGAGGGCGTCGCGTATCGCTATCCGTTCACGCTGCGACTCGTGAAATAAGGCTTTTCCGAATGATGCGGCCATGGATGGCCGCTGCGGATCGTCGGGTTCCGAGTGCGCCGCGCCGTGCCATCGCGTGGCACGGAAAAGCGATTGAGGGTGATCGCAAAGGCAACGAATCAATTCCCGCGTGCGGCGACGAAGCGCGCGAGGTCGCACAGCATCCGCGCGCGTTCGCCGAGTGGAGCGACGCTCGCGAGCGCCTGCTTCGTGAGCGCGTCGAGCTCCGCGCGTGACGCCTCGATGCCGAGGATCGCCGGATAGGTCGGCTTGTTCGCGGCGACGTCCTTGCCGGCGGTCTTGCCGAGCTGCGCGGTTTCGGCCTCGATGTCGAGCAGGTCGTCGCGGATCTGGAAGGCGAGGCCGATCGCATGGCCGTAGTGTTCCAGCGCGGCCAGCGTGGCCTCGTCGCGGCAACCGGCGGCGAGCGCGCCCAGGCGTACCGATGCGCGGATCAGTGCGCCGGTCTTGTGCACGTGCATGCGTTCGAGTTCGGCCGGCGAAAGACGTTGGCCGACCGCGGCAAGGTCGAAGGCCTGCCCGCCGGCCATGCCGTGCGAACCGCAAGCCGCCGCGAGCGTGCGCAACATGCGCAGATGCGTCGACGCATCGGTCGCGAGCATCGCGTCATTGGCCAGCACCTCGAACGCGAGCGCCTGCAACGCATCGCCGGCAAGGATTGCCATCGCCTCGCCGAAGGCGACGTGACAAGTCGGCCGGCCGCGGCGCAAATCGTCGTCGTCCATCGCAGGCAGGTCGTCGTGGACGAGCGAATACGCGTGGATGATCTCGACCGCCGCCGCGCTTGAATCGAGCCGCTCCAGCGAGGCGTCGAACGCGAGTCCCGTCGCATACACGAGCAGCGGGCGCAGCCGCTTGCCGCCGCCGAGCACGGCATAACGCATCGCGCGATGCAATTCGACCGGCGGTTGCGATTCGTCGGGCAGCGCGCGCGCGAGTGCGTCGTCGGCGCGCGCGGACAGTGCGATGAGTTCGGGTGTCAGCTCGTTCAAGGTCGAATGCCTTTCGTAAATGCAATTTTGCCGTTTTTTCTGCTTTGCTTCCGCGCGCAGGAGCGCGCTGCTTTGCTTTTCCAGGTCCCTTCAGCGGCGGTGAACGGCGGACGGTAAAGCCCGCAGGGGCGCGCGCACGATGCGCTGTCGGCGAACCTCGGCCGTCGTTCACAGACCTTTCGCGCAGGATGCGCGGAAGGCGACGATGCTGGGCTGCCCTTTCTTTTGGTTACTTTTCTTTGGGCAAGCAAAGAAAAGGAACCGGCCCGCAGGGATGCGGGACGAACCACGCACGGACGCGAGTCGGTTTTCGCGACGAAGCGAAACGCCAAAACAACACCATCCCCACCCAACTCTCTCCTTGAAGGGGAGAGCTGAAAGCCGACGTGCGAAATAACGGCGATTCACGGCGGATCGCGCAAATCCCCGTCGAACGGCTGCGCCGATTCCGGCGCGCCTGGATCGAGCAGTTGGTTCACGCGCAGCTTGGCGCGGTCGAGTGCGCCCTGGCATTCGCGGTAGAGCGAAATGCCGCGTTCGAACGATTGCAGCGAATCGTCGAGGCTGAGATCGCCTTGTTCCATGCGCACGACGAGCTGTTCGAGCTCGTCGTGCGAGTGTTCGAACGAGGGCGTGGCGTCGGTTTGGGCGGGCTTCTTTGGCATGGGCGCGAACGCTAGCGCAGCGGTTCGGCAAGATCAATCGAATGCGCGGACGATGCGGGCGCGCGGCGTGTCGGGTCGATCCATTCGATGCTGGCGTCGAGCGGTGCGAGCAGCTCGGCCGCGGTTTCGCCGACGAACAGGTCGGCGATGGCGACGAGGCGTTCTTCGCCATCGAACAGCAGCGGCAGTCGTGCGCGCCGCCACGGGGGCACGCCCGATTCCTGCAGCAGGTCGCGCAATTCGCGCGTCGGGCCGTGGCCGGCGAGACGCAGGTTCTCGCCGCCGCGCCGGAAACGCACCTGCAGCGTTCGCGCGAGACGCGCATCGGCCCTCGCGCCGGACAGCCGCAGCGTGCCGAGGTCGAGCGGCAGCTTGAGTTCGCTGCCGTCGAACGGCGCGTTCCAGTCCAACGGCGGGAATTGCAGCGGCTTCATCGCGTAGAGGAGGTCGCGATAACGGCGCACTTCGACGCCCGGCCAGCGCACGCAAGGCTGTCGATCCTCGGCGGCTTCGTTGATCTGGCGCACGAGTTCGGTCGCCTGGAAGTGCGTCGGTTCGGCGAGTCCGAGGCCGCGCAACCATTGGCGCATGACGGGGTCGCGCAGTGCTTCGGGTAGGTCGAGCCAATCGCGGAAGCGCAGCGTCGCAGGATCGAGTCCCTGCACGCGAGCGAGCGCGCGGCGTGCTTCGACATCGATGAATTCGGCGGCGCTGCGTGCCCATGCGGCGCTCTGCGCGATGCTGGCCGCCGCCTCCGGCCAGCGTGCGACGATGCGTGGCAGGACTTGCAGGCGCAGGTAGTTGCGGTCGATGCCGGGATCGTCGTTGCTCGGATCGCCGATCCAGCTGAGGCCGTGCGCGTTGGCGTATTCGCGCAATGCCGCGCGCGGCAGGCCGAGCAGCGGACGCCAGGCATGGCCGTTGCCGAGGCGGCGCATCCGCCGCATCGCGCCGAGACCTTCCGGGCCGGCGCCGCGCAGCAGCTTGAGCAACACGGTTTCGGTCTGGTCGTCGCGATGGTGGGCGAGGGCGACGATTTCGCCGGGCGACATCAGCGTTTCGATCGCGGCGTAGCGTGCGCGGCGCGCGCTCGCTTCGAGTCCGAGGTCGGGTTGACGACTGACGCCGACCTTGCGCACGACGAGTTCGACACCGAGCGCGAGCGCGAACATTTCGCAATGACGCGCCCAGACCGAACTGTTGTCGCTGATGCCGTGATCGATGTGCACGGCGCGCAAGCCGCGCTCGCGCACCGAGCGATTCGTCGCCAGCACGTGCAGCATCGCGGTCGAATCGAGCCCGCCGCTGTACGCGGCGAGGATCGGGCCGGAGGGCAGCGCGCCGACCGCGGAATCGACGAGTTCGGTGACTCGATGCGTCACGTCCCGCATCGTCTCAGCACCACGCTTCGCAGGCGGTGCGCGCGCAACCGCCGGCGCCGCTCAATTCCACGAACACACGACCTTGCCGCAATTGCCCGAATCCATGAGGTCGAAACCCTTCTGGAAATCGTCGATGTGGATCTGGTGCGTGAGCACCTTCTGCAGCGGGAAACCGGTGAGCACCATCTGCGTCATCTTGTACCAGGTCTCGTACATGCGGCGGCCGTAGATGCCGTGCAGCGTGAGACCCTTGAAGATGACCTTGTCCCAGTCGATGCCGGCGCCGTTGGGCAGGATGCCGAGCAACGCGACCTTGCCGCCGTGGTACATGACGTCGAGCATGTCGGCGAACGCGCGCGGGTTGCCGCTCATTTCCAGCGCCACGTCGAAGCCTTCCATGTGCAGGTCTTTGACGACTTCCTTCAGCGACTGCTTGGAGACGTTGACCACGCGCGTGGCACCCATGTCGGCGGCGAGCTTGAGGCGATAGTCGTTGACGTCGGTGACGACCACGTTGCGCGCGCCGACGTGCTTGCAGATGCCCGCTGCGATGATGCCGATCGGGCCCGCACCGGTGATGAGCACGTCCTCGCCGATCACGTCGAATTCGAGCGCGCAATGCGCGGCGTTGCCGTACGGGTCGAAGAACGCGGCGAGTTCGCTCGGAATCTGATCCGGGATCGGCCACAGGTTCGACGCCGGCACGGCGACGTATTCGGCGAATGCGCCGTTGCGGTTGACGCCGATGCCGACGGTGTTCGGACATAGGTGCTGCTTG
The DNA here is from genome assembly GCA_029779475.1 of Pseudomonadota bacterium. Classification (GTDB taxonomy): domain Bacteria; phylum Pseudomonadota; class Gammaproteobacteria; order Xanthomonadales; family Rhodanobacteraceae; genus Dokdonella_A. Next base: position 14,575 of record JAKPAN010000234.1, read on the forward strand.
CCGGCGCGGCAGTTGCGGCATACGCCGCAGACGATGTGGCCTTCCGCCGAGACGCGCTGGCCGAGTTCGTAGCCGCGCACGCCCGCACCCATGTCGACGATGCGGCCGACGAATTCGTGGCCGATGACGAGGCCCGGCTTGATCACGCGCTGCGACCACTCGTCCCACTTGTAGATGTGCAGGTCGGTGCCGCAGATCGCGGTTTTTTCGAGTTTGACGAGGACGTCGTTCGGGCCGATCTCGGGAATCGGCACTTCTTCCATCCAGATGCCGCGCGCGGCTTCGCGCTTGACCAAGGCTTTCATCATCTGCGACATGGCGTTCACTTCGCGGCGAAAGTGCGAAGTATACGTCGCGGCGCGAGGGCTTCGGCGTGCGCTGCGCGGCCTTTGGGCACGGAAATTCACGAAATGAATGCTTGTACGTACTGGTTTTCCGCTGGAAACTAGGCCTCGGCCGAGAAAAGGCCAGGGGGAAAACGGATGTTCGATTTCATCAAGCGGGCGCTGGGCATCGCTCCCGCCAAAGGAGCCGCGCGTCGGCAGCAGCGCGTCAACGCACGCAGCGGCATGCGCGTGCTCATCGTCGACGATTCGACCACGGTGCTGGCGACGTTGCGCCGCATGCTCGAGCAGAACGGCTACGAGGTCATCGAAGCGCTCGACGGCGAGAAGGGCGTCGATCTGGCGACCGCCGATCCACCGGATCTGATCTTCCTCGACATCATCCTGCCGGGCATCAACGGTTTCGCCGCGCTGCGCCAATTGCGTCGCAACCCGGTGACGCGCGAAGTGCCGGTGATCATGATGAGCGGCAACGAGCAGGCCACCGAACAGTTCTACGCGCAGCGCATCGGCGCCGACGACTTCATGAAAAAGCCGTTCTCGCGCGCCGAGTTGTTCTCGCGCATCGAGAAACTGCTCGACGTGTCGCTGATGCCGCGCCGGCGCCAGCACGCCGGCCCGGACGTCGTGGCCTGACGAGGCTTGACCGCGCCGGCGCGCGCCGCTGCAATGCGGCGATGCGCGGCGCGGATCGACGTCCACCAGCGATTTTCCTGATGGGGCCGACCGCGAGCGGCAAGACCGCGCTCGCCTGTCGCTTGGCCGATCGCTTCGACGTGGAACTCGTCAGCGTCGATTCCGCGCTCGTCTACCGCGGCCTCGACATCGGCGCGGCCAAGCCCGACGCGGCGATGCTGGCGCGCTATCCGCATCGACTCATCGACGTCCGCGAGCCGACGCAGCCGTATTCGGCCGCGGATTTCCGTGACGACGCGCTGGCGGCGATGCGCGGCATTTCCGGCGCGGGCCGCGTGCCGTTGCTCGTCGGCGGCACCGGGCTTTATTTCCGTGCGCTCGCGCTCGGCTTGTCGCCGCTGCCGGACGCCGATCCGGACATCCGCGCGCGCCTCGCCGGCGAAGCCGCGCGCGAGGGCTGGCCCGCGCTGCACGCGCGTCTGGCCGCGCGCGATCCGCGAGTGGCTGCGCGCATCGGCCCCAACGACGCGCAGCGCATCCAGCGCGCGCTCGAAATCGTCGAGCTGACCGGGCGCGCGCCGACGGAATGGTTCGACGATGGCGGCGTCGCGCGTCCGCCATTCCGCATCCTCAAGTTCGCATTGCTGCCCGACGCGCGAGCGCTGCTGCACGAACGCATCGCGCGTCGCTTCGACGCAATGCTCGTCGATGGCTTCGTCGAGGAAGCGCGGCGCCTGCGCTCGATCGACGGCTGGCACGCGGATCTGCCGGCGATGCGCGCGGTCGGCTATCGGCAGGCGTGGCCGTATCTCGCGGGCGAATGCGATCTGGCCGAGTTCCGCGACCGCGCGGTCTTCGCGACGCGCCAGCTCGCCAAGCGTCAGATCACCTGGTTGCGCAGCGAGGTCGACGCATTCGCCTTCGACCCCGAGTCAGGCGCGCTCGATTCGCGCGCGACACGGGCGATCGAGGCGTTCCTCGGCGCATCGGCGTGACCGATTCGGCGAACTGGCGTCGCCGTCATTCTTTTTGTGCGAACAAAGCCTTAAGATGGCGTTCAGGGTTTGGAGCCGGGCGTGGCGGGGATGTGGCGCACGCGATTTTTCCGGTTCCGCCTATTCCAGCAGGAGAAGAAGACTCATGTCCAAGGGGCAATCATTGCAGGATCCTTTCCTTAACGCGCTGCGTCGCGAGCGCGTGCCGGTGTCGATCTACCTCGTCAACGGTATCAAGTTGCAGGGCACGGTCGAATCGTTCGACCAGTTCGTCGTACTGCTGCGCAATACGGTCAGCCAGATGGTCTACAAGCACGCGATCTCCACGATCGTGCCGTCGCGCAACGTGCGCGTGAACGGGCCGGACGGCCATGTCGCACATGTCGGGCCGTCCGATTCCGCCGAAGAAACCGCGGCCTGAGCGACGCTTGCGGCGCGTGGCTTGAAAGCCTCGCGCGCCGGCCGCATACCACTCGCTCATTTCCCGTTGGGTGAATTCCGCTGTTCGAGCGATCCAGAAAAGGTGAACGCGCGCTGCTGCTGCAACCGCAGGCGCCGGGGCAAACCGATCCGCAGGCGCTGTCCGAGTTCGCCGAACTCGCGCGTTCGGCTGGCGCGAGCGTCGTCGGCAGCCTGACCGCGCGCGTCGAGCGCGCCAATCCGCGTTATTTCGTCGGTACGGGCAAGGCCGAGGAACTGGCCCAGCAGCGACGTGCGCTCGATGCCGATCTCATCCTCGTCAATCACGCGCTGTCGCCGGTGCAGGAGCGCAACCGCGAGAACCTCACCGCGTGCCGCGTCGTCGACCGCACCGGGCTCATCCTCGACATCTTCGCGCAGCGCGCGCGCTCGCACGAAGGCAAGCTGCAAGTCGAGCTGGCCCAGCTCAAGCACATGTCGACGCGCCTCGTGCGCGGCTGGACGCATTTGGAGCGTCAGCGCGGCGGTGCGATCGGCCTGCGCGGCCCCGGTGAAACCCAGCTCGAGCTCGATCGCCGACTGCTCGGCGAGCGCGTCAAGCAGTTGCAGAAGCGCATGGACAAGGTCGAGACGCAGCGCGCCACCGCGCGCCGCTCGCGCCAGCGCAATGCGCTACCGGTGGTTGCGCTCGTCGGCTACACCAACGCGGGCAAGTCGACGCTGTTCAACACGTTGACCGGTTCGGAGGTCTACGCCGCGGACCAGTTGTTCGCGACGCTCGATCCGACTTTGCGCCGCATTGACGGCCTCGATTGCGGGCCGATCCTGCTCGCCGACACGGTGGGTTTCGTCCGCGACTTGCCGCACGATCTCGTCGCCGCGTTCCGCTCGACGCTCGCCGAAGCGCGCGATGCGGATCTATTGCTTCACGTCGTCGATGCCTCCGATCCCGAACGCGACGAGCGCATCGCCGACGTCGAGCGCGTGCTCGCCGAAATCGGCGCGGGCGATTTGCCGCAGGTGCTCGTCTACAACAAGATCGACCGGTTGGACGCTTCGCAGTCGACGCATGCCGATGATGGCTCTGAAGGGCAGCCGGTCGTTGCGGCCAATGGATCGTATCGGCTCGATCATCTCGAAGGCGGCGAACTTCCGCGCGCCTGGGTTTCCGCGCTGACCGGCGCGGGCCTCGACGGTTTGCGCAAGGCGATTGGTGAGCGACTCGGCGCGCAGCGCGTTTGCGCCGATTTGTTGCTGCCGCCGGAGGCCGGCCGCCTACGCGCGCGCCTGCATGCGCAAGGGCTCGTCGCGGGCGAAAGCGCGGACGAGGAAGGCTGGCGCGTGCGCATCGACGCGCCGCGCGCACTCGTCGAACCGCTGTTCGGCATGCCCGGCGGCGACGGCGAATGGCTGCGCGAGCGCTTGCTTGCCGCACTGGAAGGCGCTACCTACAATCCTTTGGAGACGGCGTTTTGACGGCGCTGGTCGCATGCCTTCCGGCTCGCGACGGTCTCGGTAAACATCACGACACTTCTGCGCACGGCGGATCGCGGCGACGCGTCTTCCGCTTCCGCGCGACAAGGCAAGGCGATGGCTTGGAACGAACCCGGCAGCGGTAAACAGCGCGATCCGTGGAAGGACAGCGGCGGTGGCGACGGCCCTTCGCCCGACTTCGATGCGTGGCTGCGCAAGCTGCGCGACGGCTTCGGCCGCCTCTTCGGCGGCGGCAGTGGCGGCGGCATCGGCATCGCCGTGCTCGGCATCCTGCTCGCATGGGTCGCGTTCGACAGCGTCATGCGCATCAACGCGGGCGAAACCGGCGTCGTGCTGCGCTTCGGTCGTGTCGCGCGCCTCGCGCAACCGGGCCTCGGTTTCAAGTTCCCGCGGCCGATCGAGACGGTGATCGCCGTCAACACCGGGAAAACGCTGCAAACCAGCGACCAGGTGCGCATGCTGACCAAGGACGAGAACATCGTCCTCGTCGATTTCTACGTGCAATACCGCATCGGCGACGCCACGAAATTCCTGTTCGACGTGAAAGACCCGAACGAAACGCTTGGCCAGGCCGCCGTAAGCGCGGTGCGTTCGGTGGTGGGCAGCAATGACATGAATTCGATCCTCTCCGGCCAGCGCAGCGAACTCGTCGCCAAGGCCAACGAGGCGCTGAAGGCGACGCTCGAGCAATATCAAACCGGCCTCGTCCTGCTCGATCTCAACATCCAGAACGTGCGTCCGCCGACCGAGGTCAAGGACGCGTTCGACGACGCCAGCAAAGCCTTGCAGGACAAGTCGCGGCTCGAAGAAGACGCGCGCGCCGATGCGAGCCGCATCGTGCCCGAAGCGCGCGGCGCCGCCGCCGAAATCCGCGCGCGCGCCGAAGGTGACAAGAGCGAACGCGTCGCGCGCGCCGAAGGCGACGCGCAGCGCTTCAATCTCGTCGAGGCGCAATACCGCGCCGCGCCGGAGATCACGCGCAAGCGCCTTTACATCGAGACGATGGAAAGCGTGCTCAAGCTGACGCCGAAGGTCATCGACGGCAGCGGCGGCAAGAACCTCATCAACCTGCCGCCGCCGCTCGCCGCGCCGCCGGCGAATGCGACGACGCTGGGTACCACCGTGGTCACGCCGGAATCCGGCAAGGCAGGCAACTGATGCGTCCGTTTCCGCTCGCCATCGCCGCGATCGCGTTGCTCGTCGGCGTCAATTCCGCATATGTGATCAACGAATCGCAGACCGCGATCCTGCTCCAGTTCGGCCGCATCGTCGGCACCGACATCGGGCCTGGCCTGCATTTCCGCATCCCGTTCGTGCAGCAGGTACAGCGTTTCGACAAGCGCCTGCTCTCGTTCGACTCGCAACCCGAGCGCTCGCTGACTGCGGAGAAGAAGGACGTCAGCATCGACTTCTTCGTCAAATGGCGCATTTCCGATGCGGCGCGTTATTACGTCGCCGTCGCGGGCGACGAGAAGCAGGCGCAGGACCGCATCGCGCCGAAGGTGAAGGAAGGCCTGCGCCGTGCGGTCAACGCACGCACGCTGCAGGAACTCGTCGCCGGCGGCCGCGCCGACCTGACCAAGGATCTCGTCGCCGACACGAACAAGGCGATGCAGGATCTCGGCATCGAAATCGTCGACCTGCGCATCAAGCGCATCGATCTGCCCGAGGACGGTACCGTGATCGGCTCGGTCTACGAGCGCATGAAGGCCGAGCGCAAGAAGGTCGCTTCGCAGCTGCGCGCAGAAGGCGAGGAGTCCGCACGCACGATCCGCGCCGACGCGCAGCGTCAGGTGCAGGTCATCAAGGCCGAGGCCTACCGCGACGCCGAGAAGACGCGCGGCGAAGGCGATGCGGCTGCGTCGCAGGTCTACGCCGCTGCCTACGGCCGCAATCCCGAGTTCTACGCGTTCTACCGCAGCATGGAGGCCTACCGCGACGTGTTCGCGCAGGACAACGGCCTGTTCGTGCTCGATCCCAAGTCCGAATTCCTGCGCTACCTGCAAGAAAGCAAATAGCGCATGAAGGTGGTGGCCCGCGCCGCCGAAAACCCGGATAATTCGTAAAAGCCGGTCGGAGCCTCAGCGCTCCCCGGCTTTTAATTTGTCCGGAGAAGCAGGCAATGGGTCAGTCGGTAGTGGTTCTGGGCGCCCAATGGGGCGACGAAGGCAAGGGCAAGATCGTCGACCTGCTCACGCAGGATATCGGCGCGGTCGTGCGATTCCAGGGCGGTCACAACGCCGGCCACACGCTGGTCATTCACGGCAAGAAGACCGTGCTGCACCTGATCCCGTCGGGCATCCTGCGCGACGACGCGCTGTGCCTGATCGGCAACGGCGTCGTGCTTTCGCCGGCCGCGCTGCGCAAGGAAATCGAGGAGCTCGAAGCGGGCGGCGTGGAAGTGCGTTCGCGCCTGAAGATTTCTCCGGCGACGCCTCTGATCATGCCGTACCACATCGCGCTCGACCAGGCGCGCGAAAAAGCCGCGGGTGGCAAGGCGATCGGCACGACCGGCCGCGGCATCGGCCCCGCCTACGAAGACAAGGTCGCGCGTCGCGGCATCCGCGTCGCCGACCTGCATTACCCGCAACAGCTCGCCGAATTGCTGCGCACTGCGCTCGACTACCACAACTTCGTGCTGACGAAATACCTCGGCGCCGAAGCGATCGATTTCCAGAAGACCTACGACGAGGCGCTCGCCTTCGGCGAGTACGTCGAACCGATGAAGTCCGACGTCGCCGGCATCCTTCACGACCTGCGCAAGCAGGGCAAGCGCGTGCTATACGAAGGCGCGCAGGGCGCGTTGCTCGACATCGACCACGGCACCTATCCGTACGTGACCTCGTCGAACACGACGATCGGCGGCGCGCTTGCCGGCTCCGGCGTCGGCGCTGACGCGATCGACTACGTGCTCGGCATCGCCAAGGCCTACGCGACGCGCGTCGGCGGCGGCCCGTTCCCGACCGAACTCGACGACGAGATCGGGCAGGGCATCCGAGATCGCGGCCAGGAATACGGCGCCTCGACCGGACGACCGCGCCGCTGTGGTTGGATGGACATCGTCGCGCTCAAGCGCGCCGTCGCGATCAACGGCATCAGCGGCCTGTGCATCACCAAGCTCGACATCCTCGACGGTATGGACAAGCTCAAGGTCTGCATCGCCTACGAATACCGCGGCAAGCGCACCGAATACGCACCGCTCGACGCCGCCGGCTGGGAAGAGTGCACGCCCGTCTATCTCGAATTCCCGGGCTGGAGCGAATCCACGCACGGCATCACCGAATGGGACAAGCTCCCGCCCGCCGCACGCGCCTACCTGCGCGCGCTCGAGGAACTCGCCGGCTGCCCGCTCGCGATCGTCTCGACGGGCCCGGATCGCGACGCGAACATCGTGCTGCGCGATCCGTTTGCGTAAGAGCTCATATCCGTTTTGCGTGTTTCAGAGTGAAAGCCTTCCTGAAGCACGTGCCCAGATTTTGAGCGAGTACGCTGCCGATGCACTAATCGATGATAAGAGTTTCAATCAAGACATCGTTCAAGTGCACGTGATTTAAGCCGCGCCGACACGATCGTCGGCGCGGTTGATCCGAGGCTTGCGGTGACGTCAGCCGCCGTCGAAGCCATTGGCGAAAATGCGGTCGAGGCAATCGACGATGACGTCGCTGACATTCGCGCCGGCGATCGTGCCCGTGCCGTTGCGCACGGTGCAAAACAGGCCGCTCGGTTGCGTTTCCACGTTCACTGCATAGTCCGTCCCGTCGGCGAGCTTGGTCGGGAACGTGAATGCGGTGACGCCGGTGCCGACGCCCATCTGTTGCGTGTCGTTGACGGTGAGCCGCATGCCGCTGCTGCTCAACCCGATGATGGTGCCGCCGACGGAGTACGTCGCTGCGAGCGGTGCGCAGGCGATCGTCACGTCGGTGACATTGGCGCCCGCGACGTCGCCGCTGTTGCTCGACGCCGTGCAGGCGAGGCCAACCGGTTGCGCGCTCACGATGACCGTGTAGTGCGTGCCGTCGGCGATCGCGTTCGCGAACGTGAAGCCCGTCGCGCCGGAGGCGACGTCGAGCATCTGCGCGCCGTTGTTGAGCGAGAGCTTGAGCCCGCTCGCGGTGAGGCCGCTGACCGTGCCGCCGATCGTGTAGGTCGGCAACGGCGCGCACGCGACCGCGATCGACGTGACGTTGCCGCCGCTGACCGTGCCGGTGTTGCCGGTGAGCGAGCAGGCCAGGCCGCCGGGTTGCGTGTTGATTTCGACGTCGTAGGCGGTGTTGTTTGCGACCGCGTTCGCGAACGTGAAGCCCGTCGCGCCGGAGGCGACGTCGAGCATCTGCGCGCCGTTGTTGAGCGAGAGCTTGAGCCCGCTTGCGGTGAGGCCGCTGACCGTACCGCCGACCGTGTAGTTCGAACTGGCGGCCTGCACGGCGATTGTGTAGTCCTCGGCCTGGCCGTAGCCGGTGGTGTTGCAGGCGGCCGGATATGCCACGCTGCTCGAGTACTTCTTGATCACGCGGAAACGCGTATTGCCCGGGAGCGCGCCTGCCGGTACCGTGATCGTGCCCGTCGCCTGCTTGCCGTCGGTGCCGGTCGAGTTGGTGATGACGCCGATGTCGTATTTCTCGCCGGTGCCGAAGGTGCCGTCGTGGTTCCAGTCCGCGTACGCCGAGATGTAGGTGCTGTAACTGCTTCCGGCCGTGTTGCCTTCGACGGCGATCGGATAGGTTTGGCCCGCCATCACGGCGCCGCCCGCGACGCCGAGGAAGTCTTCCAGCGCCGGGCTGCCGCCCACGGTCGCCGAGCTGGGATTGTTGATGCCCGTGAAGTTCACGCGAGTGATCGGTTCCACCGCACTAGGGAACGTCGCCGCGCAGTACGGTTCCGGGAACGTCACCCCGGTGGTGAAAGTGAAAGTCGCCGAATTCGCGCTGTTGCCGCAGGGGCTGTTCGAGCGGACGCGCCAGTAGTAGGTCGTCATCGCCGCCAGCGCGGTGCCCGGTGTCCAGCTGTTGGTGTTCGAAGTGCCGCTGGCGACGAGGGTCGCGAATGCGCTGTCGGTGGCGACTTCGATCGTGTAGCCGATCGCGGCCGGATCGGCCGCCCACGAGAACGTCGGCGTGCGTGCGACGCCGCTCGCGTTGTCCGCGGGCGCGGCGAGGGCGGGCGCGCCCGGCACGCCCACGGCGACCTGCAACTGCACGTTTGCGGAATGGCCGGGGCTGGCTGTCGCCGTACCGCTGACCGTGATCGTGGACGTGCCGGCGGTGGCCGCACCCGTCGCGTTGATCGTCAGCGTCGCGCTGCTTCCCGGCGCGGCCGGATTGGGCGACACCGCGGCGGTGATGCCGGTCGGCGCGCCGCTCGTCGCGAACGTCACCGGATTGGCGAAGCCCATCGCCGAGCCGATGTCGATCGTATAGGTGGTGCTGCCGGGCGCGCACATCAGCCGGCTCGGATTCGGCACGTTGAGCGTGAAATCCGGCGGATCGCTGCTGCACACCGGGCGCGCGCCACAGGCGATGCCGTGCGCGCTGAACGCGTCCCAGATGCGGCAGGCATTGGGCGTGCCGTTGGCGAGGTTGCCGTCGTCGTCGTCTGCGGCGAGGAACGCGGTATACCAGTTGTTCGAGCCGCAGCCATCGACGGTCGCATTGACATTGCAGGTGCCGCCGGATGCGACGCGATACGCGCTCTTCGACGGCGTGAGGCTGCCGTACCAGATGCGATCCATCGCCGTGTAGCCGTCGGCGGCGCCGAAGCGCGCGACGAGCGCTTGCGCCAGATCCCAGTTCGCGGTGCTGGCGATGTAGCTTTCGCAATGGCCTTCCCAGCCCATTGGGCCGCGATAGGCGGTGCCGGTGTCGGGGCGGTTGTATGGGCAGGCGATGCTGTTGAGGCCGAGGTATGCGTTGCAGTCGATGCCGGTCGTGCTCGTTACGTTGGCGGGCGTTGCGATCGTGTGCGAACCGCCGAGGGCGAACGCGGACAGGTCACGCACGCCGGTGCAAGTGGCGTTGCAGTTGTGGCAGGTCTTGCTCGGCGTGAAGTTCTTGCCGATGCAGGCATCCTTGGTTTCGAGGAACGCGAAGGTATCGCCGACCGCTTCGCCGCTGCCGTACTCGCTCGCTGCGCCGCCGGTGTTGGTGTCGAGGCCGTGGCCCCATTCGTGCAGGAACACCGCGGCGATCTCGCCGGTGTCCGAGCAGAACGTGCCGCCGGTGGAGGTGCCGGACTTGAAGAAGTTCAGCGCGCTGCCGTCCCAGTACGCATTGCACACCTGGTTGAGGTTCATGTTCGCGGTGACCTTCGAGTTCAGCCAGGTGTTGGTCGTCAGGATCGCGCGCGCTTTCTCGTTGATCTTGGTCAGGTGGTAGAAGCCGGTACGCGAGGCGTGCGTGTTGCCCGCGCCGCCGAAACCGGGCGTCGTGCAATCGGTGCCGGCGCTGGTGCCAAGGTTGAGGTTGCCGTCGGTCGAACTGGCGAGCGAGATCGAGCCGCAGGTATCGATGATCCGGAAGTACTGGCCGTTGAGAGCAACCGTGGCCGAGCCGCCCGCGTAATCGTAGATGCCGAGCGCGTCGGTGATCTTCGCGCTGCCGTTGCTGACGGTCGTGTACGGGAAGGGCACGACGACTTCCGTGTCGGTGTTGGTCGTCGGGTAGATACCGCCGCTGACCGTCGCGTTGACGTAGTCGTTGAGGTCGCGCACGTCCACGAGGCGATTGCTCTTGGCGTCGAGCAGCACTTCATATGTGGCCGCATTGCCTTCGACGCGGAACACGAAGCGCCAGACCAGGCGATGCGCGTAACCCGCGCCATCCGCGCCGAGGTAGGCGTCGCGTGCGTCGGCGCCGTTCGCAGCGACGGGAACGAACAGCAGTTCGCCGGGTTCGAGGACGTCCTTCACGACGCTGCCAGTGGGCAAGGCCATTTCGCGCACGGCGAGGTCGAACGCGCTCGAGGCGGTCGACACCGGCGTCGCGTCGATCCCGACCGGTGCAACGAGGTGGCTGCCGAACTGCACGATGTTGCCGTGCGAAATCCGGAAGAACAGATGCGCGTCCTTGACGCGGATGCCGTGCGCGTATTGCGCGAGTTCGACGAACCAGTGCGTCGAGCCGTCGCCGTAGGGCACGCTGGATTGGGGGTCGAGGCGGAATTCGAGGCCGCGCGAGCGCAGCAGGTCGTCGTTCGCGGCGATGAAATCGCGCAGGCGCGTTTCGACGACGGCGATGTCGACCGGTTCGTTCGCCGGCAGGCCGAGACTGCTCGCCGTCAGCGCGTTGCCCTTGCCGGGAATCAGCGCGACGCCGCTGCCCTGGATCAGCTCGGGACGATCGGCACGACGATCCCAGCGCATTTCCCACTCGCCCTTGTTGCGCGCGAGGAACGTGTCTGCGCCGGCATGCGGCGTTGCGCCGAGCACGAGTCCGACGCTGGTTTCGAGTTCGGGTTGTACGTCGAGATCCTGCGCATGCGGCGCCGCCTGCATCGCGACGCGTTGCGGGGACTCCGGCGGCTGGATGGCAAAGGCGAACGAAGTGGTCGCGGCCAGCAACACCGCAGCGAATGCGTGGCTGGCACGCAGGATGACCGAGCGGCACGCGCACGTGGCGCGGCCGGCCAAAGAGCCGGTTTTCGACATCGTGATTTCCCCAGGAACGGAGCGTAGGCATTGGACGTTCGATGCGCGGCGTCGTCGGATCCCCTTCATCCTTCGCCAGCGGCGTCCGTGCGAGGAGCCGCCTGCATCGCCGCGAAAACTAGCATAACTTGCGTGCTGCGTTGCCGCGATCAGCGGTGCGCGATGCCGGCGTTTTCCTCGCGCAGCACGTGCGCCAGCGTATCGATGCTGTCGGTCATGCGGTCGAACGCTTCGGCCAGTTGCGCGCCGATGCCGCTGTCGTCGCCGGTTTCGCGCAATCGCGCGGCGAACGCGCGCTCGTGCGTGCGCAACGAACTGTCGTCGACGGGCGTGACGGCTCTGTCGTCGCGCAGGCTTCCGGCGATCGAGGCGAGCGCCGCACCCATGCGCGACGCGACGTCGGAGGCGGCATCGCGCGCGGGCAACGCGGGCGTGTCGTGCACGATCGCGTCGAGCGACATGCTGGCGCGGATGAAACGATTGGCGTTGGCGAACACGCCTTCGGCGAAAGCCAGCAAGGTGCGATCGGGTCTCGGCTCGCCGCGCAGGCGCTCGATCGACGCCTGCGCGTTCGTGCGCGCGCTGCGTGCGATGCTGCGCGCTTCGACGCACGCGTTCGCGTCGTCGCCGAGCAGGGCGAGGAAATAACGGCGGTACGCGTCGATCATGGCTGCCAGTGCGGGCTTGAGGCGGCTGTGTTCCCAGGTCGGCCAGATCGCGTAGGCGAGCAACGCCGCGGCGCTGCCGATCGTCGTCGCCTCGCCGCGCGCGACCATCGTTTCCAGCGGCGGAATGCCCGCATAGGCGAGCAGGATGACGACGATGCCGGTCAGCATCATCACGCCGAGTCCGTAGTGCACGGTGACGAGCATGCGGAAACCGACGCACAGCGCGCCGAGCAACAGCAGTTGTTGCCACGTGCTGCCGAACATGAAATGCACGGCGACCGTGGTCAGCACGAGGCCAAGCAGCGTGCCCGCGACGCGCAGCAATCCGAACTGGAACGTGCCGGCGAAATCCGGCTTGAGCACGATCGCCAGCGTCATCGGAATCCAGTAGCCGTGCGCGATGCCGGCCACGCGTTCGATCGCGACGGCGATCGCGAGGCACACGCCGCAGCGCAGCGCGTGGCGGAACGCGACCGACGACAGGCTCAGGTTCGCGCGCAACGTCGCCAGCGCGCTGCGCGGACGCAGCGCGCGCGGCAGTTGCGCCTCGGCCTGTTGCGCGCGCAGGTCGCCGCGGCTGCCCGCGATGTCCGCATTGCGCAGCAGCGCACGCAGCTGTCCCGACAACGCCTGCGCGTGGCCGATGGCGACGCCGATCAGCCGCCGGTCGTCGACGCTCGATGCCTGGGCGTGCCGCTGCGACAGCGCATCGAGCGTCGTGTCGACGCCGGCCATCGCCGCGCTGCCGGTCAGCGGCTGCGTGCCGCGTTCGAGCGCGACGGCCACGGATTCGAGCGTGCGCGCCGCGTAGTCGAGCATGCGCGTCAGCGTCGCCTGCGCTTCGCGGTCGGCGAACGCGCGGCGCAGGTCGTCGAGCGCGACGAACTCGCGGCGGACGCGTTCGGCGAGTTCGGCGAGCACGCGGAAGGTCTGCATGATTTCGCCGCGCGCGCGGTACGCGCCGTGCAACAGGCTTTCGACGTCGAGGACTTCCTTGGTCACCGGCGGTTCGTATGACGCGCCCGCGCCGCTGCGTGCGCTCGCCGCGAGCTGGCGACACATTTGCGCCAGCGCATGGCGTTCCGGTCGATAACGCTGCAACGGCCACGCCGCGACCGCGAACAGAGTCTGCAACACGCCGCCGCCGAAAATCAGCACGCTGACTGCGAGCGCGCTCGGCAGCGAGCGTGGCTCCGACGCGGTAATGACGAGCAGGATCATGCTCGTCAGCCCCGCGCGCGCCGCATCCGGTCCGAGCGCGACGAGTAGGCCGCCGCTGACGCCCCAGACGAGCGACGCAAGCACGATGAGAAACGCCTGGCCGCCGACGAGGCTGCCGACCAGCGCGGACAACGCCGCCGCTACCGCGGACAGCAACATCCGGTACGCGCGCAATCGATACGGGCCGGGCTGGTCGGTGAACATCGCGTTGAGCGCGCCGGTCGCGACGCCGAGCCCCGCATCGACGTGCCCCGTCGCGACGCCGATCGCGAGCGGCAGCACGACAGCGAGCGCGTTGCGCACCGCGACCCGTAGCGGCACGTCGCGGGGATTGAACTTGATCAGGGTTTGAAGCATGGCGGCATTGTGCCGCAGGCGGCGCCGACAGGTGCGTGAGTGCGCGATCGGGCCATGCCGGGGCAGGTGGCGCCGTGCGGCGCTTTTCGTCGGGGAAAGCGGGTCAGATTTCGGTCGACCGGTATTTCTCGGGCGCCGGATTCACATGCCCGCAGGCGCGGCACGTACGCGCGTCCGCCGAGCGGTAGAAATGCTCGAACACGCGCGGGAAATCCTTTTCGATGTCGACGAGGTGGAAGAATTCCTCGTAGAGCTTTTCGTTGCAGCGCTCGCAGAACCACATGAGCGCGTCCTGTTCGTGTGCGAGGCGCTTGCGTTCGATGACCAGACCGATCGAATCGGGCATGCGCTGCGGCGAATGCGGGACGTGCGGCGGCAGGTAGAAGACTTCGCCGGCGCGGATCGGGATGTCGCGCACGCGGCCGTCTTCCTGGATGCGCAGCACCATCTCGCCCTCGAGCTGGTGGAAGAATTCCGGGCCGTCCTCGTAGTGGTAGTCGGTGCGCGAATTCGGCCCGCCGACGATCATCACGATGAAATCGTCTTGCACCATGCACTTGTTGCCGACCGGCGGCTTGAGCAGGTGGCGGTGCTCATCGATCCAGGCTTGCAGGTTGAAGGCGGCGGGGAGCATGGGACGTCCTGCGAGTGCGATCTGGCGGAGTTTACCTCGTGCCGATGCAGGGGCCGCAGGCGGAGATTTTCTTAGCGATTTCGTGGGGAAAGTGCTTATTTCTCCGCACGCATCGCCGCGATGCACTTGAGCTCGATCGCGATCGGAGTCGGCAGCGCGGTGATGCCCAGCGTGGTGCGGCAGGGCGCGCTCGACGCATCCGGAAAGTGTTCGGCGTAGATGCGGTTGTAGGCGGGGAAGTCGCGCGCCATGTCGGTGAGGAACACGGTCACGTCGGCGAGATCTTCCCAGCGCGCGCCGCTGGCTTCGAGCACGGCGCGCACGTTGGCGAAGACCTGACGGCATTGCGCCTCGATGTCGTAGGCGACGAGACGCCCACCGGCGTCGTGGACGTTGCCGGGAATTTCGTTCGTGCCCGGCGTGCGCGGGCCGACGCCGGACAGGAACAGCAGGTCGCCGACGCGGCGCGCGTGCGGGTAACGCCCGACCGGCGCGGGCGCGTTCTTGGTTTCGATCGACGGCATCGACAAGCCTTCAGGAACCGGAGACGTTGATCGTATCCGTTTGCGTGCGGTTGCTGCCGTCGTGCGCGCTCAGTTTGTAGCGGCCCGGTCGCAGGTAGAGCACGTTGAAGTCGCTGGCCTTGTCGCTCGGCCGCATGCCGGCAGTCAGCAGGATGCGGTCGGCGGGGATCGCGTCGTCGCCTTCGTTCTCGTAGCGCGCTTCGAGGAGGCAGGGGAAATGCTTGGCGCAGAGGTCGGCGCTGATCTGGTATGGCTTGCGCAATCCGGCGAGATCGAGCCAGGTCGGGCGTCCACGGAACAACGTGTCCGGCGGGAAGAACACGCTCACGTCGTACCAGCCGGGCTTGAGCGACCACGGCTTGCCGTCCTTGCCGACATAGACGACGGGCGCCTGCGGATGCTTTTCCGGATTGAACAACGCGCGGTAGTACGGATGGTCGTGCTCGGCGACGTCGTGTTCGATGAGCATGGTCTGCTCGACCGACAACGGTTCGATGCCGCTGGCCTTGCGGAAGTAGTACGCCATCGCCTTGCCGTCGAGGTATTTGCCGTCCTTCTGCGTATGCGCGTAACCGGCGTTGACGACGAGGCGCGCCTTCGGGTCGCGCTTGAACACCTGTTCGTAGAGCGTCCTGGCCTGTTCGCGTTCGCGTGCATCGCCTTCGGCGTTGCCGCTGGCGTCGTAGGCGACGACGGTGAAGCCGAGCTTGAGCGCGGTGCGGATCATTTCCGCGTAAATCGGTTCCTCGACATAGAAACCGCTTTCGCTGGTCGGATAGCCGCGTTTTTGCAGGTCCTTGTCGGTGTCGTAGAGCGTTTCCGCGGCGAAATGGTCGTAGCCGTCCTCGCGCAGGCGCTTGAGCAGTTCGACCGTGACCGAACGCGTCACCGCGACGTTGTGCGCCTCGTTGAAGAACACGGCCTGGCGGCCGTGCGCGAGTTCGACGATCGCGTCGAGCGCCGGGCGCTGCTCGAAATGCGCGTCGGCGAGCGGCGACGGCGCGTCGTTCTTCTCGGGCAACTGGCGGATCGAATACAGGCGCCGCGCGCCGGCGTAGTCGCCGATGTAGGTCTGGTACCACGACAGGTACTGGCTGAAGATGATGCGGAACGGCGCGGTCGGATCGGCGTCGTAGGCGTTCGACATGATCTGGTATTGGCCGAGCATGCCGGGCAGCTTCTGCGCGCGCGTGAAGATCGTCTCGGACTTGTCGAAGGCCTGCTTCTGCATCAGCTTCCACTGTGCCGGCGACACCTTCGGCACGGCGACTTCGGGGCTGGCGAAGGCGCTGCCGCCTATGCACAGCGCCGACAGCAGCAGCGCGCGGCGAATCAGGTTGCGATGACGCGGGACGTGGCGATGGATCGGCATGGCTTTCCCCGGCAGGCGTTCGACGATGGATGAGACGGGTGTCGTCGGACTTTCGTTGCAGCCGATGCTACGCCCGAGGCGCGCGTGCGCGGAAGTGCGGAAAGTGCCTGCTTTGCGCGGCAAAGTGACGGATTTTGCGCGCTGCGGGTTGGCGCGGTTCTACGCGTTCAGGTGCGCGTATCGGCGAGGATGCGCTCGTACGCGCTCGCGCGCGCGGCCACGAGCGCGTCGGGCCCGGACACGTGCATGCGCAGGTCGCGCACGCGGCCGTCGCCGAGGCTGTAGATCCAGCCGTGCACGATCAGGTTCTGGCCGCGATCCCACGCGTCGCGCACGACGGTGGTCTGGCAGACGTTGACGACCTGCTCGATGACGTTGAGTTCGCACAGGCGATCGTGGCGCGCACCGAGCGTGGCCAGCGCGCCGAGCGCATCGGCGTGCTTGTGCTTGACGTCGTCGACGTGGCGCAGCCAGTTGTCGACGAGGCCGAGACGCCGTTCCTCGAGCACCGCGAGCACGCCGCCGCAGCCGTAATGGCCGACGACGAGAATGTGCTCGACCTTGAGCACGTCGACCGCGAACTGGATCGTCGACAGCGCGTTGAGGTCGGTGTGCACGACGACGTTGGCGACGTTGCGATGCACGAACACCTCGCCCGGCGCCATGTCGATGATCTGGTTGGCCGGCACGCGCGAGTCGGAGCAGCCGATCCACAAATACTTCGGTGCCTGCTGTTCGGAAAGCCGTTTGAAGAATGCCGGGTCGCTCGCGCGCATGCCCTCCGACCACTGGCGGTTGCGTTCGAGAAGGTCGCGCAGGTCGGGCATGGCAGTCAGCTCAGGCGAAGACAGACGTTCTTGGGTTCGGTGAAGAAGCGCAGCGCCTCGACGCCCCCTTCGCGGCCGACGCCGGAGTGCTTGACGCCGCCGAACGGCGTGCGCAAGTCGCGCAGCAGCCAGCAGTTGATCCAGACGATGCCGAATTCGAGCGCGGCGGCGCAACGATGCGCGCGGTCGAGGTCGCGCGTCCACAGCGAAGCGGCGAGGCCGTAGCCGGTACCGTTGGCGAGCGCGAGCGCGTCGGCTTCGTCGTCGAACGGGATCAGCGTGACGACCGGACCGAAGATTTCTTCCTGATTCGTCTCGCTCGCGTTGGACAAGCCTTCGATCACCGTCGGCGCGACGAACCAGCCGTTCGCGCAGCGGCCTTCGAGCTGCACGGGCGTGCCGCCGCAAAGCACGCGGCCGCCTTCGGCGCGCGCGCGTTCGATGCAGGCGACGACCTTGTCGTAGTGCGCCTTGGAGACGAGCGCGCCGAGGTCGCTCGTCGCCTCGCGCGGATCGCCCACGCGCAGCGCGCGCACGCGTTCGAGGTAGCGCGTCTTGAACGTCTCGTAGATCGAGCGCTCGACGAGCAGGCGCGAACCGCACAGGCAGATTTCGCCCTGGTTGGCGAAACCGGAGCGCACGATCGTGTCGAGATTCGCGTCGGACAGGTCGGCGTCGGCGAACACGATCGCCGGATTCTTGCCGCCGAGTTCGAGCGACAATTTCTTGAAGCGCGGCGCGGCGGACGCGGCGATCGCCGCGCCCGTGCGCGTGCTGCCGGTAAACGAAATCGCCTTCACGCGCGCGTGCTCGACGAGCGCCTGGCCGACGCCGGCGCCCGAACCCTGCACGATGTTGAGCACGCCGTGCGGAAAGCCCGCTTCGATCGCGAGTTCGCCGAGCCGCGCCGCGGTGCAGGGCGTGACTTCCGACGGCTTGGCGACGACCGCGTTGCCGGCGGCGAGCGCGGGCGCGATCTTCCACGTGAACAGATACAGCGGCAGGTTCCACGGCGAGATGCAGGCGACCACGCCGAGCGGCTGGCGCAAGGTGTAGTTGAGCGCGCGGCCGTCCATCGCATGCGCTTCGCTCGCCCACTGCGTGATCGCCGCGGCGAAGAAACGCAGGTTCGCGACCGCGCGCGGGATGTCGAGCGTCCGCGCCAAGGCGACGGGTTTTCCGCTGTCGCGCGATTCGAGTTGCGCGAACGCTTCGAGATCGGCTTCGACGAGGTCGGCGAGGCGCGAGATCAGCCGCGCGCGTTCCTCGGCGGGTGTGGCCGCCCACATCGGCGCAGCGTGGCTCGCCGCGCAGACCGCGGCTTCGACGTCGCTCGCGCCCGAGTCCGGACAGCGCGCGAACACCGCGCCGGTCGCGGGTTCGAACACGTCGAGATAGCGGCCTTCGCGCGGTGCCTGCAAGCGGCCATCGATGAGATTGGCGAGCGTCGCCGTTGTGTCGGGCGAAGCGCGCGTCGTCATGCAGACACCGGGCGCAGCGCGGCGTCGAGCGCGACGCGTTCGTCAAACACGAAGCATGCGCCGTCGTAGCCGAAACCGCCGACCTGTTCGAAGTAGCCGAGGATGCCGCCGTCGAGTTGCCAGACGTGGTCGAACCCGTTGGCCTGCATCCACAGCGCGGCTTTTTCGCAGCGGACGCCGCCGGTGCAGTAGCTGACGATCGCGGCGCCATCGAGCGAATCGCGCACCGATTCCATTGCTGCGGGCAGGTCGGTGAAACGATCGATCGGCAACGTCGCTGCGCCGGCGAAAGCGCCGTGTTCGATTTCGCAGCGGTTGCGCGTGTCGAGCAGCACGACGCGGCGGCCATCGTCGTCGCGGCCTTGTTCGAGCCAGCGCGCGAGCGTCGCGGGCGCGAGTGCCGGCGCGCGCCCGGCGAGCGGCGAGGCATCGTCCTGGCGGAACGCGATGATTTCGTTCTTGCGTTTGACCTTGAAGCGCGCGAACGGCTGCGTTTCGCTCCAGCTGCGCTTGACGATGATGCCGGCGAAACGCGCGTCGCCGCGCAGCGCGTCGAGGAACGCCTCGACTTCCGCTTCCACGCCGGCAAGGAACAGGTTCACGCCTTCCGGCGCGACGAGGATCGTGCCGCGCAAAGCGGTGCCCGTAGCGCGTTCGCGCAGCTTCGCCGCAAGCGCGTCGGCGTCGTCGACCGGAACGAAATGATAGGCGGCGATGTTGAGGATCATCGGCGGATTGTAGCGCGCGGATTCTGGATGGCCTTTCGACGGCTTGCCATGCGAGGCGGAGTTTCCCGAGACGTGCGGCTGCAGATGCCCGCTTCCGGACGATCCGGCGGCGCTGCCTGACTCGCTGACAAGGCGTCCCGATCGCGGCGATCGCGGACGATCGCAAACATCACAACGACTGCGTACGCCCGCCGTCGACCGGCACATTGACGCCGTTGACATACGCCGCCGCGGGCGAGGCAAGGAATGCGATCACTGCCGCGATTTCCGAGGCTTTCGCGAATCGTCCGGCTGGCACGCTGGCGAGCATCGCCGATTCGATCTCGGCCGCGCTCTTGCCGGTCGCGCGGGTGCGTTCGGCGAGGATCTGGTCGAGGCGTTGCGTCTGCGTGTAGCCGGGCAGCACGTTGTTGACGGTGATGCCGAAGCCGCCGAGTTCGCCGGCGAGCGTCTTCGCCCAGCTCGCCGTCGCGCCGCGGATCGTGTTGGAGACGCCGAGGTTCTTGATCGGCTCTTTCACGGACGTCGAAATCACGTTGACGATGCGGCCGTAGCCGGACGCCTTCATGCCCGGCAGCAGCGCCTGCACGAGCGTCTGCGCGGCGATGACGTGCTGCTCGAACGCGCGGCGGAATTCGTCCGGCGCGGCCGTGTTCGCGGGACCGCCGGGCGGCCCGCCGGTGTTGTTGACGAGGATCTGCACGGCGCGCGCGTTCGCGGTCGCCTCGACCTTGGCACGCAGCGTGTCGGCGTCGCCCATGTCGGCGGCGATCGTCGCGTGCGATTGCGCGGGATGGATCTGCGGGAGTTTCTGCAGCGCTTCGTCGAGCGCCTCGCGCGAACGCGCGAGCAGGGTCACGTCCGCACCGAGCTGGGCGAGTTCGACCGCCGCGGCGAAGCCGATGCCTTGCGAGCCGCCGCAGACGAGCGCGTGTTTGCCGGTGAGATCGAGATTCATGGCGAGGCGTTCCGGGGTTGGCGAAAAGAGTCCGCAGGGCGCGCGATCAATGCCGCGACGGCAGCTTGCGCACCATCTGCGGCAGCAGGTCTTCGTCGTCCTCGGCGCGCGGCGGTTCGATTTCTTCGAGATCGAAGCCGAGCACGGCCGCGTCGTCCTCGTCGATGCCGTCGAAAGCGCGGAATTCGGCGTCGAGCAGGGCCATGCGGGCGGCGGTTTCGTCGTCGTAGCGCAAGGTGCCGCCATCGCTGTCGAAGACTTCGGCGAGGCCGTCGTCGAGCACGCTCAGGCGCGCCCAGATCAGCGTGTCGCCGACGACGGCGAGCCACCATTGGACGTCGTTGCCGCTCATGGGGAGGCTCCGGTCAGCGAAAGCAGCTTGGCGGCGGTCGCCATGATCGCGCCGACGACGATCGCCCACGCGCCGATCGAGCCGGGCAGGGCGAGCGCGTCGAGCGTGCGGTCGCGCAAGGAACGCCAGCGCGCGGCGAGGAACCAGCCGACGATGCGCGGCGTGAACGGCATGCCGCCGAGGCGTTCGCGCTCCGCGGCGTGGCGGTCGCGCAGCGTCACGCTGACCAGTGCCCAGGTGATGATGTACGTGGTCAAGCCGGCGACGACGAAACCGAGGCCGCCGATGAAGATGAACTGGTGCCAGGCCGAGGCGGACATCGTGGACTAAAACTCGGCCGAGCCCGGCACGCGCGGATACGGAATCGCGTCGCGGATGTTGGCGAGGCCGCAGACGTAGACGACGAGTCGTTCGAAGCCGAGTCCGAAGCCCGCGTGCGGCACCGTGCCGTAGCGGCGGAAATCGCGGTACCAGGCATACATCTTCGGATCGAGGCCGAACTGCGCGATGCGCTGGTCGAGGATGTCGAGGCGCTCCTCGCGCTGCGAGCCGCCGATGATCTCGCCGATGCCAGGCGCGAGCACGTCCATCGCGGCGACGGTGCGGCCGTCGTCGTTGAGGCGCATGTAGAACGACTTGATCTTTTCCGGATAGTTGGTGACAACGACCGGGCCACCGACGTGTTCCTCGGTGAGGAAGCGTTCGTGCTCGGTTTGCAGGTCGGCACCCCATTCGACGGCGTAGTCGAACTTCTTGCCGGATTTCTTGAGGATGTCGACGGCGTCCGTGTAGTCGATGCGCGCGAACGGCTTGGCGATGAGCGCCTCGATGCGCGAGATCGCAGTCTTCTCGACGCGTTCGGCGAAGAACGCCATGTCGTCCGGACGCTCGGCGAGCACGCGGCGGAACACGTATTTGAGGAAATCCTCGGCGATGCGTGCGTCCTCATCGAGGTCGGCGAACGCGATTTCCGGTTCGACCATCCAGAATTCGGCGAGGTGGCGCGTGGTGTGCGACTTCTCGGCGCGGAACGTCGGGCCGAACGTGTAGACCTTGCTCAGTGCGAGGCAGTAGGCCTCGACGTTGAGCTGGCCGGAGACGGTGAGGAACGCCTCCTTGCCGAAGAAATCCTGCTTGAAGTCGATCGCGCCGGTCTTGTCCACGCGCGGCAGGTTCATGAGGTCGAGCGTGGAGACGCGGAACATTTCGCCCGCGCCTTCGGTGTCCGACGTCGTGATGATCGGCGTGTTGACCCAGAAATAGCCCTGCTCGTTGAAGTACGAGTGGATCGCGTTGGCGATCGTGTGGCGCACGCGGCTGATCGCGCCGAACAGGTTCGTGCGCGGGCGCAGGTGCGCGACTTCGCGCAGAAATTCCGGCGAGTGCGGCTTGGGCTGGATCGGATAGGTTTCCGGATCGTCGATCCAGCCGGCGACTTCGATGCGGCTGGCCTGCAATTCGAACGATTGGCCCTTGCCTTGCGAGGCGACGAGTTCGCCGGTGGCGACGATCGCGCAGCCGCTGCTCAGGTGCAGGATTTCGCTGTCGTAGTTGGCCAGCGTATTCGGTGCGACGACCTGGATCGCGTCGAAGCACGAGCCGTCGCTGAGATTGACGAAGGACAGGCCGGCCTTGGAGTCCCGCCGCGTGCGCACCCAGCCGCGCACCGTCACCGTGCTGCCGGCGGCAATCGCGCCCGACAGCGCCCGCTTGACGTCCACCCCTGTTGCGCCAGATTCGCCGATCGCCGACATCGCTTGAAACTCCTGCGGGGCGCGCGCATTTGCAGTGTGCGCGCCGTTGAATGGGAACGCGCGATGATAGCGGAACTTGTGCGATCATCTTCGATCGCGAAGACTTTCAAGCGTGGTTCCCGCCGCGCTTTTCGAGAACCACGAACACATGGCCATCCAGATCACCGACGCCGCGCGCACGCGCATGCAGGACTTCCTCGCGAAGCAGCCGGGCGCGTACGGCGTGCGTTTCGGCATCAAGCGCACGGGCTGCTCGGGCTTCGGCTACACGGTCGACCTCGCCGATGCGGCGGCCGAGAACGACGCCGTGTTCGAGCAGGACGGCCTGCGCCTCGTCGTCGACCGCAAGGCGCTGCCGTTCATCGACGGTACGCAGATCGATTTCCAGCGCCACGGCCTCAACGCGAGCTTCGTGTTCCGCAACCCGAATGCGACCGGCGAGTGCGGCTGCGGCGAGAGTTTCACCGTCGACGCGACGCATTGAAGCCGGCCATGGGCGAACCGACGAGCGAAGCCGCGCCGGGCGGCGAGACGCCTGCGATTGAAAGTGAAGCGGTATCGCCCCTGCTCAGCATGCTGCCGCACATACGGCGCCTGCTGCACCGCGAGCCCGCACTGGTAGTCACGCTCGGTTACATGCTGCTGGCTGTCGCGGGGTTGGCCTATCTTTACGGGTTCTATCGGCGATTCGACATTCCGATCCTGAGCCTGTTGCAGTTGAGCGATTTCCTCGTCGCCGGCGTCGTCGAACCCGCGGCCATCCTGCTCATGCTGTCGACGTTGCCGCTGTGCTGGCTCATGGATCGCTGGAACATGCAGGTTTTCCGCAGGCAGGTCGCTTCGATCGGCGTTTTGCGCGCGCGCGGGCCATTGTCGTGGTTCCAGCGCAAGCGCTTGGCGTATCTGGAATCGCACGTCGCCCGGGTTCGCCACGGCGGACAGCTTCAATTGGCTTATCTGTTCGTCGTCGTGGCGTATGGCTGGATGTTCGTGAGCATCTACGGAGGTCACCGTGCGGCAGCGATCAAGAGCGGCGAAGCGCAGGAAGTGGTCGTGTGGCTCAACGGCGAATCCGCCCGGCTCCATCCGCCGAAAGCGGTCAATTGGACGTATCTCGGCGCGACGGGCAGCTACCTGTTTCTCTACGACCGTCAGGCGCAGCAGGCGGAAGTGCTGCCCGTGAACGCCGTCGCCCGCGTCGAACCGCAG
The DNA here is from genome assembly GCA_029779475.1 of Pseudomonadota bacterium. Lineage (GTDB taxonomy): Bacteria > Pseudomonadota > Gammaproteobacteria > Xanthomonadales > Rhodanobacteraceae > Dokdonella_A. The sequence continues at coordinate 38,191 of JAKPAN010000234.1, forward strand.
CCTTCGCCGGTCAAGGCGGGCAAGACGCCGCTGGTTGTGCCAATCCCCTGATTCGCATAGAATCCGCGCCCCTTTCGTGCGCCGTGGTCGCCAGCGACCGCCTTCTCCAACCAGCACGAAAGGCCTTGCCTCACCGCGCCGCGGGAGGCTGTCAGGCGGAAATTCCTCCGTCTGGCACCCACAAGGAGTTTCCATGCGTCATTACGAAGTCGTGTTTCTGGTCCACCCTGACCAGAGCGAACAGGTTCCCGCGATGATCGAGCGCTACAAGGCGCTGATCGAGAACGACGGGGGCAAGATCCACCGCCTCGAAGACTGGGGCCGTCGCCAGCTCGCCTACCCGATCCAGCATCTGGCCAAGGCGCACTACGTGCTCATGAACATCGAATGCAGCGCGGCTGTCCTCGCCGAACTGCAGTCCGGCTTCCGCTTCAACGACGCGGTGCTGCGTCACCTCATCGTGAACCGCGAAGGCCCGGTCACCGAGATGTCGCCGATCATGAAGAACAAGGACGACAAGGGCGGCCGCCGCCGCGACGACGAAGGCTTCGGCTTCGGCGATTCGGACGACGACCGTCCGCGCCGCGAACGCGCGCCGCGCGAAGAAGCAGCCCCCGTCGAATCCGCCGAATAAGGAATCCTGATCATGTCCAAGTTCTTCCGCCGCAAGAAGTTCTGCCGCTTCACCGCCGAAAACGCGACGAGCATCGATTACAAGGATCTGAACCTGCTGCGCCAGTACATCGGCGAGACGGGCAAGATCGTGCCGAGCCGCATCACCGGCACCAAGGCGCGCTACCAGCGCATGCTCGGCACCGCGATCGAGCACGCGCGCTTCCTCGCGCTGCTGCCGTACAGCGACGCGCATTGATTGAAAACCGCGAGGCCGGCCACCTGAACGCCGGCCTCGACGCTCCCTTCGGACAGCACACGCTGCGCCGGATCCTCCGACGCTAACGAACAGGAAAATCCATGGAACTCATCCTCCTCCAGAAAGTGAAGAACCTCGGCAACCTCGGCGACAAGGTCAACGTCAAGCCGGGTTACGGCCGCAATTACCTCGTGCCGCAGGGCAAGGCGACGGCGGCGACCGCCGCGAACATCGCCGAGTTCGAGCAGCGCCGCGCCGAATACGAAGCCAAGGCCAACCAGCAGCTCGCCGGCGCCGAAGCGCGCAAGGCGCAGTTCGAGAACGCCTCGGTCACGATCAAGGCCAACGCGAGCCCGGAAGGCAAGCTGTTCGGTTCGGTCGGCCCGCGCGACATCGCGGACGCGTTTACCGCCAACGGCCTCGCGCTCGACAAAAGCGAAGTCGTCATGGGCGAAGGCCCGATCCGCCACATCGGCGAGTTCGAGGTGCACGTCCACCTGCACGCCGACATCAACACGACGGTCAAGGTCAACGTCCTCGCGGACGAGTGATCGCGTCGCGGCGGTTTTCCCGCCGCACGATGCCTGCGAACGGGCGCCCGACGGCGCCCGTTTTCTTTTGCGCTTCCCAATCCCTGCGTGTGTCCGTCATCGCGCGCTTCGCTGGTGGCCCTGCGCGACGCGTCCAGCGCCGCATCGCGGGCTTGCGGCGCACAGGCTGTGCACAGGGTTGTCCACAAGAATCGGCGAGTTCTCCACCGACTTGTTCCGTCGCGTGGGTTGAGACGACGCCTTAGTATTCCAGTTCCGTTTTTCCGAGCTTCCACTCCGATGTCCGCGCAGACCGAACGCAGGAACCTCCCGGGCAACATCGAAGCGCTGCGCGTGCCGCCGCATTCGATCGAGGCCGAACAGGCGGTGCTCGGCGGCCTCATGCTGGCGCCGGAATCGTGGGATCGCGTCGCCGACCGGCTCACCGTCGACGACTTCTATCGCAAGGATCACCGGCTGATCTTTCGCGCGATCGAGGAACTGTCGAACAAAAGCATGCCGTTCGACGCGGTCACGCTCGGCGACTGGTTCGCGGCGAACAACCTCGGCGAACTCGTCGGCGGCGCGGCTTACGTCATCGAACTCGCCAACTCGACGCCGAGCGCGGCCAACATCACCGCCTATGCCGACATCGTCCGCGAGAAATCGGTGCTGCGGCAGCTCATCGACGTCGGTACCGAAATCGCGGGCGATGCGTTCGTGCCCGAGGGCCGCTCGAGCCACGAACTGCTCGAGGTCGCCGAGCAGAAGGTATTCCGCATCGCCGAGGCCGGCGCGCGCGGACGCAAGGGCTTCGTGCCGATGCGCGCCGCGGTCAAGGAAGCGTTCCAGATCCTGCACGCGCGCTACGAGAACCGCGGTTCGGTGACGGGCCTGCCGACCGGCTTCATCGACCTCGACGAGATGACCGCGGGCCTGCAGCCGGCCGACCTCATCATCGTCGCGGCGCGTCCGTCGATGGGCAAGACCGCGTTCTCGGTGAACATGGCCGAATACGCGGCGATGAAGACCAAGAAAGCCGTCGCCGTGTTCTCGATGGAAATGTCGGCCTCGCAGCTCGCGTTCCGCCTCATCTCGTCGATGGGACGCATCAACCAGCAGAACCTGCGCACCGGCGACCTCGCCGAAGAGGAATGGCCGCGCGTGACCAGCGCGATCACGATGTTGTCCGAGGCCAAGATCTTCATTGACGACACGCCCGCGCTCTCGCCCGGCGAACTGCGCGCGCGCTCGCGCCGCCTCAAGCGCGAACACGACCTCGGCCTCATCGTCATCGACTACCTGCAGCTCATGCAGGTGCCCGGCACCAAGGAGAATCGTGCCACGGAAATTTCAGAAATCTCGCGTAGCCTGAAAGCCCTCGCGAAGGAACTGAACATCCCCGTGATCGCGCTGTCGCAGCTCAACCGCTCGCTCGAACAGCGCACCGACAAGCGACCGGTGATGGCCGACCTGCGCGAATCGGGCGCGATCGAGCAGGACGCCGACGTCATCATGTTCATCTACCGCGACGAGTACTACAACCCGGACGGCGCCGAGAAGGGCGTCGCCGAAATCATCATCGGCAAGCAGCGAAACGGCCCGACCGGCGTGGTCAAGCTCGCCTTCCTCGGCCAGTACACGAAGTTCGAGAACCTCGCCAGCGACCGGTATGGGTATGAGTAGAGCAGGGATTTGGGATTCGGGATTCGGGATTCGGAAAAGCCCGCTGGTCTCGTGGCGCTTCCTGCTTTCCCCAATCCCCAATCCCCAATCCCCAATCCCGGCTTCGATCTGATGCGCGCCACCTGCGCCACGATTCACCTCGGCGCGCTGCGCGAGAACCTGCGTCGCGTGCGCGAGCTTGCGCCGGGCGCGAAGGTCATGGCCGTGGTCAAGGCCGACGGCTACGGCCACGGCCTCGAACGCGTCGCGCGCGCGCTCGAGGGCGCCGACGCGTTCGGCGTCGCCGGCATCGCCGACGGCCAGCGCCTGCGTGCGGCGGGCGCCTCGCAGCGCATCGTCGTGTTGTCCGGTCCGGACGAAGCGGGCGATCTCGCCGAATTGCGCCGCCTCAGGCTCGACGCGGTCGTCCACGATGACGCGCAGCTCGACCTGCTCGCCGCCGACGCCGATCCGCGTCCCTTGCGCGTGTGGCTCAAGATCGACACCGGCATGCACCGGCTCGGTTTCGCGCCCGAACGCGTGCGCGAGGTGCACGCGCGCCTGCGCGCGATGCCCGGCATCGACCGCGACATCGTGCTGATGACGCACTTCGCCAACTCCGACGTGTTCGACGAAGCGACGACGACGCAGCAGATCGAGCGTTTCGAGCGCTCGACCTCGAGCATCGCCGGCGAACGTTCGCTCTCGAATTCGGCCGGCGTGCTCGGCTGGCCGGAAGCGCAAGGCCAATGGGTGCGCGCGGGCGGCGCGCTGTACGGCATGTCGGTCGTCGCCGGCCGCATCGGTGCGGACTTCGGCTTTCGCCCGGCGATGACGTTGTCGACGAAGCTCGTCGCCGTGCACCGCGTGCGCAAGGGCGAGCGCGTCGGCTACGCGGGCGCGTTCGAATGCCCCGAAGACATGCCCGTCGGTGTCGCCGCGATCGGTTATGGCGATGGTTACCCGCGCCAAGCGGGCGCCGGCACGCCCGTGCTCGTCGGCGGCGTGCGCGCCAGCATCATCGGCCGCGTCTCGATGGATCTCGTCACGATCGACTTGCGCGACGTGCCGGACGCAAAAATCGGCGACGTCGTCACGCTCTGGGGCCGCGGCCTGCCGGTCGAGGACATCGCCGACCACGCGAACACGATCGCTTACGAGCTCACCTGCGGCGTGACGCGCCGCGTGCGTTTCGTCGAAGACGAAAGCTGAACGCACGCCGCCGCGCCGATTCGATCGGCGATGGCGGCGCGAGTATCGTGCGGCCGATGCGGCCACTCCGGCCCGCAGCGAGGAGACCGGCGATGACGACGGGCGATCGGGCAACACGCGAGTCTCCTGACATGCACGGCGCGTCCGATCCCGGCGACGCGCGTTTCGACGGCGATGCGGGTCGCACCGCCTTCACGCCTGCTTCCCTGGCTTCGCTGTTGCCCGCGCTGCGCCTGCTCGTCGGCCTGCTCATCGCAACGATCCTCATCACTGCGCTTTATGTCGGCCGTTCGCTGCTGATCCCGCTCGCGCTCGCGGCGTTGTTCGGTTTCCTGCTCGATCCGCTCGCCAGTCGCCTGCATCGCTGGGGCTTGCCTCGCGTGATCGCGGTGTTCTTCGTGGTCGCGTTCGCGCTCGGCGCGGTCGGCGGCGTCGGCGTCTACGTCACGACGCAGCTGACTGCGCTCAGTGCGGATCTGCCGACCTATCGCAGCACGATCCGCGACAAGCTCCACGCGCTGCGCGTGGCGGCATCGAAGCCGAGCGCGTGGGATGGCGCGCTCAAGACTTTGCAGACGGTGCAGAAAGAGATCGACACGACGCCGGCGGGCGGCAATGCGGCGGTACCGGCCAAGGTCGAGGTCGTCGGACCGGAGTCGCGGCCCGCGCAGCTCGTGCTCGACTGGCTCGGCCGCGTCAGCGAGCCCGTCGCGACGACGGGCATCTGCTTGCTGTTCGTGATTCTCATCCTGCTGGATCGGCGCAATCTGCGCGACCGCCTGCTGCGCCTTGCCGGCGGCGACCTGCACGTGGCGACCGATGCGATGGACGAGGCATCCGAGCGCATCGGCCGCTACCTGCGCATGCAGTTCCTCATCAACGCCTGCTACGCGGTGCCGATGGGGCTGGGCCTGTGGTGGATCGGCGTGCCCGCGGCGGCGTTGTGGGGTTTCGTTGCGGCGATCATGCGTTTCGTGCCGTATATCGGGCCGATCGTCTCGGCGGTATTCCCGCTCGCGCTCGCCTTCGCGGTGTCGCCGGACTGGAGCATGGTGCTGTGGACGCTCGCGCTCATCGTCGCGCTCGAAGCTTTCTGCGGCAACGTCGTCGAGCCGTGGCTGTACGGCTCCTCGACCGGTTTGAGCGCGATGTCGATCATCGTCGCAGCGATGTTCTGGACCGCACTGTGGGGACCGATCGGCCTGATCCTGTCGACGCCGCTGACGGTGTGCCTGCTCGTGCTCGGCCGCCATCTGCCGTCGCTGCATTTCCTCGAAGTGCTGCTGGGCAGCGAGAGCTCGCTGACGCCGCCGGAGCGGCTCTACCAGCGCCTGCTCGCCGACGACGTGGAGGAGGCGGCCGATCTCGCCGGCGAGTACATCGACGAGCGGCGCGGACGCGGCGAGGAGGAGAATCTCGGCGCGGCGCTCGTCGCTTTCTACGACGAGGTCGGCATTCCGACGCTGCGCATCGCCACCAGCCACCACGTCGACGTCGCCAGCGCGGAGCATCGCTTGCGTCTGGCCACCGGCATGGACGGCCTCATCGGCGAATTGTGCGAGCAATATCCGGCGCCGCCTGCCGACAACGGCGCCCAGGCGGTGTACTGCATCGGCGCACGCTGGGAGATCGACGTGCTCGCCGCGGAAATGACCGCCCACGCGCTCGCGCTGCAGGGTCATTCGGCCTCGACCGCGGCGCATGCGCTGTTGTCGTCGAACACGTTCGAGTTGTCCGAACCGGCGCGTCGCGCCGACGTGGTCTGCCTGTCGGTATTCGGTAGCCAGCCGCAGGCGCGCGTCCGCCTGATCGCACGGCGTCTGCGCAGGCGCCTGCCGCGCGCGCGCATCGTCGCCGCGGCATGGAATGCGAGCACCGACTTGCTCGACGAGGAAGCTGCGCGCCGCCTCGGCGTGGCTGCGGTCGTGACCAGCCTGCACGAGCTGCTGTTGCACGTCGATCATCTTCTGCAGACCGACGAAGGCGCCGCGGCGCCGCCAGTTGGCGTCGACGATGCGGCGCGCGTCGCTGCACTGCACGCCAGCGGCGTGCTCGATCCGCGTTTCGCCGACCTGCACGCGGAAACCATCCGCCAGGCGATCAACGCGTTCGATGCGAAGTACGCCGAAATCTCATGGATCGACGTCGACCGCGCGCACAAGCCGGGCAGCCCGGTTCCTGGTGCGGCGGACGGCGTGCCGCGAGAGCTGGCCGTGTGCTCGTGGGTGGTCGGCGACGATGCGCAGGTCGTCATCGCCGATATCCGCCGCGATCCCCGCTTCGCGCGCAACCCGCTGCTCGTGGAACACGACATCCGTTCCTATGCCGGTGTACCGATCCGCGATGCAGATGAGCGGCCGCTGGGCGCGCTGTGCATCATGGACAGCGAACCACGCGAGATGAAGCCTACCGAACTCGCGCTGCTCGTGGAGATGGCGCAGCGCCTGATGCAATCGATCCGCGAGCGCTCGGCCAAACCCGAGCCGGCGCTCGATCCGGATGCCGCCGTTCCGCCTGGTTGAAGGCATCGTCTCTTTGCCTGCGACACCGTTGCGCGAACCTCGTCCGTGCAACGGCGTCGCAGCGATCCACGCTACGATCGGGCAACGCCGACGCGTTCGCGCCGATGCAATGGCAATGGAGAAACGATGGCCAAGGCAAAAACCGCCTACGTCTGCACCGAATGCGGTGCGGAACATTCCAAGTGGCAAGGCCAATGCGTCGAATGCGGCGCCTGGAACACGCTGTCCGAAATCGTCGTGCAGCCGGCGGCGAAATCCATGGCCGCGTCGCGCACGGGTTACGCGGGCGCGGGCGGTGCGGCTAAGGTCACGAAATTGGCCACCGTCGCCGCGGAAGCGGAGCGGCGCAGCGAAACCGGCATCGGTGAACTCGATCGCGTGCTCGGCGGCGGACTCGTCGCGGGTTCGGTCGTGCTCATCGGCGGCGATCCCGGCATCGGCAAGTCGACGTTGTTGCTGCAAATGCTCGGCACGCTCGGCCAACGCGTACGCGGGCTTTACGTGACGGGCGAGGAATCTCTGGCGCAGGTCGCCTCGCGCGGGCAGCGCCTCGGCATTGCGCTCGACGGCCTCGAAGCGCTCGCGGAAACCTCGATCGAACGCATCCTCGGCGAGGCGTCGAACGCGAAGCCCGACGTGCTCATTGTCGATTCGATCCAGACGATCTGGACCGAACTGCTCACTGCAGCGCCGGGTTCGGTGTCGCAGGTGCGCGAGTCGGCCGCGCGCCTCGTGCGCTACGCGAAGGAATCGGGCACCAGCGTGTTCCTCGTCGGCCACGTGACGAAGGAAGGCGGCATCGCCGGGCCGCGCGTGCTTGAGCACATGGTCGACGCGGTGTTGTATTTCGAAGGCGAATCCGGTTCGCGCTTCCGCGTGCTGCGCGCGTTCAAGAACCGCTTCGGCGCGGTCAACGAACTCGGCGTGTTCGCGATGGGCGACAAGGGTCTGCGCGAAGTGCCGAACCCGTCCGCGATCTTCCTCTCCGCGCACGCGCAGCCGACCGCGGGCAGCGCGGTCATGGTCACGCGCGAGGGCACGCGGCCGCTGCTCGTCGAAGTCCAGGCGCTCGTCGACCAGTCCTCGCTCGGCAATCCGCGCCGCGTCGCGCTCGGCCTCGAACAGAACCGCCTCGCGATGCTGCTCGCGGTCCTGCATCGTCACGGCGGCGCCGCGGTCTACGACCAGGACGTGTTCGTCAACGTCGTCGGCGGCATCCGCGTGCAGGAAACCGCGGCCGATCTGCCGGTGTTGCTCGCGGTGCTGTCGAGCTTCCGCGACAGGCCGCTGCCGGACAAGACGGTCGCCTTTGGCGAAGTCGGTTTGTCCGGCGAGATCCGCCCCGTGCCGAATGGCGAAGAACGTTTGAAGGAAGCGGCGACGCACGGCTTTCGCCGCGCGATCGTGCCGAAGGCGAATGCGCCGAAGAAGAACCGCATCGGCGAGATGGAGATCATCGCAGTCGAACGACTCGCGGAGGCGTTGCAGGCGGCGCGCGAATAGGCCGTGTCTTGCAAGCGGGGCAGGGGGCACCATCTTAGACCGAGCGCAGCCGACTGCGACAGTCTGTGCGCGTCACGCCTTCCTGCCTAAGATCCCCGCATGTCCGCCGTACTCGACTCCTCCCCATCGCTGCTGCCGAGCCGCTTCGCGTGGCTCATGGGTCTGTATGCGGAGAACTACCATCGCCTCGCGCGGCTGTTCGCGCCGGCGCAGCTCGAGCTCGGCAGCTATCGGTCGTCGCTCGACGACGGACTCGACGTCCGCCTCGACGTGCTCGAACGCCACCGCTACACGCTCGATCTGCACCTGACTTACGACTTCGTCGACACGGCGACCGGCGAGGCTTCGCCGTCGGCGCAATTGCGCGTTTATCACGATGCGCACATGGCCGAAGTGCTCGACCTGTGCGCGGATCGACGCCTCGTGCGCGCGATCGGCCCGCTGCTTCCTGCGCGCGGCGTGTTCCAGCGCCGCGTGCGCATGAGTTCGTTCCTCAATCGCTGGCTCGAATATCTCGCCGAGCAGGGACATTCGGTCGGCACGCTTGAGCCGATCGCGCCTGCCGATCGCACGGTTTGACTCTTGGCGTTGGAAACCGGCCGCATGACGCAGATCGCGTCATGCGGCCGGTGTGCGGAATGTGGTCCGCAACGGCGCCACGTCCCCGGCGCGCTTCACAGCGGGCCCGCGTACGGCCGCCACGGACTTCCAATCTAGCCGCATGCGGATTCGGAAAAGGTTAGGGCGAAGACAAGAAAGCATTTCGATCCGCACCGATACTCGGCGATACTGCGCAACGCGGCGGGCGAGTCGGAAACGAGGATGCGATGAACACGGCGGTACACGGCTCGGAACGCGGTTCGCTCGTCGTCGCGATTTCTTCGCGCGCGCTGTTCGATCTCGGCGAAAGCCATGACCTGTTCGAGCGCAACGGCGTCGACGCGTTCGCGCGTCACCAGATCGAACGCGAGGACGAACTGCTCGCGCCGGGCATCGCGTTCCCGCTCGTCAAGAAACTGCTCGCGCTCAACGAGGGCACGAGCGAAGCGCCGCGCGTCGAGGTGATCCTGCTGTCGCGCAATTCCGCCGACACCGGCCTGCGCATCTTCAACTCGATCGAACACTACAAGCTCGACATCGCGCGCGCCGCGTTCACGCGCGGCGCGCCGACTTCGCCCTATGTGCACGCGTTCGGCGCCGACCTGTTCCTGTCGGCCAATCCCGACAGCGTCGCGCAAGCGTTGCGCGCGGGCATCGCCGCGGCGACGATCCTGCCGTCGAAGGCGCCGCAGCGCAGTTCGGATCAGCTGCGCATCGCCTTCGATGGCGATGCCGTGTTGTTCGGCGACGAATCCGAGCGCGTGTCCGAGGAAGGCGGCATCGACGCCTTCCATCGCCACGAAACCGAACGCGCGCGCGAACCGCTGTCGGGCGGCCCGTTCCGCGGCTTTCTCGACGCATTGCATCGTTTGCAGGACGCGTTCCCGAGCGAAGACGCGCCGATCCGCACCGCGCTCGTCACCGCGCGCTCGGCGCCTGCGCACAAGCGCGTGATCCTGACCCTGCGGGACTGGGGCGTGCGCATCGACGAGGCGCTGTTCCTCGGCGGCCGGCCGAAAGGCCCGTTTCTCGAAGCCTTCGGCGCCGACATCTTCTTCGACGACTCGGCGACGAATGTCGAATCGGCGCGCCAGCATGTCGCGACGGGCCACGTGCCGCGTCGCAAGCGCGACGAAACGCGATGAGCATGGCCGATCCTGTCGCCAGCGAACTGATCGTCCGCGAGGTCGATGATGCCGTCGCCGCCGAGCGGTTGTTCCGACGCCGCTTCGGTGATGCGCCGCCTTCCTTTCCGCATCACGTCGTGACCTTTCACGTCACGCCGGCGATGGGCGAGGCGGCATTGTGCTACATACACTTCACTGCAATGGATGGCTTGATGTTGGGCGGCGGTGCCGTCGTCGACAACCGCGCCATGCGTCGATTGGATCCGGTGCTGCGCGAGGAAATCCGGCGGCAAGGCGGTTTGTATCGGCTTACGCTGGCTTGGGCAGTACGTCATTTCGCACCGTCCCACGACGCGATCTTCGGCTACTGTGGTGATGCTCTGGCGGAGCGGATTGATCTCGACGTCGGTTTCGTGCGCACTGCGCATCCGCATCTGCTGGTGTATTGGGCTCGCGAACTCGATGCTGCGCGCCGTTCGGAGCTCGTTGCGCGTGCGCACGCGGTCGGGCCGTTTTGATTGCGCTGCGCCCGAGGCGTCCGTTTCGTTCCGGCTTCGATTCGCTCGGACGCGCATGGGTTCGGGCGCATGAACATCAAACGCGCAAGATGCGTTGCAGTTGGAGAGGTGAATTCCAATCCTTCCCGCACACGTAACGCGGTAGATTCCAGCGCTTGCTCAAGCGTGTGACCGGCGATGGTGTCGTCCCGAACGCGGCACGCAACCGATGTTCGTGTGCGAAACGCGGCAAATATTCCTCGCGCAGATACGCGTTGCTCTCGCCATACGGATAGGCGAACAGCGTCGTGCGATGCGGCGCGAGATACGCGTCGAGCCAATCCGCGGCCTGACGGATCTGTGCGTCCGCGTCGGCGTATGAATCGATGGCCGTGAACGTGCCCTTGCGTTGTTCGCGCTGTGCCGTGATTGGCAAGGTGTCGTGGTTGTGATCCCAGCTGTGGCTTTCGATCGTAATCAAGCCTTCGTGCTGCGCGGGCGACCACCACGTATCGCCCCACCAGCCGCGGCCGGCGAGGCAGGTGACGTCGAGTGTCGCGCGCGCTTCCGGCGAGACGATGACGAAGCTCGTCGCGTGCACGCTTGCGCCCGTCTCGCGCACGAACGCGCGCAGGATGCCGGCGAAACCTTGTTGCATGCCGAGCGTCGGATGCTCGATGTCGTGCCAGTCGAACCACGAGCCGTCGTCGAACGTGATCGCGACGGAGTTGTCGACTTCGCTTGCGTCGATCTCCCCCAGCAACGCGGCGACGACGCGATGCAGCGGTGCGATGCGCAGGCCGGTTCGCGCGATCGCACGCAGGTCCGACGCGAGCGCGACGTGGTCGTTGTTCGCGTAGTCGTTGCCGGAGACGTTGTTGGAGTGGTAGGTGAGGATGGGGACGCGCATGTTGGGTAGTATCGCCGCAGTCTTGCGTCTTGTGCGCCACAGTTGATGGAGCGTGTCTTGCGACGCCGTGAAATTGCCTTGCGCGTTGGCGTTTTCGTTGCGCTTACCGGCCTGGTTGCGCTCGTGATGGCGTTCCGGTTGTGGTCGAATCCCGCGGCACGCACCGTAGCGGTTGCTACTGAAACGACACGAGGCACTCCAAAGGCGGAAGTACCTACAGTCATGCCTGCGCTGCCACTTCACTCATCCGGATTGCGGCATTCCAGCGAGACTGACAAGCCTCCCAAAGAGGCGGTAAACGCGCAGCCGCTGCCATCGACCACGGTTCCCGTCGACGAACGCATTGCATTGCTGCGTCCGCTCGCCGAATCGGGCCGCGCGGACGCGATGCTCGCGCTAGGTCGCGCGCTGCTGGATTGCCGCCTCGTGGCCCACGCCAGCGACGAGGCGATTCGCGATCGCCAGATCGACGGGTTGCTCAAGGCTCAGCAGATGAATCCCAATGCGCTCAACGACGACGTGTTGAAGACGATGATCGACGGCACGACTAGGCGTTACATTGCACTGCGTGACCATTGCACGAACGTCGATCCGGCGGAAATTTCGTCGTGGCTGGAATGGATCGACCGCGCCGCCGAGGCAGGGGATTTGATGGCCGCGTTTGATTACGTGACGCTCGCGGTCGGAGCCGAATCGTCGCTGGAAGGCGAGAAGCCCACCGTTTCGCTCGAGGAGGTTGCGCGGCGCAAGGCTCGCGGCAGCGAACTGCTGCGGGATCTTCTCGATCGTGGCGAATGCGATGTTTTGCCGACACTCGTCGGGGCATATGCCGGTGCTGTTGCGTCTCCACTCGCTGTCGAGAGCGAACCTGATCCCGCCAAAGCGTATGCCTTCATGCAGGCCCTTCTGCTCTGGCGGAGCGAAATTGCGTCATCTGAGGATGGCGATTGGTTGCAGGAATATTTGCTCGAATTGGCGCAGAAGCTCGATCCGGCACAAATAGCTGCTTCCACCATGAAAGGGCGGGCAATCTACGAACAGTATTGCCGCGGCCGCTCACACAACGGGGAATAAGCTTGTCCCGCATGGCCCCGCCGCAGCCGCGACGCTAAACTAGCCCACTTTGCCCGCCCTTCCGGACCCGCCATGCCGACCGCACCGCTCAACCCGACCGACCTTTACGACGTCCGCTCCCTGCTCAGCGAAGAAGAGCGCATGGTGCAGGACACCGTTGCACGCTTCACCGACGAGCGCGTGCTGCCGATCATCGGCGACTGCTTCGACAAGGGCCGTTTCCCGATCGAACTCGTACCGGAAATGGCCGAACTCGGCCTGCTCGGCGCGACGCTGCCGACCGAATACGGCTGTGCGGGCATGAACGGCGTCAGCTATGGCCTGATCTGCCAGGAACTCGAACGCGGCGATTCCGGCATCCGCAGCTTCGCCTCGGTGCAGTCGTCGCTGTGCATGTATCCGATCTACGCCTACGGCAGCGAAGAGCAGAAGAAGCACTGGTTGCCGCAGATGGCGGCCGGCAAGGTCATCGGCTGCTTCGGCCTGACCGAACCGCACGGCGGCTCCGACCCGGCCAACATGAAGACGCACGCGAAGAAGGACGGCGGCGACTGGGTCATCAACGGCGCCAAAATGTGGATCACCAACGGCAATCTCGCCCACATCGCGATCGTCTGGGCGCAGACCGACGACGGCATCCAGGGCTTCATCGTGCCGACGGACACCAAGGGTTTTTCGGCGCAGGAAATCCACAAGAAGATGAGCCTGCGCGCGTCGGTGACCAGCGGCTTGTTCTTCGACAACGTGCGCGTGCCGGACGCGAACCGTCTCCCGAACGTGAAGGGTCTGAAAGGCCCGCTCGGCTGCCTTACGCAGGCGCGCTACGGCATCACCTGGGGCCCGATCGGCGCGGCCATCGCGTGCTTCACCGAGACCACCGAGTACGCGAAGAACCGCATTCTGTTCAAGCGTCCGCTCGCGGCGAACCAGGCCGTGCAGCTCAAGCTCGCCGACATGGCGCGCCGGATCACGCTCGCTCAATTGCTCTCGCTGCAACTCGGCCGCCTCAAGGACGCCGGCACGATGCAGCCGACGCAGGTATCGCTCGCGAAGTGGAACAACTGCCGCATGGCGATCGACATCGCGCGCGAATGCCGCGACATCCTCGGCGGCGCCGGCATTACCACCGAGCACAGCCCGATTCGCCATGCGCTCAATCTCGAATCTGTCATCACTTACGAAGGCACCGAGACCGTGCACCAGCTCGTCGTCGGCCGCGAGGTGACGGGTATCAACGCGTTCTGAGGTCGCCATGCGCGCGCTCGCCGCTTTGGCCGCCATCGCGCTCGTCGCGGCGCTGGGCTTCGTCGGTTGGCAGCTCGTGGTCGGCAATCGGCATCAGGCGCAATTGGCCGACGAAGTCGCGGCATTGCGCGCGGATCAGCAGCGCGCGCAGAAGGCGTTGAGCGAATCGCAAGGTTCGCTCGATGCTTTGCGGCAAGAACAGACGAAGATGCGCAAGACGCTCGACGATTCGCAGGCATCGCTCGCGGCGGCGAGCGACAAAGCGAGCTTTTTCATGCGCGAGGACCTGATCGCCGTCGCTGCCATGCGCCCGGCGATCGCCGAGTACTTCATGGTGAACGGGAAAATGCCTGTGTCGCAAACGGACGCCGGGCTGCCCGTGCCTGAGAGCTATCGCGGCAAGTCGCTGAAGTCGGCGACGGTGTTGCCCGACGGCAGCATCGAGTTGGCGTTCGACGCGAATTCCGGTGTCGACGGAGGCCGCATCCGCTTCGTCGCCGACACTTCGCATGTCGATGCGATGGGCCTCCAGTGGCGCTGCGTCACGAGCGACTATCCGCTCATCAAGCGCGTCACGCCGGCTTGCGAATATGTCGCGCCTTCGGCCACGCCAGCCGCCGCCGCACCCGCAGGCGCGTGAGCGAGCAGGATTGGCATTCGGAATCCGCATTGCGCGGCGGCAGGAAAACCGGAACATGAGCGCATGAATCCGCAAAACCTTCGCATCGAAACCGAACGCCTGATCCTGCGGCTCCCGCACATCGACGACTTCGAGCGTTACGCCGAACTGCACGCCGACGAGGAAGCCGCGCGCCACATCGGCGGTGCGCTGCTGCGCGCGCCCGCGTGGCGCAAATTCCTGCAGATGCCGGGTGCGTGGATGATGCAGGGTTACGCGATGTTTTCCGTCGTCGACAAAACGAACGGCTTGTGGCTCGGACAAGTCGGCCCGTGGCAACCGGAAGGC
>JAKPAN010000254.1 GCA_029779475.1 Pseudomonadota bacterium
TTGCGCCGCGAGCGCGAGGTCGAAATCCTGCCGGTCGCCCGCGAAATACGCGCGCAGTTGTTCGACCGCGCGATCGAGATGCGTCGTGCCGCGTTTCCAATCCGGCGCGATTACCTGATCGCGGCGCTCGTCGTCGAAATTGACGTGGCGCAAGCCGGCCTCGTCGGCGGCGATCAGCAATCGGCCGATCGGAGTGTCGAGATAGTCGTAATACATGGGGACTCTCCGTGAAGATCTTCGTCAGCTGGCGCGCCACAACAACATCACCGCGTAGGCGCGCCAGGGCCGCCACGCCTGGCTCAAGGTTTCGAGTTCGCGCGTGGTCAACGTGCGCCCTTCGCCCGCGGAACGGCGCAGGATGAGGTCGGCAGCCGGAAATGCGTCCGGTTGCGACAGCGCGCGCATCGCGACGTAGTGCGCGGTCCACGCGCCGATGCCGGGCAGCGCGACGAGATCGCGTTCGAAATCGGCGAGCGATTGCTCGACGCGGAACGCGATGCGGCCGTCGAGCAACGCCTGCGCCATTCCCCGGATCGTCGCTGCGCGCGCCCGCGTGAGACCTTGCATTTCCAGCGGCGCATCCGCGAGTGCAGCCGGCGATGGAAACAACGTTCCGACGCCGTGCGCAATGCCATCCTCATACGGCGTGCCGTACGCCGTCGCGACGCGTGCCGCGAGCGTGCGCGCCGCGGCGACGCTGACTTGCTGGCCGAGCACCGCGCGTACCGCGAGTTCGAAACCGTCCCACGCGCCGGGCAGGCGCTGGCCCGGCCAGCGCTTGAGCAAGGATTTCAACAAACCGCTGCCGCGCAGGGCCTGCGCGAGTGCGCGCGGATCGGCGTCCACGTCGAACATGCGCTTGACGCGCGCCACGATCGCACCGAGCGCGACGCTTGCCGGATGATGCACGCGCACACTCAGCGCCGCGTCGTTCCTGCGCGCGCGAACCTCGAACCAACCCGGCACGCCATCGACGGCGATGCTGCGTCGATAACCGTGTTCGTCGACGTGCTCCACGCCGGGAATCGCGCGGCGCGCATAGAACGCGAGCAGGTGTGCGAAGTCGTACGGCGCGCGGTACGGAATGCGCAATTCGAGTTCGTCGGCGGCGTCTCCCGCCGACTCGCTGGCGCGCCGGAACTCGCGCGGCGGCTTGCCGTAGGTGTCGACGAACGACGCGTTGAAACGGCGCAGACTCGCGTAGCCGGAGGCTTCGGCGACGCGCGCGACCGGCAGCGCCGTTTCTGTCAGCAGCTGCTTGGCGAACAGCAGGCGCCGCGTCGCCGCGACATCGAGCGGACTCGCGCCGAGTTCATCCGCGAACAGCCGGCGCAAGTGACGTTCTCCGACGCCGACACGCGCGGCGAGTTGCGGCAGGGAACCGTCGTCGAGCACGCCCTGCTCGATCAACCGCAATGCACCGCCGACGAGTTCGCTCTTCGCGCGATGCAGCGGCGAACCGGGCGCCGCCTCCGGCCGGCAACGCAGGCAGGGCCGGAAACCCGCTGCCGACGCGGCCGCCGCGCTGTCGTAGTAGCGCACGTTCGCTGCCTTCGGTGCCGGCGCTGGACACACCGGCCGGCAATAGATACCGGTCGACGTGACGGCGGTGAAGAACAGTCCGTCGAAGCGCACGTCGCGCGTCAGGCGCGCGCGCTCGCAGGTGCGCGGATCGAGCTTCGAGGTCGGGATGGCGTCGGACATGAGGCCATCCTAATACGCATCAGCGACACGAACTCGCCGTTTTCGGCTGTCGATGCCGGCGCAGGAAATCGCTCAGAATCCGTAGCGCAGGAACCCGCCGTCGACCGCGATACATTCGCCGGTGACATAACTCGACGCCGGCAAACACAGGAACGCGACCGCCGCGGCGACTTCCTCCGGCTCTCCGATGCGGCCCATCGGCGTGCGCAGCAGCACGTCGTCGAGATAATCGGGATCGGCAAGCGCGCCTTCGGTGCGGCGCGTGCGGATGTACCACGGCGCGACGGCGTTGACGCGGATGCCGTCCTCGGCCCATTCGCAGGCGAGGTTGCGCGTGAGCTGATGCAACGCGGCCTTGGTCATGCCGTACGGCGCACCGGTGCGCACGTGCGTGAGGCCGGACACGGAACCGACGTTGACGATCGCCGCGTGGCCGTGCTCGGCAAGATGCGGATACGCGAGGCGGCACATCTCGAACGCGCAGAGCAGGTTCGTGTCGACAAGCGCGCGCACTTCGTCGAGCGTGTAGTCGAGCGCGGGCTTGCTCTCGTTCGCGCCGACATTGTTGACGAGCAGCGAGAGCTCGACGTCGAGGTCGGCGATCCAGTCGAATACTTCGAGACGTTGTTCTTCCACGGACAGATCCGCGTCGCAGGCAAGGATGTCGCGCTCGGGAAATTCCTCGGTGAGGTCCGCGCGCACCTGCTCCAGATATGCCTCGTCGCGCGCGACGAGCAGCACGTCGGCGCCGAGCGCGGCGAGCTCGCGCGCGCAGGCCAGGCCAATGCCGCGGCTCGCGCCGGTGACGAGCGCGGTGCGGCCATCGAGCCGCCAGCGTGACGGAGTCGTCATGCGGTCTTCCTTCTGTGACGCGCACCGCTTGTGGCGCGCAAAGTCGCGGCGCAGACTTTAGCCGATCGCAACGATGGGACGCCGCCATGACGCGCACGATGCTCGCCACTTGCCTGCTGCTGACGCTCGCCGCCTGCGGCGGCCATTCGCAGTCCGACGCGGACAAGGCCGCCGCGCAGCCGCCGCAAAAGCGCGAGAAAACCGTGTTCGACGACCAGCTCAAGGCCATCGACAAGGCCAAGGGCGTCGAAGCGCAGCTGCAGAAGGAAAAGGAACAGCAGGATCGCGCGATCGACGCGCAGGAAAAAGCCGACGGCGGCGGTTGAGCGTCGACGCGGGGCGTCGTCGCTGAAAGCGGGTATCGAACGTATCGGCATCGACATGGTGCGCCGCACCTTTGCGCAACGCACATCGCGGTCTAGGCTCGCGCCCAGCCAGCACGGCGCGTTTGCATCGAGGCACGTGTGCAGCCGACCGATATCCGCGATCCCGCCTATTTCCACAAGGTCGTCGATTGCCAATGGGCGTGTCCCGCACACACGCCGGTTCCCGAATACCTCCGCCTGATCGCCGCGGGCCGCTATTCGGACGCTTACCTCGTCAACTGGAAGTCGAACGTTTTCCCCGGAATCCTCGGGCGTACGTGCGACCGTCCGTGCGAGCCTGCATGCCGTCGCGGCCGCGTCGAAGCGAGCGCGGGCGGCACGCCTGAACCGGTCGCGATCTGCCGCTTGAAACGGGTCGCCGCGGACATGAAGGACGACATCCGCGATCGCCTGCCCAAGCCGGCCGCGAAATGGAACGGCAAACACGTCGCCTGCATCGGCGCCGGGCCTGCATCGCTCACCGTCGCGCGCGATCTCGCGCCACTCGGCTATCGCGTCACCGTGTACGAAGCGGAGGCGAAGGCCGGCGGCTTCATGCGCACGCAGGTGCCGCGCTTCCGTCTGCCCGAACACGTCATCGACGAAGAGACCGGCTACATCCTCGATCTCGGCGTCGAATTCGTCAGCGGCCATCGCATCGAATCGATGAAGACGCTGCTCGCCGAAAACCATGACGCCGTGTTCGTCGGCTGCGGCGCGCCGCGCGGACGCGATCTGGATTTGCCCGGCCGGCGCGAAGCCGCTGCGCATATCCACGTCGGCATCGACTGGCTCGCGTCGGTCTACTTCGGCCACGTCGAGAAAGTCGGCCGGCGCGTCATCGTGCTCGGCGGCGGCAACACCGCGATGGATTGCTGCCGCTCCGCGCGCCGGCTCGGCGGCGACAGCGTCAAGGTCATCGTGCGTTCGGGTTTCGACGAAATGAAAGCC
>JAKPAN010000267.1 GCA_029779475.1 Pseudomonadota bacterium
CGCGGCTAGAACTCGTCAAACTCGCTGCCGTCGACGATGCGTGCGATGACTTCGCGCACATCAAACGGCTTGCGGGTGTCGGTCGGAATGACGCCGTACAGCTCGTGCGACGCATAGAGCGGCTCGACGCTGTCGCTGATCGCGAGCTGCGCGGGCTTGACCGTGTTGAGATGGGCGACGACCTGGCGCGCCATGCCCAGCGCGTGCGGATCGTTCTGCGCCAGCTGATCAGCGACACCCGACAGCCGCGTGTGCACGTCGCCGCCACCGAGGTCCTCGGCGCTCACCACCTCGCCGGTCGCGGCCTTCACCAGCGGCGGACCCGCAAGGAAGATCGTTCCCTGATTCTTGACGATGATCGATTCGTCGCTCATCGCAGGCACGTAGGCGCCGCCCGCGGTGCACGAGCCCATCACGACGGCAATCTGCGCGATGCCGTCGGCGCTCATCGTCGCCTGGTTGTAGAAGATGCGACCGAAGTGCTCGCGGTCGGGAAACACCTCGTCCTGGTTGGGCAGGTTGGCGCCGCCCGAATCGACGAGGTAGATGCAGGGCAGGCGGTTCTGTGCCGCGATCTCCTGCGCGCGCAGATGCTTTTTGACCGTCATCGGGTAGTAAGTGCCGCCCTTAACCGTGGCGTCGTTGGCGACGATCACGCACTCACGCCCGCTCACGCGGCCGATGCCCGTGATGATGCCGGCGCCCGGCGACTCGTTGCTGTACATCTCGTACGCGGCGAGTGCGGACAGCTCCAGAAACGGCGAGCCCGGATCGAGCAGTTGCTTGACGCGGTCGCGCGGCAACAGCTTGCCACGCGCGGTGTGTTTGGCGCGCGGTCCATCGCCGCCGCCGAGCGCTGCCGCCGCATGCTTTGCGCGCAGGTCATCGACCAGCGCCTGCATGGCAGCCGTCGACGCGGCGGTGGCCGCGTCGCGCAGATTGAGTTTCGATTCAATGACTGGCATGCGCTGACCTTAGTATTTCCAACCGCCGCGTTTGATCCACTGCTCGAGCATCGGCAGGCGGTCTGCGCCCCAGAACGGCTCGCCGTCGACGATGAAGAACGGCGAGCCGAACACGCCTTTGGCGATAGCCGCCTCGACCTCGCCCTTGAGCTGGTTCTTGATCTCGTCGGTCTGCGTCGCGGCCATCACCTCGTCCGCGCTGTAGCCAAGACCCGCCGCGATGTCACCGACGACGTCGAGCTTGCTGATGTCGCGATTGCCGCGAAAGAACGCAC
>JAKPAN010000273.1 GCA_029779475.1 Pseudomonadota bacterium
GGAACTCGCCGGGCGATAGCTGCCGAAACCGCCTGCGCTGAGTTGCAATGTCCACGTCTGCGCGTCGACGCGTTGTGCGATCGCGCCGAGATCGTGCCAGCCGACCGTGGTGTCGTCGCCGGGCGTCGACGGGCCGAAATAGCGCATCGACCAGCCGTTCGCGAACGCGGCGCTGGCGTAGGTCAAGGTGACGGTCGCGGCGGGGCAGCGCAGCAGTTCGAAACGCACGAGCGCTTGCGGATACTGGAACGGCACGCCGCCCATCGCGTCGGCGGGCACGCTGGCCGGGTCGACGGTTTGCGCGTCGACGGTCTGGTCGCAGGTGCCCGAGGTCGCGGGCGTGACGTTGATCGTGACGTACGAAGCCGCGGTCGCGGGCGAGGGCGCGAGATCGGCGGCGAGCGGCGTCCAGCTTGCGGCCGAAGTGCCGATGCCGGTGCTGACCACGTCGGCCTGCTGGTAGTCCGGGATGCCGTCGTGGTTCGCGTCGCCGCCGTTCGGGCCGGCCATCTCGACGACGTCGGGCACGCCGTCGTGGTCGGTGTCGGCCAGTTGGTGCAGCGTGGACACGCCATTCGACGAACCCGCGTAAAGGATCGACGGATCGTACGGGTCGATCGCGACCGATGTCGGGCCGCCGTTTTCCATGCCGACGCTGATCGAATGCCAGGTCGCACCGCCGTCGCTGCTCTTGTAGACGCCGGTCGGGTTCGAGAAATAGCCCGCGGCGGCAGCGTAGATCGTGTTCGGGTCGGTCGGATCGACGAGCAGCTGGCGGATGTCGCCGGCGCTGATGCCGGCGCTCGAATCGGCCCAGGTCGCGCCGCCGTCGGTGCTTTTGTAGATGTGCGCGTAGCCGGTGTGCGGCAGGCTGTTGAAGTTGTAGGCGCTGGCCCAGAGCACGTTCGGGTTGGTCGGATGGATCGCCAGCGCGAAAACGTCGAGATGCGTCGTCGCCGAACCAGGGTAGTACGGCAGGCCGGTGCTGCGCTGCGTCCACGTCGCGCCGCCGTCGTCGCTGCGGAACACGCCGCTGGCGATCGTCGGCGTCGCCACCTGCGTGATGTCGTAAGCCGGCGACGTGCCGACGTACAACGTTTGCGGGTGCAGCGGGTCGATGACGAGCGGAATCGTCTGCAGCCACTGCCGCGTCGGCGTTGCGTGGTCGATGTCTGCGGGCAGGCCGTCGATGTTGCTCCACGTCGCGCCGGCGTCGGTGCTCTTGAGGATGCGATGCGTGCGCGACGTCGTGCCCGGATAGCCGGACGCCGTCGCGTAGAGCGTGCGCAGCGGGCCGCTCGTGCACGGCGCGGTGCCGGGCGGCGGACTCAGGCACGAACGCGGATCGATGACGAGATTGCGCACGAGGCCGACGTACGGTGCCGGCGCGCCGGACGGCGTCGGCAGGCCGCTGCCGAGGTTCGTCCAGCTTGTGCCGCCATCGAGGCTCTTGTAGAGGCCCGTGTTGACCGGATAGCCCGATGCGGACGGGTCGATCGAGCCGCGGCCGGTCGCGTAGACGACGGTCGAGCCGACGCTCGCGGTCGTCGTCGGATCGTAGGTGATCGAGCGGATGTCCTGCGCGCGCAGACCCGAGTTCGATGCGGCCCAGGTCGTCGTCGCATCGGCGGTCAAAAACACGCCTGTGCTCGGCGCCACCGCGTCGGCGACGCCGGCGAGGATGCGTCCGCTCGCGTGCGGATGCGGCGCCAGCGAGCGGATCAGGTTTGCGCGCAGGCCGCTGTTGCCGGCAACCCACGTACCAGCGCTGTTGGCACGGAAGAAGCCGCTCTGCGCAGTGCCGGCATAGAGATACTGGAGACCCGTCGCGGTCGGCGACATCGCCAGCGCGAGCATTTGCGCCGTGTCGGTGCCGTTGGCCATGACCGCGCTGCTGACGTCGATGGACGTGTTGCCGCCGTCGTTCGAACACCGCGCGTGCCAGAGGTTGTCGACGAAACACACCGCGTCCGGCAACGTAGGATGCGCGACGATCGTGCCTGCCGTCGCGCTTGCCGTCGCGGCCCACGTCGCGCCGCCGTCGTCGCTGCGATACAGCGTGCTGGCCGGGAAATAGACGCGGTCGCCGCTGCCGAACGCGAAGCGGCAGCCCTGGCAGTAGCCGGGGATTGCTTGCGCAAGCGACCAGTGCGCGCCGCCGTCGGTGCTGCGATACAGGCCGTCGTCGGTCTCGGCGAGGACGCCGCCGGCATGCACCGGGCTCGGCGCGACGGCGTGGATCGTCGCCGCTGCGGGCAGCGGCAGCCCGGTTCCCGACGGCGCGAACGTCGCGCCGCCGTCGTGGCTGACCTGCATGCCGCCGGTGTAGGTGGCGAGGTAGATCGAGCCGTCGCCGGACTTGGCGAACGCGCTGATGCCGCTGTCCGGCGGTGCCGCGTAGCCGGTCGGCTGCCACGTCGCGGCGCCGTCGTGCGAGACGAACAGCGCGTCGAAGACGTTGAGCGCATACAGCGTCGCCGGGTCGGCCGGATCCATCGCCAGCCGCAACGAGTTGGCGTTGCTGATGAAGCCGCCGAGTCCGGACTGTGCGCGCGTCCAGGTCGAACCGCTGTCGACGCTCTTGAACACGCCGCCGCTGGTGCCGGCGTAGAGCGTGCTCGGGGTCGCCGGGTCGGCGAGAAGTTCCCCGATCGAGCCGCCATCCGGGCCGGTGCCGGTCCAGATGCCGTCGCCGGCGAACGCGGGTGCGGCGACCACGGACAAAGTCGCGACGCAAAGGGACAGCAAGACGTACCGCATCATCGTTCTCCTGCTTCGAGTGCTTGCTTCAAGCGCATGAATCGACGGCGAAAGCCACGCCGAAATCCGCAACGCGCGGAGACCGCGAACGCTACGCCGGCCCGCAGCCGCGAAGGTAGCCGCAAGTCACGCCGCGAATGTCGACGTCGTCACGAACAACCCTTACGCAAAAAGGCGGCCGAACAAGACATCCGCCGAGGCGATTCCGAACAACCCGCCGCGATCGGGCGATCGCGCTCTTCATGTTTCAATCCGCGCCCCGGCTTTTACAATCCGTCCATGGCCACGACGCTTTCCGCCTTCCGCAAGCAGCTCCCCGCGGGCGAGCTCAAGTCCGCGTACCTGATCGCCGGCGCCGAACACCTGCTCGTCATCGAAGCCGCCGACGCGCTGCGCGCGCGCGCGAAGGAACTCGGCTATCTCGAACGCGACGTGCTCGACGTCGACGCGCATTTCGACTGGAACCGCCTCGCCGACGCCGGTCAGTCGATGTCGCTGTTCGCGAGCCGCAAGCTCGTCGACCTGCGCCTGCCGACCGGCAAGCCCGGCAAGGAAGGCAGCGCCGCGATCGCCGAGTTCTGCGCATCGCCGCCGCCGGATACCGTCCTGCTTGTCACCGCCAACGACTGGAGCAAGAAGCACGAAGGCGCGTGGTCGAGCGCGATCGAACGCGCCGGCGTGTTCGTGCCGGTGTGGCCGCTCGGACGCGGCGAATTGCCGGACTGGATCGCTACACGCGCCGGATCGCGCGGGCTTGCGATGACGGCCGGCGCCATCGCGCTGCTCGCCGATCGCGTCGAAGGCAACCTGCTCGCCGCCGCGCAGGAAATCGACAAGCTCGCGCTGCTGCATGCCGGCCGCACGCTCGACGAGCGCACGCTCGAAGCCAGCGTCGCCGACGACGCGCGCTACGACGTGTTCCGCCTCGCCGACGCCGCGCTTGGCGGCGACGCGAACCGCGCGCTGCACATCGTCGCTGGCCTGCGTGCCGAAGGCGAGGAACTGATCCCGATGCTCGGCTGGATGCTCACGCAACTGCGCGTGCTCGCGCGCGTCTCCTCGGCGTCGAATCCCACACTCGCGTTGCGCAGCGAGAACATCTGGCCGAAGACGCGCACGTCGATGTTCGAACGCGCGCTCAAGGGCGGCGGCCGCGCGCACTGGGAAAACTGCCTCGCCCAGGTAGGACGCATCGACCGCATCGCCAAGGGCCGCGGCGATGGCGATGCCTGGCGCGAATTCGAACGCCTCGTCGCGGCGATCGCTGCGCCGCGCAAGGCGGCGGGATTGCTGGCGTGAAACCGCTCGCGATCTTCGGCGGCACCTTCGATCCGATCCACAACGCGCATTTGCGCGTCGCGTGGGAAGCGGCGGAATTCCTCGGTGCGGACGTGCGCCTGCTGCCGGCGAATGTGCCTCCGCATCGCGAGCAGCCGGTCGCGGATGCCGGCACGCGCGCCGCGCTCGTGCGCGCCGCGCTCGCGGGGCAGGATCGATTGACGCTCGACACGCGCGAACTGCGCCGCGAAGGCCTGTCGTACACGATCGACACGCTGGTTGAATTGCGCGACGAGATCGGCGCGGATCGTCCGCTCGTATTGCTCGTCGGCGCCGACGCGTTCGCGGGATTGCCGACCTGGCATCGCTGGACGGAATTGTTCGCGCACGCGCACATCGGCGTGCTCACGCGCCCCGGCCACGGCGGCACGTTGCCGACCGAACTGCGCACCAAGATCGCCTCGCGCCGCGCGAACAGCGCGCAATCCCTGCGCGAATCGCCGGCCGGCCGCGTGCTGCCGATCCCGGTCACCCCGCTGGAGATTTCCGCGACGCAGGTGCGCGCGCTGCTCGCAGCCGGACGCGAGCCGCGCTGGCTCGTTTCCGATGCGTTGTTCGCCGATCCCGCGCTGCTTGCGCCGTATCGCGCGCCGCGCGGCGAGCCGGGGTAGAGCGATCCGCATGGCCGCGTCGAGGTCGACGCGGCGCGAACGTCACCGTGGCGGCTTCTTCGACGAAGGCCGCTTCGGGCGATCGAAGCCGCCCTGCGGTTTCGGGCGGAACGACGGCGGCCCCTTCGGCTTGTGCGGCTTGCCGAAATCCGGTTCCTCGCCGCCGCGCGTGATGCGCAGCTGCTGGCCGGACACCCAGACCGTCTTCAGGTGCTTGAAGATTTCCGATGGCATGCCGGAGGGCAGGTCGACGAAGCTGTGGTTGCCCTGGATGTCGACGCGGCCGATGTGCTTGCTGTCGAGGCCGGCTTCGTTGGCGATCGCGCCGACGATGTTGCCCGGCTTCACGCCGTGGTCGTGGCCGACTTCGATGCGGAACGTCTCGAAACCTTCGTCGGGCACGTGCGCGCCGCGTTCGCGATGCGAGTCGCGCTCGCGACGCGGCGGCAACTCGCGCTCGCGGTGCTGGTGCGCGCGTTCGTCGTTGCCTTCGCGATGATGCGAGCGCGGCGGCCGCGTGTCGCTGCGCGCGGCGCGTTCGTTTTGGTGCGTCTCGCCACGCGAATCGTGCGTCGGCGCGCTGTCGGGCCGATCGTGGCTGCGCGTCGTTTCGCGCGCTGCGGGCGCGCCGGGCTCGCGCGTGCGCGGGAACGGCGAGTCGGCATGCTGGTCGGAACGCTTCTGGCGCGGCTCGCGATCGACGGGTTCGAACCCGCCGCGCGACTTCTTCGCGAACCGATCCTCGCGCGGGCCGCGTTCGTACGCGCCATCGCGCGCGCCGCGCTCGAAGGCACGTTCCGCGCGCGCGGGCGCCGGCGCGAGCAGCAGTGGCTGCGAGCCTTGCACGAGGCGCGCGAGCGCGGCGGCGATCTCGACCGCCGGCACGTTGCGCTCCTGTTCGTACTGTTCGACGAGTTGGCGGAATACGCCGAGATCGTCGCTGCCGAGCGCATCGGCGATGCGCTGCTTGAACTTGGCGATGCGCTGGTCGTTGACGACTTCGACGCTCGGCAACTGCATCTCGGCGATCGGCTGGCGCGTGGCGCGTTCGATCGCCATGAGCATGCGCTTCTCGCGCGGCGCGACGAACAGGATCGCCTCGCCGCTGCGGCCGGCGCGGCCGGTGCGGCCGATGCGGTGGACGTAGGCTTCGGTGTCGGTCGGGATGTCGTAATTCAGCACGTGGCTGATGCGTTCGACGTCGAGGCCGCGCGCGGCGACGTCGGTGGCGACGAGGATGTCGAGCTTGCCGTCCTTGAGCTGCTGGATGAGCCGCTCGCGCTGCGCCTGCGCGACGTCGCCGTTGATCGCGGCGGCGCCGAAACCGCGCGCCTGCAGCTTCTGCGCGAGTTCCTCGGTGGCCGATTTGGTGCGCGCGAAGATGATCATCGCCTCGAACGGTTCGGCTTCGAGGATGCGCGTGAGCGCGTCGAGCTTCTGCAAGCCGCTGACGTACCAATAGCGTTGGCGGATGTTGGTCGCGGTGGTCGTCTTGGCCTTGATCGAGATCTCGACGGGCTCGCGCAGATAGGTCTGCGCGATGCGCTTGATCTGGCTCGGCATCGTCGCCGAAAACAGCGCGATGCGGCGCGATTCGGGCGTTTTCTTGAGCACGGCTTCGACGTCGTCGATGAAGCCCATGCGCAACATTTCGTCCGCTTCGTCGAGGACGAGCGTTTCGAGTTGCGAGAGATCGAGCGAGCCACGTTCGAGATGATCGATGACGCGCCCCGGCGTGCCGACGACGACGTGCGCGCCGCGCTTGAGGCCGCCGAGCTGCGGGCCGTAGCTCTGGCCGCCGTAGATCGGCAACACGTGGAAACCGGGCATGTGTGAGGCGTAGCGCTGGAACGCCTCGGCGACCTGGATCGCGAGTTCGCGCGTCGGCGCGAGTACGAGCGCCTGCGGCTTGGTCTTCGACAGGTCGATGCGCGCGAGCACCGGCAGCGCGAACGCGGCGGTCTTGCCGGTGCCGGTCTGCGCCTGGCCGAGCACGTCGCGGCCTTCGAGCAGCGGCGGGATCGTCGCCGCCTGGATCGGCGATGGCGTTTCGTAGCCGACGTCGGCCAGCGCGGCGAGCAGAGGCTCGGGCAGACCGAGCGCGCTGAACGGCGGGGTTTCGACAGGGGTTTCGCGGGCGTCGTTCGACATGCGCAGGAGGCGGCCGCGCCGCGAGGAGAAAGGCCGCCTAGTGTAGCGCAGCGGTGCCGGTGGGCTGCGCAGGGGTCTTCATGCGAATGATCCGTGTATGGGCGCTGTTGCGCGTAGAGAATGAAACCAGCAAGGGGAGAGCCAGCATGCGTGCCGTTCGACTGTCCATCACCGTGTCCATTGTTGCTGCCGTTCTGGCATTGCCGAGCGCCATGGCTGCGCCGCGGCCGCACTCGGCCACAGCGTTGCCAAGCCATACCCTGTGGCTCGATCAGGCTTGGAGCGAGGCCGACCGGCGCTGGTTTTACCAGGTGTCGCAGGGTTCGGCAGTGCTGTCGTGGGACATCTACGCCAATCTCAAGACGGCGACCGGGAGCGACCTGTTCCGCTCAGACGCCAATGCGATCCGCTACGGTTTGATTCCGCAGCGGCCCGATGCCAAGACGAATCCCGAGGGATTGCCGATCGGCGTCGCCAAGGCGACGATCGGCGAAGGCCGTTGGCGCGGCGAATGGGTCGGGCTGACCTGTGCCGCGTGCCACACCTCGGTGCTGCGCTACCAAGACAAGAACATCATCGTCGACGGCGCCGGCGCGCACACGTTCGACACTAAGGCAATGACAACCGATCTCGATGCGGCATTGCAGGCGCATCTCGCCGATGCTGCGAAGTTCGATCGCCTCGCAACGCGCATCGGTGCCGTCGGCGAGCGCCGCGACGACCTGCGCCGCCGGCTTGAATCGCAGGCCGCTGTCATCCACCACTACGCCAGCGTGTCGATGCAAGCGCCGATCGAATGGGGGCCGGGCCGCATCGATGCGCTTGGCATGATCCACAATCAGTTGCAGAACCTCGCCGGCATCGCCGAAAACTGGTATCCGGTGACCGCCCCTGCAAAGCCTCCGTTCCTCTGGAACGCACCGCAATCGGCATGGGTGCAATGGTCTGGCGTGGTGCAGGATCCGCTCTTCCGCAACGTCGGCGAAACCGCGGGCGTGTACGCCGCGTTCGATCTGCGTTCTGCGTCACCCGCCGAGGGCCTGTTCGACGCCAGTAGCGACATACTGCACTTGTGGCAGATCGAAACCGCATTGCAGCGCTTGGCGCCGCCGAAATGGCCCGAAAATGTGTTCGGCCGCATCGACCGCGTCAAAGCCGCGCGCGGCGCGAAGCTGTTCGAGGAAAACTGCTCCGGCTGCCACACCAGCTGGCCGTACAAATGGACAGAGCCGAACGCCCACGGCAAGCGCTTCATCGACAACCGCATCGTGAAGGCGTCGTACGTCGGCACCGACGCAAGCCAGCTCGACAACAAGTTGCCGTATTCGTTGACTGGTGCGTTGGCGGCCTACACGCCGGCGCCGTACACCGGCAAGGCGCTCGTGCCGAGTGCCGTGTTCGACGTCACGCTCATCAGCGCGCTCATCGACAAGGCGATCGCGCGGCTTGGTCTCACACCGGAAGAACTCGCCGACCTGCATGGCTATCGCCCGTACGGTAACGAGCTCTCGCCGCCGCCCGAATCGCGCGGTTACAAGGCCGCACCGCGCGACGGTGTATGGGCGACGGCGCCATTCCTGCACAACGGCTCGGTGCCGAACCTCTACGAGATGCTGCTGCCCGCGGCACAGCGTTCGAAGACGTTCCGCATCAGCCGCGGCTTCGACCCGATCAAGATTGGCGTCGACACGACGCAATCGGACGGTTTCCTGTTCGATACCGCATTGCCCGGCAACTCGAATGCGGGACATTCGTTCGAAAACGCACCGAAGGGCGGCGGCGTCGTCGGGCGTCTGCTCGACGAAGGCGAGCGCTGGGCGATTGTCGAGTACCTGAAATCGATTCCCGACGTCGACGGCCGCGTCACGCCGTTCGGCGGCCCCGGAAGCGTCCGGCGCGAAGGAGGGCGCGGCGACTGGCGCACGGCGCCGGCGGATTGACGGACGCTGCATCCGCGCGATCGCGTGCAAGGCGCCTCGTCCATCCGCCAGGCGCGGCGCTGACCGGCAGCGGAGAATCGGCCTATACTGGCCTCGCGCCGCCGCCGGCGCGTCATGACGATGAGAGGTCGCTTCCGCTTGGCTACGTCGCAATCGCGCGCTGCTCCGCGCAAAGCCGCATCCCCGAAGGCCGCCAAGGCTCCTGCCGCCCGCGGCAAGACCGCAGCGAAGAAGGCCCCCGCAAAGAAGGCGGCGCCGAAGAAAGCACCTGCGAAGAAGGTCGCGGCGCGACCCGCCGCGAAGTCGCCGGCGCGCAAGGCCGCGCCCGCCGTGGACAAGAAGGCGCAGGCCAAGGCGGGCCCGGTCAGGGGCGCTGCGAAGACGAAGCCGAAGGTCGCCAAGGTGCTCGACGGTTTCGAGCGCCTGCGCAATCTCGTGATCGCGGCGCTGGACGATCTCAAGGCCAAGGACGTCGTCGAAGTCGACGTGCGCGGAAAGAGTTCGGTTGCCGACTTGCTGGTCGTCGCCAGCGGCACCTCGTCGCGGCACGTCAAGTCGATCGCCGACGAAGTCGTGAAGAAAGCCAAGCAGGCCGGCAATCCGCCCATCGGCGTCGAAGGTCAGCGCGAGGCGGAATGGGTGCTGGTCGACCTCGGCGATGTCATCGTCCACCTCATGCTGCCGCGCACGCGCGAGTTCTATGGCCTTGAAAGGCTGTGGAGCGTCGGCGACAGCGGCGAAATGCCAGCCTGATGCGTCTGGCGAGCCGCGCGCTTGCTGCCGGCCGCCGGATAAAAATCGTGACCGGCATGACCGACATGGTTTTTTCGCCTCGTCGATCGCCTTGGCGCGGCCGCGCGGGTTGATGAAAGCCCGCCTGATTTCCGTCGGCGAACGCATGCCGACATGGGTCGCCGAGGGATTTGCGGAATACCGCAAGCGGCTGTCGCGCGAATTGCCGCTGGATCTCGTGGAAATCCCGCTCGGCGCGCGCGGCAAGGGGCGTGACCCCGCGCGCGCGATCGCGGACGAGGGCGCGGCCGTGCTTGCCGCGTTGCCGAAGGATGTCCACGTCGTCGCGCTCGATGGCCGCGGCAAATCCTGGTCGAGCGAGCAATTGGCGGAGCAATTGGCGCGCTGGCGGCAATCGGGGCGCGATCTGGCCATTCTCGTCGGCGGTCCGGACGGACACGCGGCGGACGTGCTCGCGCGTGCCGACCAGCAGTGGTCGCTGGGGCCGCTGACGTTGCCGCACATGCTGGTGCGTCTTGTCGTCGCCGAACAGCTTTACCGCGCAGTGACGATTCTCGAAGGCCATCCGTACCATCGCGCTTGAGCCTGCCCGCAAACTGAACTGAGGCGAGGCTTAACGGCTTGTTCACAAGTGACTGGTGGCCTGTTTCGGCAGCGGTTAGACTTCGCCGGCATTGCTGATGCAAAATTGTTAAACGGATGTTTTAGCACCGTTGGTTTGGCGTATACTGCTGAAGCAAGAGTGAGTGACCTGCGCCCCTGAATCAGGGCAGGCGTCAGAATCAAAACGAGAGAGGAGTCCTCAATAATGAAACGTAATGCCCTTAGTGCGCTCATCGCCCTGTCGCTGCTCGGCGGTTCCGCCGTTGCCCAGGCGCAGGATTTCGGCAATTGGTACATCGCTCCGCGCATCGGCGCGGTCATTCCGGACAGCAACCGCAAGACGGACACGTCCGTTTACGGCGGCTTCGGCGCTGGCGTGTGGGTCAACCCGCATCTCGCCGTCGACTTCGAATACGGCATCAACAATGCCAGCTTCAAGGACAATTCCTGGCGCGCCCATCACGAATGGGAAAGCGTCACGCTCGGCGTGAGCGCGCGCTGGTTCTTCGGTGACGAAGGCTCGCAGTTCCGTCCGTACGTGATGGCCGGCGTCGGCGCCCAGCGCCACACCGCCTACTCGGGCAGCCTCAGCGCCCCGCCGCCGAACAGCAAGGGCCTGAACGGCAACAACAGCGGCTGGGATCCGATGGTCACCATCGGCGGTGGCGTGCAGTACAACATGTCCGAGAACCTGGCGCTGCGCGGCGAAATCGCTGCCCGCTATGACAAGGACGACAACACGCGCGGCAACATCTCCGACCAGCTCGGCTACAACATTTCCCACAAGGACGGCTACCTCGACGGTCTCGTCACCGTTGGCCTCGTCTACAGCTTCGGCCATGCCACGGCTCCGGCGCAGACGACTCCGGCCGTTGTCCCGGCGACCCCGGACTGCCACACGCTCGACGACGACCACGACGGCGTCAACAACTGCGACGACAAGTGCCCGGATACGCCGGCTGGCACCATCGTCGGTCCCGACGGCTGCCCGCAGAAGGTCGTCATCGACCTGCGCGGCGTGAACTTCAAGTTCGACCGTCCGAAGAAGGGTGAGCACAAGATCGAGCCGACGCTGGCCGTGCCGACCGCCGACTCCGTCGCGATCCTCGATCAGGCGATCGACGCGCTCAACCGCTACCCGCAGATCAAGGTTGAACTCGACGGCCATACCGACTCGATCGGTACCGACCAGTACAACCAGGGCCTGTCCGAGCGTCGCGCCCAGATCGTTGCCGACTACCTGACCGCGCACGGCATCACTGCCGATCGCATCACGGCGGTCAAGGGCTTCGGCGAGTCGCAGCCGATCGACACGAACTCGACGAAGGAAGGCCGTGCGCGCAACCGCCGCACCGAGCTGAAGGTCGAGAACCCGGGTCAGTAAGACCGGCTTCGTGCCAAGCAATACGAAAAAGCCCGGCGCAAGCCGGGCTTTTTCTTTTGCGGTCTGATTTTGCGATCGATCCATGATTGTCGCTTTGGCTTGCGGATACTTCTGCCGGACTCACGCTGATTTCAGCGAATCCAGAAGCGGCCACCCTTGGCCACACGTTCAATGAGCAGCATGCATCCGTCGGGATGCCGATGCGGCTTTGTTCAAAGCGCGCTTGTCCGTCGAGTTCGCTGCGAACGAATTCCAGGGTTTGCGCACGGCGGCCACGCGTTTGCCACAGCCGGTGTCCCGGCGTGGCATAAAGGCAGCAGTAAAAGCGCGTTGTCACGCGCCTCGCGTTTCCGTGGGAAAGCGCCTCGCGCTCAGCGCGCGAGGACGGGTGTCACTTCCGGCGCGATCGCCTTCACCATCGCGTTGGCGACGCGGACGTTGCCGGCGACGAGGTTGCCTGTCTCGGGAATGCCGTCGCGGCCCGTGAAGTCGCAGTAGCGGCCGCCCGCTTCGCGCACGAGCAAGCAGCCTGCGGCCATGTCCCACGCGTACAGGCCGATCTCGAAGTAGCCGTCGACGCGACCCGCGGCGACGTAGGCAAGATCGAGCGCAGCCGACCCGGTGCGGCGGATGTCTTCGGCCTCGTTGAGCAGGGCGCGAGTCATCGCCATCTGCGCGTCGAGATGGCGGCGTTGACGGTAAGGAAAGCCGGTGACGAGCAACGCGCCGCCGAGGTTGTCGCGCTTGCCGACGCGGATGCGGCGGTCGTTGAGGAACGCGCCGTCGCCCTTGCTCGCGGTGAACAGTTCGTCGCGCAGCGGATCGTAGACCACGCCGACGACCGGCTCGCCATTCTCGACCAGCGCGATCGACACGCTGAAATGCGGGAAACCGCGCAGGTAGTTGTGCGTGCCGTCGAGCGGGTCGATCGTCCAGACGTTGCGCGACTTGCCGATCTGGCCGGATTCCTCGCCCAGGATCGCGTCGCGCGGATAGGCGCGGCGCAGTTCGCGGATGATTTCCGCTTCGGCCAGCTTGTCGACCTCCGAGACGTAGTCGTGGCGCTGCTTCTCGATGACCTCGAGGCTGTCCAGTCGATTCATGTAACGCAGGATGATCTGGCCGGCGGCGCGCGCGGCGCGCACCGCCACGTTCACGGCGGGTCTTGGCATGTCGTTTCGCTGGGCGAAGTGGAAAAGAACGGCCGCGGATCGACCGCGGCGGCGCGCGAGCCTAGCAGATCGGGCCGCTGCGGCCAAACGCGGCGCGCTTCGCACCGGCGGTGGATGCCGTCGATGGAGACCGATGGCGATGCTTCCTTGCCGCGATCGCGGCGTGTCGTGGCACGATGCGCGGCTCGAAACGATTGCCACGCAGACCCGATGACCGCCACGCCCGCCGACGCGCTCGAGCGCATCCGCTTTGTCCTCGTCAACACCTCACACCCGGGCAACATCGGCTCGGCTGCGCGAGCGATCCGCACGATGGGCCTGCACCGCCTCGTGCTCGTCGCGCCGCACGCGTTCCCGCACGCGGAGGCGAGTGCGCTCGCCGCGGGCGCGGGCGACGTGCTCGCGGCCGCGCGCGTGGGCGACGAGTTGGCGCCGATGCTGGCGGATTGCCATCTCGTGCTCGGTGCGACCGCGCGGCGTCGCGGCGTGGAAATCGACGAGCTCGATCCGCGCACCGCCGCGCGTCGCATCCTCGACGCGGCGAACGCGGGACAGCAGGTCGCGTTGATGTTCGGCAATGAGCAGTCCGGGCTCAGCAACGACGAGATCAAGCATTGCCACGCCGCGATCACCGTGCCGACCGATCCGACCTACGGCTCGCTCAACCTTTCGCAAGCCGTGCAAGTCGTGGCCTGGGAAATCCGCGAGGCATGGCTTGCGCAAGGCGGGGCGAGCGCAGCGGTCGAATCGCGCGATCCGCCCGCCGACGCCGCGCTGATGGAAGCGTTTTTCGAGCACCTTTCGCGCACGCTCGACGACATCGACTTCCACAAGGGCCGCTCGCCGGACGTCATCCTGCAACGCCTGCGCCGCCTGTTCCTGCGCGCCGAGCCCGACCAGCGCGAACTGCGCGTGCTGCACGGCGTGCTCGCCGACGCGTCGCGCATGGCGCGGCTCGCGCGCGATCGCGCCGACGACACGCCGGAATGAAGCGGTTCGTCAGCGCCGATCAGACGGCGCGCGAGACCAGCAATTTGTCGATGCGCGCGCCATCGAGATCGACGACTTCAAAGCGGTAGCCGCTCGCGCTGAAGTGCTCGCCGGCTTGCGGAATGCGGCCCCAGTGCGCGGTGAGCATGCCGGCTGCGGTGTGGAAGTCGTGTTCGTCCTCACCGGGCAATTCGCCCAGCCCGAGCAGTTCGCGCAGGTCATCGGCGGCGAGGCTGCCGTCGACGAGCCAGCTGCCGTCCTCGCGTTGCACGATCGGCTGCGCATGCGCTTGTGCGGGCGTGGTCGCGGCTTTGCCGACGACGGTCGACAGCAAATCGTTGAGCGTGACAAGGCCGATGATGTCGCCGTATTCGTCGACGACCAGCGCGAGCGTCGTCTCGGCGTCGCGGAATTCCTCGAGCAGGTCGAGCGCGCGCGCGGTGTCGGGCACGTACAGCGGCGGCCGCAGCTGCTTGAACAGATCGGGATTCGGCACGCGCGCGATGCGGCCGATGATGCGCTTGACCTCGAGCACGCCGAGCACTTCCTGTTCGTCGCCGCGATAGACCGGGTAGCGCGAGTACGACGCTTCGCGCATCGCCGCGAGGTTTTCTTCCAGCGACGCGGACACGTCGAGCCAGGCGATGCGCGGGCGCGGCGTCATCATGCTGCCGACGCTGCGGTCGCCGAGGCGCAACACGCGGTTGACCATGTTGCGTTCGTCGGAATCGATCACGCCCTGGTCGGCGCCTTCCGCGACGAGCAGGCGGATTTCCTCTTCGCTGACGTGCTCGCGGCTGGCGCGGTCGATGCGCAGCAGGCGCAGCAACCAGCGCGTGAGCGCGATGAGCACGAACGCTGCCGGCCGGGCCAGCCACGTCATCGCGCGCATCGGCAGCGCAACCGCGGTCGCGAAACGTTCGGGATCGACGAGCGCGATGCGCTTGGGCGCGAGTTCGCCGAGCAGCATGTTGACGAAGGTGATGCCGGCGACGCTGATGGCGACGCCGATCGCGGCGGCGTAGTGGTCGAAGCCGGGCAGGTCGAGGTCGTCGAGCACGGTGCCGAGTGCTGCGCCGATGTCGGCGCCAAGCGCCGCGCCCGCGCTGATCTGCAGCAGCGTGATGAACACCTGCACGGTGGCGAGGAAGTCTTCGGGCTGACGCGTGAGTTCGAGCGCGGACTGCGCGCGGCGGCTGGTGCGCGCGAGCTGCTTGAGCCGGCTCGGCCGCGCCGTCATCAGCGCCATCTCGCTGAGTGCGAAGAAGCCATTGCAGAGCGCGAGCACGACCACGCAGAGGATTTCGATGAACATGCGGACGGTCGGACTCCTGCGCGCCCCCGCGCATCGCCTCCGGAGTCTAGCAACTGCGCGCTTCGCGACGCCAAGCGTCTTACTACTGAAACACTGCTGTAACATATGCGCGCCGCCGGGCGGGGGAAACACGGGTCCGGCGCCGCATATTCCACACGAAACGGGGCGCGCATGTTCTCGCTGCAGACGATTTTCGGAAAAGGCGACAAGTTCTACGGTCTGCTCGAAGCCAGCGCGCAAACCGCCCGCGATTCGGCGAGCGCGCTGGTGAACCTGTTCAGCACGCGCCAGCAGACGCCGTCGCTGGCGGACTTCATGCATGCGCGCAAGCGCGAGAAGGATCTCAGCGCGGAGATCAACCGCGAACTCGTCAACACCTTCGTCACGGCGCTCGACCGCGAGGACATCGAGGCGCTGTCGGCGGCGCTGAACAAGATCACCAAATCGATCGCGAAATTCGCCGAGCGCTATTCGCTCGCGTCCGACCGCCTCGGCGACATCGACTTCGCCTCGCGCGCGGCGCTGCTGGAAAAGGCCGCCGAGGTGATTCGCGAGATGGTGTTCCACCTGCGCAAGGGCATGGATCTCGGCGCGATACGACTGCTCAACGACCGCTTGCAGGCGATCGAGAACGAGGCCGACCGCCTCATGGTCGAGCTGTATCGCGACCTCTACAGCGGCCGCCACGAAGCGTTGCGCGTGCTGCTGCTCAAGGATCTGTTCGAGCTGCTGGAGAAGGCGATCGACCGCTGCCGCGACGCCGGCAACGTCGTGTTCCAGATCGTGCTCAAGAATTCCTGACCCGGCAGCGAGGCCCGCCCATGGCACTGACGCTCGTCCTGCTGGTCGTCCTGATCGCGCTCGCGTTCGAATACATCAACGGTTTCCACGACACGGCCAATTCGATCGCGACGGTGGTCGCGACCAAGGTGCTCAGCCCCGGTCAGGCCGTGCTGCTTGCGGCGTCGACGAACCTCGTCGGCGCGCTCGCCGGTACCGCCGTCGCGCAGACGATCGCGGCCGGCCTCGTCGACACGCAGCTCGTCGCGGTGACGCCCGTGGTGCTCATCTGCGCGCTGCTCGGCGCGGTGATCTGGAACCTCATCACCTGGTGGTGGGGCTTGCCGTCAAGCTCCTCGCATGCGCTGGTCGGCAGCCTCTGCGGCGCGGCGCTGGCCGCGGCGGGCAACAACTGGAACGCGATCATCTGGGCGCAGGGCGGCGCGCACTGGTGGGGCGAGAAGGGCGTCGTGCCGAAAGTGATCGTGCCGATGGTGACCTCGCCGGTCGCGGGTTTCATCCTCGGCTTCCTGCTCATGGGCCTGCTGTTTTCGCTGATCGAATTCCTCGGCTCGCGCCAGGGCATGTTGCGGCGATTCGGACGGACGCCGTTCGTGAACGCGTTCTTCGGCAAGGCGCAGCTCGTGTCGGCTGCGGCGATGGGCTTGTCGCATGGCATGAACGATGCGCAGAAGACGATGGGCATCATCGCGCTCGCGCTCGCCGGCGCGACCGCCGCGGGCACGCTCGAACAACTGCCGGCGTGGCTGCATTTCCTGCGCGTGAACGAGGACGCGAACCACAAGTTCGAGATCGCGCTGTGGATCAAGCTGACCTGCGCGATGGTCATGGCCGCCGGCACCGCCGCGGGCGGTTGGCGCATCATCAAGACGCTCGGCCACAAGATGGTGAAGCTTCACCCGATCAACGGTTTCGCCGCGGAAAGCGCGTCCGCGAGCGTGATCCTCGCCGCCTCGCATTTCGGCATCCCGGTATCGACGACGCACAACATTTCCGCGGCGATCCTCGGCGTCGGCGTCGCCAAGCGCGCCAACGCGATCCGCTGGACGATCGTCGAACGCATGGTCTGGGCGTGGATATTGACGCTGCCGGTGACCGGCATGATCGCCTGGTTGCTGGTGCGCCTGGCGCGGACGCTCGGCTTGCCGGTCTGAGCCGTCAGAACACGTCGCCGCCGCTCGAGATCGCCTGCTCGATGCGATCGCCGAGCGCGCCGAGTTCGGCAACGAGGCGGTCGACTTCGGCGCTGCTCAGCAGCGCGTACGGCCGGTTTTCGCACAGGTGCAGGTAGGGTGAGCCTTCGAGGTCGCTGACCGCGAAATAGCCCGAACGCTGCTGCCAGTTGAAACGCAAGCAGCGCGTCGCGTCGATGCCGGTGAACGGGCCGACGGGCGTGGAGATGCGCAACACCTTCTCGCCGTCCTCGTCTTCCAGTTCGGCGAGATACACGCCCTGGTGGCGTCCGTCGCCGAGCGTGAGGTCGAAGCTGATGAGGTAGGGATCGTTGGTCTTGAGCGCGTGCGCCGCGCCGAGATGCGATCGGATCTGCTCGAAACTCTGCACGGCGCGACTCCAACTTTGCTGTGTCGCCATGCTAGCGTGCGCGCTCGATGAAGTCAGCGCACGACACCGCCGCCGCGCACGAGGCGATCCGCGCCGCGATCGCCGCGATCCCGCAAGGTTGCGTCGCCAGCTACGGCGAAATTGCGCGCCGCGCCGGCTTGCCCGGCCGCGCGCGGCTGGTCGGCCGCGTGCTCGGCGAGGCAGGCGACGCCGGCCTGCCGTGGCAACGCGTGCTGCGTTCGGACGGTCGCATCGCGTTCCCGCCCGGCAGCCGCGCGTTCCGCGAGCAGGTGCGCCGGCTCGCGGGCGAGGGCGTGCTCGTGCGCAATGGCCGCGTCGACCTCGACGCGTTCGGTTGGGGGCGCGACATCGATCGCCTGCTCTGGGCGCTGCCCGCGGCGCCACGCCGCGAACGTGGTGCCGGTCACGCAAAAAAGCGTTGAGGCGCTCCGATTTTGCGCGGCGTGTCGAGGAAAATCCTGCGTAGCCAGCGCTAGATTCACCCGTGTTCGAAATCACGGCGGGCAGCCATGCGCATCGCGGCATTGGGGAAAGCGGTCGTCTTCGTCATGGCCATCGCGGGCACGTTCGATACCCACGCGGCGAGTCATTTTCCCGATCAGGTTTTCCGCGGCGGTTTCGAGTCCGTGTTCACCACGCCGGCCGACGACGCCGAAGCCGTGCGTTTCCTTACTCAGGCGACCTTCGGCGCGACCGACGCCGACATCGCGCACCTGCGCGCGGTCGGCTACGACGGCTGGCTCAACGAGCAGT
>JAKPAN010000335.1 GCA_029779475.1 Pseudomonadota bacterium
GATGCCCGCGGACAATCCCTCGTCGAACGCTGCGACCTTTGCGCGGCATGGCGCATCCTTCCATCGCGTGACTGCCTCGAACTTCCAGATCGACGTTCCCGACCTCGTCCTCGCCCGCGCGCGGCGCGGCGAAGCGCGCGCGCTCGAACAGATCTACCGCCTGTTCGAGCGGCCGGCCTACACGCTCGCGCTGCGCATGCTCGGCAATGCCGACAGCGCGCGCGAGGCGATGCACGACGCGATGCTGCGACTGCTCGAACGCGTTGGCCAATTCCGCGGCGACGCGCCGTTCTGGTCGTGGTTGCGCCAGATCGTCGTCAACGAAGCCTTGATGAAACTGCGCCGCGATCGCGGCGTCGCCTTCGAGGAATTTCCCGACGATGCCGACCTGCCGAGCGCCGAACCCGCGCCGTGGATGCTCGCCGACGCGCGCCATCTCGAACACGCGCTCTCACGCTTGCCCGCGCTCACGCGCAGCGTGCTCTGGCTCTACCACGTCGAGGAATACACGCATCAGGAGATTGCCGCGATGACTGGCAAATCCGTGAGTTTTTCCAAGTCGCAAGTCGCGCGCGGCAGCCTGCGCCTGCGCGACCTGCTCGATCCGTCCCTGTCCGAAAACACGGAGGCCACGCCATGTCTGACAGCCACGGCATGAATCCGCCGCGCTCGCTGGCCGACGCCTTGCGCGCGCTACCCGGCGCCGCACCGCAAACCGACCTGTGGCCGCAGCTCGCGCAGTCGCTGGCGCAGCGGCGCCGCGCGCGTACATGGCGCGTCGCGCTTCCGGCTGCGCTCGCCGCGGGCGTGGCGCTCGCGCTGCTGCTGTCGCGCGTCGCCGAACGCGAAGCACCGATCGTCGCTTCGATGCCTGTTGCCACGCCCACGCCGACGCAGGACACGTCGACGACGACCACTGCCACGACGGCGAACGCCGTCGACGCGCTGCGCCGCCGCTCGCACTCGCTCGAAACCTGGATCGCCGCCGTCTCCGCGCAATCGCCGCAAAACGGCCGCGATCTCATGGCCGCGGGCGAAGTCGAAGACCTCAACGGCGTCGTCGACGTGCAACTCGACGCGACGCGCAACGACGCCGAAGCGCTGCCGCTCTGGCAGCGCCGCGTCGACCTGCTCGAAGACCTCGCCACCATCCGCGGCGCCGCCGCGCTTTCCGTCAAAGGCGACGCGCGCGTCGCCGCCCTGCACGCCATCTGAGGACGTTCCATGAAACGCATTCCACTCGTTCACGCGCTGGCATTCGCGCTCGCCGCCGTCTTGCCTCCGTTCGCATCCGCGGCCGATCCGGTCGCGCCGAAAGCGGACGCGCCCGAAGCGGTTGCACCCGAAGCCAAGCCGGTCGATCCGCAAGCCGCGCGCGCCGAACTCGCCGAACTGCGCGCACAAATGCAGGAACTGTCGCGCAGGATGGGCAAGCTCTCCGGCCAGCTCGGCGACGCCGGCCCGCGCGCATACGCGATGCGTTATCTCGGCGACCCGGATCGCGGCATGATCGGCGTCGTCGTCAGCCCATCCGGCAAGTCCGACAAGGAACTGCTCGTGTCGGCGGTGACACCCGGAAGTCCGGCGGCGCGCGCGGGGATGCGTGTAGGCGACGTCATCACCCATCTGGAGACGCATGACGCAGTCACGATCAAACAAGGCGCCAAGGACGAAACGGATTCGACCAACAGCATCCTGCGCAACCTCAAAGTCGATCAGGATCTCCTCGTCGAAGTCCGCCGCGACGGCAAGACGCTGAAGTTCCCGCTCAAGGCCGAGCGCCGCGAGCCGTACGTCATCGCCGATGCGATCGGCGATGCGCCGCTGGCGCCTGAGATGCGCGCCGACATCGCGCGCGCGCAGCGCGACGCACAACGCGCTGAGCGCGATGCGCAGCGCATCGACGCGGAAAAGATCCGCGCCGACGCGCAGATGGCTCGCGCCGATGCGCAAGCCGCGCGCGCGAACGCCGAGCACATGCGCATCGAAATCCGCCGCAACATGCCGTGGTGGGGCCTCAACATGGCGCCGCTCAATGCCGAACTGGGCCACTATTTCGGCGCGGAAAAAGGCGCGCTCGTGCTCGCGGCAAATGCGGAAGCGCTGCCCGGCATCCGCGGCGGCGACGTCATCACGCGCGTCGCCGACCAGGACGTCGCACGACCGGAAGATGTGCTGCGCACGCTGCGCGACCAGCCCGCAGGCAAGAACGTGCCGATCCGCGTGCTGCGCGAACGCAAGACGATCGCGCTCGACGTGAAGGCACCCGAGTTCAATTCGATCTTCGAAGTCGCTCCACCGCCACCGCCGCCGCCATTGCCGCCGACGCCGCCCGCTGCGCCACCCGCGCCACCGGCCCCGCTTTCACCTGGCGCGAAGGCGCCGCCGCCACCGCCCGTGCCGCCGTCGCCGCCTGCGAAGCCATGGCATACGCCGACGCCGCCACCCGCACCGGCGGCTCCGCAAGCGCCGGCTGCTCCCGATTCCGAAAGGTCCTGATCAGCCGTCGAGCTCGGCCCAGCGTGCATACGCTGCGTCGAGCTCGCGTTGCACACTGGCGAGCTCGTCGTTGGATGCAACGATCGCCGCCGCGTCGCGCTGGTAGAACGCGGGATCCTGCATCGCCTCGCCCAGCGCTGCGATACGTGTTTCGAGCGATTCGATGCGCGCCGGCAGTTGTTCGAGTTCGCGCGTTTCCTTGTAGCCGAGCTTGCGCTTCGACGATGCGGGCGGCACGGCTTCACGCACGGACGCTTCCGCCGGTTTCGCCGTCGAGTTCGCGGACACGCCAGCGCGAGGCGCGGATGTCGCGGGCGCCGGCTTTTGCCGCAACCAGTCGGAATATCCGCCCACGTATTCGCCGACGCGTCCGTCGCCTTCGAGCGCGAGCGTGCCGGTGACGACGTTGTCGAGGAACTCGCGGTCGTGCGAGACGAGCAGCAGCGTGCCCTTGTAGTCGGCGAGCAATTCCTCGAGCAATTCGAGCGTTTCCACGTCGAGGTCGTTGGTCGGTTCGTCCATGACGAGCAGGTTCGAGGGCTTCGCGAACAATTTCGCGAGCAGCAGTCGATTGCGCTCGCCGCCCGACAATGCGGTGATCGGCGCCCGCGCGCGTTCGGGCGAGAACAGGAAATCCTGCAAATAGCCGAGCGCGTGCTTGCGCGCGCCGTCGATCTCGATGTATTCGCGGCCCTCGGACACGTTGTCGAGCGCACTGAGATCGTCGCGCAGCGACGCGCGATGCTGGTCGAAATACGCGATCTGCAGGTTCGTGCCGAGCGACACCTCGCCCGATTGCGGCGCGAGTTCGCCCAGCAGCAGGCGCAGCAGCGTCGTCTTGCCGGAGCCGTTCGGGCCGATCAGTCCGATGCGGTCGCCGCGCTGGATCGTCGTCGAGAAATCGCGCGCGATGATGCGCTCGCCATGCGCGAACGAGACCTTTTCGGCCTCGGCCACACGCCGGCCGGAAGCCGCCGCCGTGCCAACCTGCAACTTCGCGTTGCCGCCGAGTTCGCGCCGCTGCGCGCGCTCGCGGCGCATGGCCTGCAACGCGCGCACGCGGCCTTCGTTGCGCGTGCGCCGCGCCTTGATGCCCTGGCGAATCCAGACTTCTTCCTGCGCGAGCTTCTTGTCGAACAACGCGTTCGCCTGCGCTTCCGCGTGCAGGCGTTCCTCGCGGCGGCGCAGGTAGTTGTCGTAGTCGCCCGGCCAGCTCGTGACGCGGCCGCGGTCGATTTCGACGATGCGCGTCGCGAGCGCGCGCAGGAAGCGGCGATCGTGGGTGACGAAAACGACGCTGCCGGAGAAATCGAGCAGCAGCTTTTCGAGCCAGTCGATCGCCTCGATGTCGAGATGGTTGGTCGGCTCGTCGAGCAGCAGCACGTCCGGATCGAGCACGAGCGCACGCGCCAGCAGCACGCGGCGCTTCATGCCGCCGGATTGCGCGGCGAATGCGGCGTCTTCGGGCAGATCGAGCCGCGTCAGCACGTTCGCCACGCGGCGCTCGATGTCCCAGCCATGCTCGGCGTCGATGCGCGTCTGCACGCGCGCGAGCGCGTCGGCGTTGCCCGGCACGTCGAGCGCATGGCTCAGATGATGGAATTGCGCGAGCAGTTCGCCGAGATGGCCGAGCGCACCGGCGACGACATCGAAGATGCTGCCGTCGACGCCGTGCGGCACTTCCTGCGCGAGCTTGGCGACGCGCACGCCGCCCTGCACGCGCACTTCGCCGTCGTCGGGCTTGATCTCGCCCGCGATCAATTTCAGCAGCGTCGACTTGCCCGCGCCGTTGCGGCCGACGATGCAGACGCGCTCGTTCGCCTCGATCGCGAGGTCGACTTTTTCGAGCAGCAGCGGGCCGCCGACGGAGTAGTCGACGTTGACGAGATTGACGAGGGACATGCGCGGCGCGGTGCGAAAAAACGCGATTCTACCGCGCCGCGCAAAGCCGCCGCGTCAAGCCACGCGCGCGTGCGGTACGGCTTCGCGACGCGCGGCCATCGCATGCTCGACGACCGACCAATCCGCATCGGAGCGATGCGCCTGCTCGCTGAGCACGCGACGGAACACGCGCGCGCCGGGCAAGCCCTGGTACAGACCGAGGATGTGTCGCGTGACG
>JAKPAN010000286.1 GCA_029779475.1 Pseudomonadota bacterium
AGCTTGTCGAGCGTCTCGAGCGACATGCGCGCGTTCTGGAACTGCATCAGCATGCCGACCGCCTGCCCGAGCGGCGCGATGGCGCGGCCGCCGAGCATGTTCACCGCGATCAAGCCGCCCATCGTCAGCAAGCGCTCGTGGATCAGATAGACGCCGGCGACAATCAGCGCAACGCTGACGATCTGCGTGATCGTCGCCGCACCGTTCGTCGCCGAGGCCGACAGCAGGCGCATCTGCGCGTTGGTGCGCGAGAGGAAGGCGCTCGTCCGTTCCCACTTATTCTGCACGACGCCTTCGGCGCCCTGCGTCTTGATCGTTTCGAGCGCGGTCAGGCTCTCCACCAGCGCGGCGTTGCGCAGCGCCGCCGCGCGATAGGTCGTCTCCGACAGCTCGTGCATCTTGTGCTGGACAACATAGGCGTAGATCACGCCAACGATCAGGCCGACGATCGGGATCAGCACCAGCGGCCACGAAATCCAGAGGATGACGAGCAGGAAGATCAGCGCGAAGGGGAAGTCGATCAACGCCGTCACCGTCGCCGAGGCGATGAAATCGCGCACCGATTCGAACGAACGCAGGTTCGACGTGAATGAGCCGACCGACGCCGGCTTGGCTTCCAGGCGCATGCCGAGGACGCGCTCCATGATCAGCGCCGAGAGCTTCACGTCGATGCGCGCACTCGCGAGATCGATGAAGTGCCCGCGCAAGAGACGCATCATGAAATCCATGCCGACCACTAGCAGCACGCCGAGCGCGAGCATCCACAGCGTCTCGGTCGCGTTGTTGGGCACCACGCGGTCGTACACGTTCATCGAGAAGATCGGCATGACCAGCGCAAAGACGTTGATCAGCAAGGCGGCACCGAGTACGTCGCGATAAAGCGGCGCCTGTTCGAGCAAGGCGCCCCAGAACCAGTGCCGCTGCACGATTTTGCCGACCTCCGGCGTACGTGCATCGAAGGTAAAGCGCGGCCGGGCAAAGAGCGCGATGCCGACGTAACGCTCGGCGAGTTCGCTGCGCGTGAGGGTGACTTCACCCTGACCGGTCTCGGGAAAGAGCAGGCGCGCCTCGTCTCCGGCGGCGTTCCAGCCGAGCAGCACACAGGCTTCGTCGCCCTTGAGCAGCAGAATGACAGGAAGCAGCGCGGCGTCGATCGCGCCGAGCTTGCGCCGCACGATCCGGCTCGACAGCCCGCCACGTGCCGCAGCGCGCGCGAAGAGCGACGGCGTCAGGCAGCCGCCC
>JAKPAN010000290.1 GCA_029779475.1 Pseudomonadota bacterium
GGCGCGTCCGGCGAGGGCCGGGGGGGGGGGGTCCCACCGCTTTGTCGCGCGCCGCCGCCCGCTGCGGGGGCGCGCCACGACAGTTCACATTCCGTCGAAGCCGTCGGTGAAGATCGCGTCCGAGAACGTCGCCGTGCAGGAACGCGACATCTGCATGCTCACCGACGCGCTCGGCGACGCGCCAGCCGAGGCGCAATCGCCGCCCCAGCCGACGAAGGCGAAGCCCGGCTGCGGCGTCTGCGTCAACGTCACCGTGACGAACGGGTCGTCCTGCGCGCCGTAGGTCGCCACGCAGGTGCCGCCGCTGGCCGTGCAATCGGCGATGCCGCCGCCAGCGGTCGGCGCCGGAGTCGCGTCGACGCTGCCGCCGACGCTGACGGTCACGTCAAGCACGGCGTTATTGGCGTGGAGCTCATAGGCGCCGAAATCGCAGGCCGGGCCTTGCGGACGCGGCAGTCCGCGCTGGTCGGTCGCCACGGCGACACCATCGACGCCGGTACAGTTGCTGCTGGCGTTGAGCGCTGGGCTGGCGGGGCCGATCGCCATCGTCGGCGTCGGGCCGCCATTGAGCGCGAGCGGAGCGAGCATCGGATCGAAGGTCATGAACATCGGTGCGGGCAGCGCGAGCCCGCGCGCGGCCGAACGCATGACGAGGCTGCCCATCGGCGGCGACAGGGTCAGGCTGTTGAACAGATTGGCGGTCGACGCCGGCGCTCCGACCATCTGCGGCGCATCGGCGACGAGATCGATCGCCGCCGCCGGAGGCTGCGCGTTGTCGACGCTGTCCGCCATCAATGCGGAGGCCAGGAACACCGCGGCGCCGCCGCCCGTCGCCGTCGAAGCACCGTAGCCGAGCGAGTAAACCGCGCCGCCCTCGTCGGCCTGGTTCGCTGCAAACGTCGAAAAACTGATGCGAATCATG
Organism: Pseudomonadota bacterium; assembly: GCA_029779475.1. Taxonomy (GTDB): domain Bacteria; phylum Pseudomonadota; class Gammaproteobacteria; order Xanthomonadales; family Rhodanobacteraceae; genus Dokdonella_A. The sequence continues at coordinate 923 of JAKPAN010000290.1, forward strand.
CCGTCGAGGTTGAAGATCGCGCCGCCGAGACCGCGGCCGTCTGCGTCGACGCTGTCGAACTGATCCGGGCCGCGATGGCCGCCATCCACGAGATTCGCGTAGAGCGTGCTGTTGACCACGTCGACGATGCCGCCATGGTTGAACACCGCGCCGCCGAATCCTGCGCCGCCGCCCGCGCCGTAGCCCGAGGACGGCGTGCCGCCGCCGAAACCGCCGGACGCGCCGCCGAAGCCCCAGCTCCCGGAGCTGCCGCCGCCGCCACCAAAGCCGCCGGCTCCGCCGAGGCTGGCGGAAAAACCGTTGATGCCGCCACCACCGCCGCCGAACCCCCCGCCGCCGCCATGTCCACCATTGGTGTTGGAGAAACCGCCGCCGCCGCCAATGCCGCCGCCACCACCGCCGCCGCCGCCCGAGCCCGTGGTGCCGTCGTAATAGCTGCCTTGAGCGCCTCCGGAACCGAAAGCGCCGCCCGCGCCGCCCGAACCATAGTTGTTGGGCAGCAAACCGCCCGCTCCGCCGTTGCCGCCGCCGAAGCCCGCGCCGCCGCCACCGCCACCGCCCGCGCCAGCGCCATTGACGAAGAGCGTTCCGCCATCGCCGCCGCCACCACTGCCATTGCCGGAGTTGTCCGGGCTGTGCGCGCTGCCGCCGAGCGCGGATCGCGTGCCGCCGCCGGCTCCGGGCGCCGGCCTCGCGCCGCCTGCGGCACCGCTATCGGCCGTTCCCAGCGGGATGGCGCCGCCCATGCCGCCGGCCGGGACGTTCCAGCTCGTATCTTGTCCCATGCCGCCACCGCCGCCACTGGCTCCGAAGCCTTGCTGATCGCCATCGCCGCCGATCGCGCGATTGGACGCCAAGGTCACGCCGTCGAGCGTAAGATGCCCCTGGTTGAAAATCGCGCCGCCCATGCCGGCGCCACCGCCGCCACCCATGCCGCCGTTGCCGCCACGCTGGATGCCGCCGGTCAGCGTCAGGTGACGCAGCGTCAGGTCGCCAGGCCCCGGCGTGTTGTAGCCGGGCGTACTGGGTGAAGCCGGATCGGCGCCGACGAAGAAAAAGCGCAACCGGGCCGTGTTCGTGTTCTGCAAGAAGACGCCACTCGTTCCGCCGTCGATCGTGATCGTGCTCGCGATCGGCGGCAGCGCGTTCGGGCCGTACCAGAAATTGTCCGCGACCGAATAGCCGATGGTCGCGCCCGCGAGCGACGGCGCGAAGAAGATCGTGTTCGCGCCGGGACTGGCTCCGCCGCACGCGCCGATGCCGAGCGTCGCCGTCGCCGATTGCGACAGCGGCAGCAGCGTGGTCGCGCCATTCGGCGTCCCGTTGGTGGGATTGTTGGCGAGATTGGCCGCGTGGATCGCCTGCGCGAGCGTGCAGGTGGTCGCCGTGGAGTCGCCGCTGTCGGTGACGGTCAGCGTGCCGGCCGTCGCGTCGGCCATGCCGACGCCGATCAGGCACGCCGCCGTCGGAAGAAAATACCGTCTCGTGTTGCCCATGATTGCTCCCCTGTGAATGGCGCCGCGGCGCGGCTCGTTCGATGACGCGCAAAGCGGCGCGCATGAGGATCACACGATTGGCGGGAGGCCAGGCCACGGGTTCGGCAGGTAGAGCGAGAGAGTCTTGATCTCCCAACCCAAGGTTCGGAACGGCGCACGGCAGGCGCCGCCCCGATTTTTCCCTCAATGCTCGAGCGGATACGTCTTCTCGCCCGCCTCCACGCGCACGGGCAGTCGATTGCCCGCAGGCGCGGTCGGGCAGACGACATGGCCGTTGAGCGCGCACGGCGGATTCTGCGCGCGGTTGAAGTCGAGCACGACGCGGCCGTCCTTCGGCGCGTCCGTGTAGAGGAAGCGCGCGCCGCCATAGGTTTCCTTGCCACTGGTGCGGTCGGCGATGATGAAGAACAGGTCCGTGCTGCCTTCCTCGACGATCGGCTTGAGCGTGAAACGCTTGCCGTCGTGCTCGAAGCTCGCTTCGCCAGGGATTTCCGCCGCCTCGGTCGTGCCGTTGGAGGTCACGAGATCGGTCTTGAGCGGCTGCGGATAGGCCGTCCACGTCGCCTCGATGCGCCAGGACGGATCGACCGGGAAATGCGGCACGCCGTTGAACGCGGCGAGCGCGGGCGATTCCGGGTCGCGGAACCGCCAGCCGTAGACGTCGCCGGTCTTGACGACGTAGAAGCGCTGCTTGCCCGCGTGGATCGCCGTAGGGCCGCCCTTGTCGAGTTGCGTCAGCAGCACCGCGGAGTCGAACGGCTTGCCGTCGATCGTCACGCCGCTGCCCTTCTCAGCATTAAAGCGCAACGCAGCCCCGGCAAGATGCAGCGTGCCCCACTTCGCCGGCCCCTTCGGCACGACGATCGTGTTGCCAGCCGCGCTGCCGATGCTCGACTCGCCTTCCGACACCTGGCCCGAACCGGTGAAGCTGAGCCAGCCATCCGGATTGCGCAGTTTCTCCGCGCGCTCGCTGCGCCATTGTTCGACGGAGGCGAGATATTCGGCGCTCGCGCCAGATGTCGCCGCCACGTCGTTGCGCACGGCCTGATGTTGGGCGGAACACGCCGCGAGCACGGCGACGACGAGAGACAGTGCGATGCGCTTCATGGGAACCGCCGTGCGACGAGGGAAAGCCCTATCGTGACGCGTCCGCAGGCCGAAGTGAAATGCCGCGACGTCCTTTCGACATGCGCTCAGTCGATGCCGAACGCAGCCAACAGTCGCGCCATCTCGTGCAGCGGCAAACCCATCACCGAGGAATGGCTGCCGTCGATGCGCGGAATGAACGCTGCGGCGCGGCCCTGGATCGCATAGGCGCCCGCCTTGCCGAATGCTTCGCCGGTGGCGACATAGGTGGCGATTCGTGTGTCGTCGAGCGCATCGAATTCGACCGTCGTCGTCTGCACCGCGCCTTCCTCGCGCGACGCGCTGACCAGCCACAGCGCCGAGATCACCTGATGCGCGCGACCCGACAGGCGGCGCAGCATCGCCGCCGCGTCGGCGGCGTCGGCGGGTTTACCGAAGACTTCATCGCCGAGCACGACTTCCGTATCGGCGCCGAGCACGACCGCGCCTTCGACCGCGGCGACCTGGAGCAACCCCGCGCCGGCCTTCTCGCGCGCGACGCGACTCACGTAGTCGGCAGGCGGTTCGCCGGGTGCGCGCACTTCTGGAATGTCGAGATCGACGATCTCGAAGGAAACACCGAGCTGATGCAACAGTTCACGTCGCCGCGGACTCTTCGAGGCGAGAAACAGGCGGTTCTTCATGCGGAAGCGACGCTGAGGCGCGAAGGCGCGGAGCGGCGCACGATAGCGCGCCTCGTGCCCGCCTGCAGGCGGGGTCTAGCGACCGTGCGATTCCGCGCGCGCGTCCTGATGGAACAACTCTTCGGCCTGCAGGCTCTGCAAGGCCTCGCGTTGCATGCGTTCGAGCGTCTTGAGGAAATCGGGCGACTGCGTGTCGAGTTGGTCGAGGCCGAGATTCTTGAGGATGTCGTAGCTCATTGCCGCGTGATGCCGTGAGGTTTCCTGTTGTATACAAAGCAATCGTCATGCCAATCCCGGCGCTCGCGCCGACGCGGCAAGCGCTGACACCCGCCGTGCGAATCTGACACGCCGCGGACGATCGTTGTCCCATCGTGGCCCGGTCGCGTGCCTGCGAAAGCCCCACGAAAGACGCGCCGCCCATGCTGCGAACCGAACGATTCCGCCCGCGTCGAAGCGACGCCTTCCCGATCCATGATCAAGCCTTCCGAATTCCACCTGCGCGGCGGCCGTGCCGGCGTCCTGCTCATCCACGGCCTGACCGGCACGCCGACCGAGATGCGTTATGTCGGCAACTGCCTGCAACGCGCCGGCTTCAGCGTGCTCGGCGTGCAGCTCGCCGGCCACTGCGGCGACGTCGACGACCTGCTCGCGACCGGCTGGCGCGACTGGGCCGCGAGCGTGTCGGAAGCCGCCGACCGCCTGCGCGAAGACGTCGATCACCTCTTCGTCGCGGGCCTGTCGATGGGCGCGGTGCTTGCGCTCAAACTCGCCATCGACCGCCCGGGTCAGGTCGACGGCCTCGGCCTCTACGGCACGACGTTCTTCCACGACGGCTGGGCGACGCCGGCGATCGGCCGCTTCGCCTTCCTCCTTCCGCTCATCACCGCGCTCGGCATCGGCCACCACCAGATGTCGGAAGAAGTCGAGCCCTACGGCATCAAGGACGAACGCATCCGCGAGCGTGTCGTCGGTGCGATGTTCGCGGGCGACAGCCAAGCCGCGGGACTCACCGGTTTTCCGTGGCCGTCGCTGGCGCAGTTCCAGACGTTGTCCTCGCACGTGCGCCACCGTCTCGGCCGCGTGCGCGCGCCGTGCTTCGTCGCGCATTCGTCGAACGACGACATTGCGAGCTTGCGCAATGTTCAGGTCATCGAGCGCGGCGTGCGCGCACCGGTGCGCAAACTGCTGCTCGACGACAGCTACCACCTCGTCACCATCGATCGTGAACGCGCCAAGGTCATCGACGGCACGATCGGTTTCTTCCGCGAGATCGTCGCGCAGCGCGAAGCGGCGTGGTCGCAGCACGCACCGCTCGCCGTCGCCAAGTGACGGCAGATGCTCCGCGTGCGCTCGCCGCCGCACTGTCCAACCTGCTCGAACCGCGTTCGCTCGTCGAACGCTTCCTCGCGCATCCGCCGGAGGATTTCGCCGCGCTCGTCACGCGCTCGGGCACGCCAGCGTTCGTCGCACGTTTCGATCTTTTGACGACGGCCGACGCGCCGCTGCGCAAACGCGTCGCTGCGCTGCCGTTGTATCGCTGGTGGAGCCGTCTGCTGCGGCCGCGCACCTGCTTCATCGGCACGACGGTGTCGGAATACGCGCTGTTTCCCGCGCAGGCCGACGCCGACGCGCTCGTGCGCGAATGGCGGGCCCACCACGCCGCGCAGCCGTTCCTCATCGTCAAGGACATCCCGCAAGATTCTCCGCTGCTCGGCGCCGCGAGCAACGCGCAGGCGCAGGCGATCGCCGATGCCGCGACGCGCGCGGGCTTCGTGTTGCTCGAAGGCCAGGCGCTGGCCTGGGTACCGATCGACTTCGAATCGACCGACGACTACCTCTCGCGCCTGTCGTCCTCGCGTCGCAAGGACATTCGTCGAAAATTGCGTGCACGCGATGCGCTGACGATCGACGAAATCGCGACGGGCGATGCGTTCTTCGCCGACGCGGCGAACCGCGAGACTTTCTACTCGCTGTATCTCGAAGTCTTCGCGCAGAGCGAAATCCATTTCGACCGCCTCAGCCGCGCGTTCTTCGACGCCGTGCTGCAGGACGCTTCGAGCGGCGGCATCGTCTTCGTCTATCGCCGCGACGGACGCATCATCGGCTGGAATCTCTGCTTCGTGCAGGGCGACGCGCTCGTCGACAAATATGTCGGCTTCAGCTATCCGGCGGCGCGCGAGAGCAACTTGTACTTCGTGAGCTGGATGCACAACCTCGACTTCGCACGCCGTCGCGGACTCGCTTGCTACATCGCCGGTTGGACCGACCCGGAGATCAAGTCCTACCTCGGCGCGCGCTTCACCTTCACGCGCCACGCCGTGCGGCCGCGCAGCCGCGTGCTGCGTTTCGTGCTGCGCAAGCTGTCGCGGCATTTCGAGAGCGATCGCGCCTGGGCCGACGAACAGCGCGCGGAGACGCCATGAAGCATCCGCTCGTCCTCGATTTCGACCGCTCGGTTGGCGCGATGCCCGGCGAGACGCGCATCGACCTCGCCGACTGGCAGGAACGCATCCGCTTCGGCTGCACGCTGCGCACGTTCCGCGCGTTTCTCGACGCACTCGCACCGCAACTGCCGCGCGAACACGGCACCACCTTTTTCGGCAGCGGCGACTATCACCATCTGTCGTGGCCGATGATCGAGCGTCTCGCCGCGCGCGGCCCGTTCGAAGTCGTCGTCTTCGACAACCATCCGGACAACATGCGTTTTCCGTGGGGTATCCACTGCGGTTCGTGGGTGCGACGCGTCGCGCTGCTGCCGTTCGTGACGCGCGTGCGCGTGCTCGGCATCAGCTCCGGCGACGTCGGCGCCGCGCACGCGTGGGAAAATTATTTGACGCCGCTGTGGCGAGGCAAACTCGAATACTGGACGGTCGGCGTCGACACCGGCTGGTCGCGCAGACTCGGACTCGAATCGGCGTTCCGCAACTTCGACACGCCCTCCGCGCTGATCGAGCGCTTCGCCGAGGAACAGCGCGGCGCGACGACGCCCGTCTATCTCACGATCGACAAGGACGCGCTCAGCCCCGAAGTCGCGCACACGAACTGGGATCAGGGCCAACTCCTCGAACACGATCTCGCTCGCGGCATCGACGCCCTCGCCAGCCGCATCATCGGCAGCGACATCAACGGCGATGTCTCCGCCTACCGCTATGCGACGTGGTGGAAACGCAAGCTCAGCGCGCTCGACGAGCAGCCCGAGATCGACGCCGCGCAGCTCGCGCAATGGCAAGCGCAACAACATGCGTTGAATTTGCGGTTGCTTGAACGCATTGGTGCGGCGACGCGCTGATCGCTCACGCGGCGATGCGCTCGATCGTCGACGCAATCGCGTCGAACGTCGCATCGTCGAGCCAGGGACTGTTGCTCAGCGTGAGCGTCGTCGCCGCGAACGCGCGCGCGTTCGGCACGTCATGCTCGCCGACGACAGCTTGCAGGTATGCGTAGTCGGGCAAGGCGTGGATGAACAGGCGGCTGACTCCGACGCCTGCGCCCCATAGTTCGCGCAACGCCGCGTCGCGCGTCTGCTCGTCGCGCATGCGCAACAGGAAAAACGGCCAGGCCCCGTTCGCACCGATGGGATCGTCGATGATGTCGACGCCGGCAATACTCGCAAACCGCGCCTTGCGCTGTTGCGCTTGCGCCGTGCAGGCGGCTAGGAAATCCGGCAACCGCGCGAATGCGCGTGCGCCGACCGATTGCCGCCAGTGACCGAGCGTATGCAGCGGAATGTCCGGCGAGAAACCATCGCCAACCGCTGCAATGGGATCGCCTGCGCGCAGCGCGCGCCGCAACGGCATGCCGTACGCAAGGCCAAGCAGCGACGGTCGATAGACCACGTGGTAGCCGGCGAGCTGCAGCGAGCGCTTGAGTTCCCAGCCGAAACGGAACGGCACGATCTCGCGAGACACGCGTGCGAACGCGTCGCGCAGGGCCGCCTCGCGCGCGACGAGCAATCCGCCTTCGAACGTGGTCAGCCCCTTGCCGACGGCGAGGCTGAAAAAGCCCGCGTCGCCGTCGAGTCCGACGCTTCGGCCGTCGACGCGCGCGCCGAGCGCCTGCGCTGCGTCTTCGATGACGAACGCGCCGACGTTCGCGGCGACCGCTTTCGCAGTCGCGACATCGGCGACGCGGCCGCCCAGATGCGTCGGCACGATCGCGAGCGTGTCGCGGTCGCACAGGCGCGCGAGCGCGGCGGCGTCGAAGTCGATCGAGCCGGGCGCGAGATCGCACAGGCGCAGTTCGAGCCCGCAATATGCGACGGCGAGCGCGACGAGCGGACACGTGTACGCGGGCACGACGACCGCGCGGCGACCGCTCAGTCGATGCATCGCGGTCAGCGCGACAACGAGGCTCGCCGTGCCCGAACATTCGACCTGAACGTGCTCGACGCCAAGGAAATCGGCCGCGCGACGCGCCAGATCGCCATCGCCGGAGGGCAGCAGGTCGCGCCAGCGCGGCGGCAGGCCCGCGGTCGGCGGAATCTCGCTAAACAGGCGGTTTGTCGCCATTGGTTTCGCTGATCGCAAGGCAGACGATGCCGGCAATGATGAGCGCGCAACCGATGAGCTGCGGCGCGCCGACATGCTCGCCGAAGATCACCACCGACAAGGCCATCACGCTGATGACTTCCAGGTGCGAGGCCGCGAATGCAGGCCCGATCGGCGCGTGTTCGAGCAGGGTCATCCAGGTGAAGAACGCGCCGATGTAGCACGCGATCGCGCAATACACCCACGGCGAGGACACCACGCGCACGAGCCATGCGATATCCGTCTCGGGCGGCATCGCGGCGTTTGCGGTGAGCTTGAAGCAGACCTGCGCGAACGTGTCGAAGGCGACGAGGATGAGGAAGCCGATGAGATAGAAACGACGCACGATCAGCCTCCGATCCCGACCACGGCGACGCCCGCGGCGACGAGCAGGATGCCCGCCGTGCGCAGCGGCGAGAATTTCTCGGCGAACAGGATGCGCCCGGCGATCATCACCGCGACGATGTTGATCGAACCGAGCAACACGCCTTCCGACAGCGGCACCAGCGACAGGAAGGCGAGCCAGACGAGGAATTCGGCGACGTAGCAGCCGACGCCGAGCCAGATCCACGGCCGCCGCGCCATCGCCTTCCAGCGCGCGAGGCCCTCGCCGAGATCGCCGACCGCCGCGGCCTTGAAGGAAAGCTGCCCGAAAGTGTCGAGCACTATGTTGGCGATCCAGAGCAGGACGACGGTGGCGGACATGGAAGCTCGATCGCGAAACGGTGCGCCAGTATGCCCGCCGCGTGCGGCGCAGGGAACGCGGATCCGCCAAAAAAGTACGTCCCGTGCCGCGCAGCTTGAACATCGCGGCATGCGCGGCGATCATTCAATACTGATTGAGCAGCCTGCGCTGCGCCCTTCCCTTCCGGAGATTTCTTGATGAGCAGCGTCCAGGACACCGTGTTCGACATCATCGCCAGGGAGTCGGGCATCGACCGCGCGAAGATCACGCCGGAATCGACGCTCAAGGAACTCGAAATCCAATCGCTCGATGCCGTGCAGATCATTTTCGAGATCGAAGACCACTTCAAGATCACGATGCCCGACCGCGACCCGAACTTCGACACCGAATCGGTGAAGGGCCTCGTCGAAGCCGTCGAGAAACTCGTCGCGGCGAAAGACGCGCCGACGGCCTGACGTTTCCATCGCCATGCACCGCGTCGTCATTACCGGCATGGGCGCGGTCACGCCGCTCGGCCACACCGCCGCCGGCACCTGGACCGCGATGCGCGAAGGCCGCGTCGCGATCGGCCCGATCGAAAGCCTGCCGCGCGCGGATCTGCGCTAGGGCATCGCCGCGGAAGTGCGCGGGTTCGATCCGCTCGCGCATTTCGACGAGAAGAAGCTCGTCCAGCTCGACCGCTTCACGCAG
>JAKPAN010000295.1 GCA_029779475.1 Pseudomonadota bacterium
TGGGGCTACGGCTGGAAACTCGGCCCGTTCGAAACCTGGCAATCGGCCGGCTGGAAGGAAGTCGCGGGTTGGATCGCCGAGGACATCGCCGCCGGCAAGGCGATGAGCAGCGCCGCCCTGCCCGCCTGGGTCGGCAAGATCGACGGCGTGCACCACGCCGACGGTTCCTACGCGCCGCGCACGGGCAAGTACGAGCCGCGCTCGAAGCATCCGGTCTATGCGCGCCAACTGTTCCCCGATGCGCTGATCGGAGAGAAGTTCGATACCGGCAAGACGTTGTGGGAAAACGACGGCGTGCGCCTGTGGTCGCTCGGCGACGATGGCGTCGGCATCCTCTCGTTCAAGACCAAGATGAACACGGTCAACGACGCCGTGCTCGACGGCGTGCAGCAGGCGATCGACTACGCCGAGAAGCATCTCAAGGCGGTCGTGATCTGGCAGGACAGCGACAAGGCATTCTCGGCCGGCGCGGATCTCAAGGGCATGGTCGGCTTCGTGCAGAGCGGCCAGATCGACAAGCTCGAATCGATGATCGCGAACTTCCAGAAGACGAGCCTGCGCATCAAGTACGCGCTCGTCCCGGTCGTCGCGGCGGTGCGTGGACTCGCGCTCGGCGGCGGTTGCGAATTCCAGATGCACAGCGCGCGCACCGTCGCCGCGCTCGAAAGCTACATCGGCCTCGTCGAAGCCGGCGTCGGCTTGCTGCCGGCCGGCGGTGGCATCAAGGAAATCGCGGTGCGCGCGTCGCAACGCACAACCAACGGCGACGTGTTCCCGGAAATCCAGCGCATGTTCGAAACCGTCGCGCAGGCGAAGACCTCCGGCAGCGCGTTCGAGGCGAAGCAGCTCGGTCTGCTGCGCCCGGACGACGTCGTCGTGTTCAACGGTTTCGAGCTGCTCTACGTCGCCAAGAAGGTCGCCGCGGCGATGGCCGAAACCGGCTATCGCCCGCCGCTGCCTGCGAACAACGTCACCGTCGCTGGCGACGTCGGCCTTGCCACGTTGAAGATGGCGCTCGTCAACATGCTCGAAGGCCGCTTCATCTCCGAACACGACAACACGGTCGCGACGCGCATCGGCGACGTGCTCTGCGGCGGTGCGATCGAACGCGGCTCGCAGGTCGACGAGGCATGGCTGCTCGACCTCGAACGCAAGCACTTCTTCGAGCTCGCGCAGATGCCGAAAACGCAGGAACGCATCGCGTACACGCTGACCACCGGCAAGCCCCTCCGCAACTGAGACGATTGAGGAATCCGACATGACCCAGCAAATCCAGGACGCCTACATCGTCTCCGCCGTGCGCACGCCGGTCGGCAAGGCGCCGCGCGGCGTGTTCCGCAACACCCGTCCCGACGATCTGCTCGCGCACGTGATCCGCGCCGCGATCGCGAAAGCGCCGGGCATCGACCCGGCACGCATCGGCGACGCGATCATCGGCTGCGCGATGCCGGAAGCCGAGCAAGGCATGAACGTCGCGCGCATCGGCGTGCTGCTCGCCGGCCTGCCCGATACCGTGCCCGGCGTCACCGTCAACCGCTTCTGTTCGTCGGGCCTGCAGGCGATCGCGATGGCCGCCGACCGCATCCGCCTCGGCGAAGCCGACCTCATGATCGCCGGCGGCACCGAGTCGATGAGCATGGTGCCGATGATGGGGCACAAGATCGCCATGAACCCGGCCGCATTCAAGGACGACAACGTCGCGATCGCCTACGGCATGGGCATCACCGCCGAGAAGGTCGCCGAACAATGGAAGGTGTCGCGCGAAGACCAGGATGCCTTCGCGTTCGCCTCGCACCAGAAGGCGCTCGCCGCGATCGCGGCCGGCGAATTCAACGACGAAATCGCGCCGTTCGCGCTGGATGATCATTACCCTGATCTCGCCACGCACACGATCCGCAACGACACGCGCACGATCTCGCTCGACGAAGGTCCGCGCAAGGACACCAGCCTCGAAGGCCTCGCCAAGTTGAGACCCGTGTTCCGCATGGGCGGCAGCGTGACGGCGGGCAATTCCTCGCAGATGTCCGATGGCGCCGGCGCGCTCCTGCTCGCCAGCGAAAAGGCGCTCAAGGACTACAACCTGACGCCGATCGGCCGTTTCGTCCGCTTTTCCGTCGCCGGCGTGCCGCCGCAGATCATGGGCATCGGCCCGATCGCCGCGATCCCGAAAGCGCTCGCGCAAGCCGGCGTGACGAAGGAGCAGC
>JAKPAN010000309.1 GCA_029779475.1 Pseudomonadota bacterium
AAGGAATCGGAAAGCGCCGCCGGACGACCGCCATGACCATCCCTTTGCACTGCCCGCTCGCCGCAGCCATCTTGCTTGTCTTTGGTCATGCTGGGGCGGCGATCATCGATGTCGACATCGGCGGCGACGCGCACGTCTCCGGACATTGCACGCTCCGCGAAGCGATTGCGTCCGCGAACACGCACGCGGCGCCAGCCGACACGAATTGCGTGCCCGGTAGCGCAACGGGCGGCAACACCATCGCGGTTCCACCCTCGCTGTCGCCGATCGAACTGACGGGCGCTGCGCTCGACATCGCCGATACGGGCGGCGCGACGCTGATCCGATCGACCGTCACTGGCGCGCAGGTTGCCGTGCGGCGCGTATCGGGGGGCGATTCGGTATTCAGCGCGAGCCAGCCGGCCACGTTCGAGGATCTGGCGATCTCGGGCGGCAACGGCGCCATGGCCGGCGGCGGCGTTGCCGGCGGCAGCACGAGCATCACGTTGCGGCGCTGTCTCGTCAGCGGCAACTTTTCTCGATATTTCAGCGGCGGCATCACCGTCAATCAAGGCGGCACCCTGAACGTGATCGACACGACCGTATCGGACAACCACTCCGGCGCCTATGCCAATGGCGGCGGCATCGGCGTCAACCTCGCCACGCTTGTGCTCAGCGGCAGCACGGTGTCCGGCAATTCATCCGTCGTCGGTGCCGGCATCTTTGCCTGGTCAAGCACGCTCGCGATCCACAACAGCACCGTATCCGGCAACACGGCGACCGACGAAGGTGGCGGCATCTGGCTGTACGCATCCGCGGGATTCGAATTGGTTCACGCCACGATTGCCGCCAACGCCGCGCCGCACGGCGCCGGCGTGCGCGTATACAGCAAGCCATCGGTTGGCACGTTGATGACCGTGCAGAGCAGCCTGCTTTGGGGCAATAGCGGTTCACCGGACATCGAGCACAGGGGCGGCGCCGACGACACTCTCAACGGCGTGCACAACCTGATCGGGCAAATCAGCGATCAGATCTCCCACGCACCCGACATACTGCATTGCGATCCGCAGCTGCGGCCGCTCGCAAACAACGGCGGCCCGACATGGACGCATGCATTGGCCGCAGGCTCGTGCGCAGTCGATGCGGGCGGAACCTATCGCTGGTTCAACGACGACCAGCGCGGCTCGGGCCACGACCGGTGGATAGGCACGCAGGCCGACATTGGCGCCTACGAATACGATCCGAACGACCACACCATCTACGACCGCATCTTCGCCGGCGGCTTCGACTGAAACCGCCTACAGGGCGCGCAGCATGCCGGCGCAATCCGCTTCGATCTTGAGCGCGAGCAGATCGTCGGCGCGAGTGCGGCCGAGGTTGATCGCCGCGACCGGCTTGCCCAGCGTCGCCGCCTCGCGCGCGAAGCGGAATCCGGAAAACACCATCAGCGACGAGCCGACGACAAGCATCGCGTCGCTGACGGCAAGATGCCTGCGCGCACGCTCGACGCGGTCGCGCGGCACGCTTTCGCCGAAGAACACGACATCCGGCTTGAGCCGCCCGCCGCAGTGCTCGCAATCGGGCACGTCGAACGCGGAAAAGTCGAGGCCGTCGAGATCGGCGTCGCCGTCCGGCGCGTCGGCCGCTTCGAACGACAGCCAATCGGGATTGCGCCGCTCCAGTTCGCGCTGCAGCTGCGCGCGCGGCATGCGCCGCTCGCAGCCCAGACAACGCACCTCGTCGAGGCGGCCGTGCAGATCGATCACGTTGCGGCTGCCCGCGCGCTGATGCAGGCCGTCGACGTTCTGCGTCAGCAACACTTCGATGCGACCGTCGCCTTCGAGTTTCGCCAGCGCGCGATGCGTGTCGTTCGGTTGCGCCGCGCCGAAGCGCCGCCAGCCGACGAGGCTGCGCGCCCAATAGCGCGCCCGCGTCGTCGCGCTGCCCGTGAAAGCCTGCAACGTGACCGGCGGCGGGCGTTTCCAACCGCCTTCGAGATCGCGGTAATCGGGAATGCCCGAGGCAGTGCTGACACCGGCGCCGGTCAGCACGAACAGGCGCGGATGCGCCTGGACGAAGCGCCGCAGCGCGTCGAGGCCGGCATCGTGCACTTCGGGCAAGGCGCTCATCGACGCATTCTCGCACCGCGACCGGCCGCGTCGCTGTGCGACACTGGGCGGCCCTTACGCCGCTGCTCCAGCATGGCCAAGCTTTACTTCTACTACTCGGCGATGAACGCCGGAAAGACCACGACGCTGCTGCAGAGCGCGTACAACTACCACGAGCGCGGCATGCGCACGCTGATCCTCACGCCGCAGCTCGACACGCGCGCGGGCGACGGCGTGGTCGCCTCGCGCATCGGCCTGCGCGCTAACGCACGCAGCTTCACGCGCGAGGACGATCTGCTCGCGCTGGTGCAGGCCGACATCGAAAAGCGCGGCAAGCTCGATTGCGTGCTTGTCGACGAGGCGCAATTCCTGACCAAGGCGCAGGCGTGGCAGATCAGCGACGTCGTCGACGTGCTCGACATCCCCGTGCTCGCCTACGGCTTGCGCACGGATTTCCGCGGCGAACTCTTCGAAGGCAGCCAGCACCTGCTCGCGTGGGCCGACAACCTCGTCGAGATCAAGACGATCTGCCACACCGGCCGCAAGGCGACGATGGTGGTGCGCGTCGACGAACACGGCCGCGCCGTCACCGACGGGCCGCAGGTTGAAATCGGCGGCAACGATCGTTACGTCTCGGTAAGCCGGGCGGAATTCAAGAAGATCATGTCCGGCGAAGGCCGCGTCGAACTGCAACAGGCGATCTTGCCGCTGGACATGCCCGGAGAAAATGGATGAGCGAACCGCATTGGCCGCGCGCGCAATGGCGCGACAGCGGCGAGGAAGCGTTCCTGCTGTGGTTCGTGTTCGGCGACTTCGACGCCGACCTGCGCATCGACGGCGACCAATACCGCACGCGCGGCCTGCCCGCCGGCATCGAAGCTGTGCGCTATCGCAACGACGCGCTTGCCAAGTGGGACGGCTATCCGCTCGCCGGCACGCTCGGGCGCGTGCTGTGGGACGAAAACCCACGCCTGTTCGAACGCGCGAAATCGGCCGGCGAGTGCTACATGCTGCGCGGCGCGTTGCGCGATCCCTCCGACCTCGACGCGCTGCGCGATCTCGTCGGCACGATCGAAGCGCTGTGCAACGCAGGCGGCATCGCGGTCGTCGACCCGCAGACGCTGTCGATGTTTTCTGCCGAGGAGTGGCATGCGCGTTTCTTCGCGGCGGACACGTTCGCCGCACGCGGCCACGTCCTCATCCTCTGCGACGACGACGAGCAGAACGCCGGCCGCCTGCGCGTGCACACGCGCGGCCTGCGCAAGTTCGCGCGACCCGACATCGACATCCGCAACGTGCCGTCGGCGCTCGCCGCGCACGCGGGCGGACTCGCGCAAACGTTCGTCGAATACGAATGCGACGGCGGCCTCGTCGACGACGGCCACGCGGTCGGCGTCGAAGGCGCGCCGCAACAACTCGTCGTACGCATCACGGGATCGTCCAGCGACGACGACTTCAACAACCGGCATCTCGCGCTGCGCTGGCCGGACTGAGCGTCGCGGCCCGCATCGGGCGTCGCCGAATCCGCAGCCGCCCACGTTCGTCGCCTGCGGTTTTCCCTGCAAAGCGCCATGTGACATGCGCTAGGCTGTCGCGTCCGATCCGCCACGGAGGCGCCATGCGCCGACTGCTGTTGACCGCCCTGTTCTTGTGGAGCTCGCTCGTGTCCGCCGAACGCCTGACCATCGACCGCATTTTCGGCGATCCCGATCTCGCGGGGCCGAGTCCGCGCGCGCTCAAGATCGCGCCGGACGGACGCCACGTCGCGTTCCTGCGCGGACGCGCGGACGACCAGAACCAGCTCGACCTGTGGCTCTACGACGTCGCCGGCGGCAAGGCGCAACGCATTGTCGATTCGACGTCGATCGGCGAACGCCGCGAACTTTCCGACGCGGAAAAAGCGCGCCGCGAGCGTGAGCGCATCGCGCAGCTCAAAGGCATCGTCGCCTATCGCTGGTCGCCGGATGGCAAGCGCCTGCTGTTCACGCTCGACGAACGCCTGTGGCTGTGCGATCCCGCCGCGCCGAGGGAAAAACAGCTGCGCGCGCTGACGCCGAAAGGCCTCGACGTGATCGACGCGAAAGTCTCGCCGCGCGGCGGTTTCGTCTCGTTCGTGAGCGCGCAGAACCTTTATGCGATCGACCTCGCCGATGATCGCACGACGCAACTCACGCGCGACGGCGGCGGCGCGATCCACAACGGCGAAGCCGAGTTCGTTGCGCAGGAGGAAATGGATCGCTCGACCGGCTACTGGTGGGCGCCCGACGACAGCGCAATCGCGTTCGAACGCTACGACGAATCGAACGTCGACGAGGTCGAGCGCAGCGAAGTCTATGCCGACCACACGGCGACGCTGCGCCAACGCTACCCGGCCGCGGGCCGCGCGAACGTCACGGTGAAACTCGGCATCGTCGCGCCAGCGGGCGGCGAGCCGCGCTGGATCGACCTCGGCGACAACGCCGACATCTACCTCGCGCGCGTCAACTGGCTGCCCGACGCGAAACGCCTCGCATTCCAGCGCGAAAGCCGCGACCAGCGACGCCTCGATCTCGTCGTCGCCGATGTGAAAGCCAAGACTTCGCTCACCATCGATGTGTGCGCTGGCCTATGCCCTCCGAACAGCACCGACAGCGCCAATGAAAAAGTCGTTCTTGCCGAAACCAGCGCGACCTGGATCAACCTCAACGACGATCTGCGTTTCCTGCGCAACGAAGACGCGTTCGTCTGGGCGTCCGAGCGCGACGGCTACAAGCACCTCTACGTGATCGGTTTCGACGGCGCGGTGAAGCGCGCATTGACGAAGGGCGACTACGACATCGACAAACTGCTCGCGCTCGACGAGAAGAACGGCCTCGTCTATTTCGCCGCGAATCGCGACGACGCGCTGCAAAGCCAGATCTACGTCGTGCATCTCGACGGTCGCGACGCCGAAAAACCGCAACGCATCAGCGCAGGCGAAGGTTGGCACGATGCCGTGTTCGGCGACGATGCACGCGTCTGGATCGACACGTTTTCCAACCCGACCGCGCCGCCGCAGGTGTCGCTGCGCAAAGCCGACGGCAGCCTCGTCGCATGGATCGAGCGCAACGAACTCAAGCCGGGCCATCCGTTCTGGCCGTATCGCGACAGCTTGGTCGCGCCGGAATTCGGCGTGCTGAAAAGCGAAGACGGCCAGGATCTCCACTATCGCTTCTACAAGCCGCTCGGTTTCGAAGAAGGAAAAAAATATCCCGTCTTCATGACCTACTACGGCGGCCCCGGCAGCCAGTACGTGAAGAAGAACTGGGGCAACTACTTCGAGCAGTTCATGGCCGAGCACGGCTATGTCGTGTTCGCGCTCGACAACCGCGGATCGCCGCGGCGCGGACGGACATTCTCCGACGCGATCTTCAAGCAACTCGGCAAACCCGAGATCGCCGACCAGCTCGCTGGCGTGGCGTGGCTGAAGTCGCAACGCTACGTCGACGCTTCACGCATCGGCATCTTCGGCTGGAGCTATGGCGGCTTCCAGACGCTGATGCTGCTCGCCAAGGCTGGCCACGAATTCGCCGCCGGCGTCGCCGTCGCGCCCGTCACCGACTGGACGCTCTACGACACGCACTACACCGAACGCTATCTCGACACGCCGCAGCACAATGCCGGCGGCTACGACAAATCCGGCGTGCTGCATTGGCTGGACGGCATCGAGTCCGACAAGCTGCTGCTCGTGCATGGCATGGCCGACGACAACGTGCTGTTCGCGAATTCGACCAAGCTCATGGCCGCGCTGCAGAACAAAGGCACGCGATTCCGCCTCATGACCTATCCCGGCGCCAAGCACGGCCTGTCGACGCCCGCGCTGAAGAAGCACGTCTACCACCTCATCGCCGACTACTTCGACGAAAAGCTCAAACCGACACCCGCCGCGCAACCTTGAGTGCGGAGGCTGCAGGAGGACGTCCATGAACCTACGCGAACACTGGATGATCTACGCGCTCGGCTCGGCGTTCTTCGCCGCGCTGACCGCGCTGTTCGGCAAGATCGGCGTCGCCGGCGTGCCGTCGAACCTCGCCACGTTGATCCGCACCGTCGTCATCCTCGGCGTGGCGACGGCACTCGTCGCCTGGCGCGGCGAATGGCGCGCGCCGGCGACGATCGAGCCGAAGACATGGCTGTTCCTCGTGCTCTCCGGCATCGCGACCGGGCTGTCGTGGCTGTGCTACTACCGCGCGCTGCAACTGGGGCCGGTGGGCAAGGTCGCGCCGATCGACAAGCTCAGCGTCGCCATCGCGATCGTGCTCGGCATCGTCTTCCTCGGCGAAAGCCTGAGCTGGTCGGTCGCGATCGGCGGCGGCCTCATCGTGCTCGGTTCGATCGTGCTCGTATTGTTCTGAAACGCGGACGCCGTCGTTACGCAGCGGCGTCCGCGCAGGCTCAGAACTTGCCCGACTGGAAATCGCGGATCGCTTCGACGATCTGCTCGGGCGTGTTCATCACGAACGGGCCGTAGCGCGCGACCGATTCATTGAGCGGCTTGCCGGCGACGAGGATGAAGCGCGCGCCGTGTTCGCCGGCCGCGATTTCGATCGCGTCGCCATTGCGCTCGAACACTGCAAGATCGCCGCGAGCGATCGTGCGCGACGCGTCGCTCGAACCGAACGTGGCCTCGCCCTCGAACACGTAGGCGAACGCGGTATGGCCGTCGGGCACGTGCGCGAGGCCGCGCGCATTCGGCGCGACTTCGATGTCGAGATACAGCGGCGCGACGGCGATCCCTTCCACCGGCCCCGCGGTGTCGCCATGCCGTCCCGCGAGCACGCGCACGCGCAGGCCGTCGCCGGCGTCGACGACGGGGATGCGCTCGGGCGCGATGTCCTGGTAGCGCGGCGCGGTCATCTTGTCCTTCGCCGGCAGGTTCACCCAGAGCTGGAAGCCGGCCATGAGGCCGTTTTCCTGCTCGGGCATCTCCGAATGCACGATGCCGCGGCCAGCGGTCATCCATTGCACGCTGCCCGGCGTGAGCAGGCCGGAATTGCCCTGGTTGTCGCCGTGGCGCATGCGTCCGGCGAGCATGTAGGTGACGGTCTCGAAGCCGCGATGCGGATGGTTCGGGAACCCGGCGAGATAGTCACCGGCCTGATCCGAACGGAATTCGTCGAGCAGCAGGAACGGATCGAGCATGTCGAGATCGGGCTGGCCGATCACGCGCGTGAGCTTGACGCCCGCGCCGTCGGACGCGGGCTGGCCGCGCACGACGCGCGCGACGCGGCGGGTGTTGGCGATGCTGGCGTTCATGGGAACTCCGATGTCTGCGATGGCGCCAAGATGCGCGCGCGATCGCGTAGTCACAAGTCGCCCTGCGCGAACGCTCTGGTTCGCCACGCGAACGATCCAGGCCTTTCGGCTCATCGCTTCGTCGCCGCTGGCCGTCGTTCGTCCCAACGTGGCCGCGACTCGTCTGAAAACGCATGCCGGACGTCGGCTCCGCAAGCGAAGCTGGCTCGAATCCAGCCTCGGGATCCGTCCGTGATCGCATCGAATCCAGCCGCCACCGCACCCTTGCCGCGCGAGCGGTCGACGAATCGTCAAGAGGCTGCCGCAGCGCGCGCCCTGCGCATCACGGCCACGTCGTGGTTCGTCGTCGTCGCGCTCGGCCAGCTTGTGTTCGCGACCTACATCGGCGGCTTCTACGGCCGCGTCACGGCGGCGGGAACGCCCGAACGCTGGAACGAGGTCATGCCGCATGGTTACGTCGCAGGCGACTTCTTTTTCAACCTCGTGCTCGGCCTCCATCTCGCCTTCGCCTTCGTCATCACCATCGGCGGCCTGCTGCAACTGATCCCGGCAATCCGGCGCACGCGGCCCGCGCTGCATCGCTGGACCGGCCGCGCTTATCTGGTCGCTTCGGCGATCCTCGCGGGCGGCGGACTCGCGATGGTCTGGATACGCGGCGGCGCGGCCGGCGATCTTTCGCAACAGATTGCGATCACGGTCAACGCACTGATCATCCTCGTGTGTTCCGCGATCGCGTGGCGGCAGGCACGCGCACGTCGTTTCGACCGTCATCGCGTCTGGGCGCTGCGTCTGTTCGTCGCGGTCAGCGGCGTCTGGTTCTTCCGCGTCGGCCTCATGGCATGGATCGCCGTGAACCGGGGACCGGCCGGTTTCGATCCGAAAACCTTCAGCGGGCCGTTCCTGACGGCGCTCGCCTGCGTTGTCTACATCGCGCCGGTCGGCGTGCTCGAACTCTACCTGCGCGCACAACGCAGCCGCGGCAACGGCGCGAAGGCCGCGATGGCCTCCGTACTGGCGGCGCTGACCCTGGTGATCGCGGTCGGCGTTGCCGCTGCCACTGCTTTCATGTGGCTGCCGCACCTGTAGCCGCCATGCGCACTATCCTTCGCGGATGAATTCCGTCTTCGCCAAACGTTTCGCGCGCTTGCGGCTGCCGTTCGCCCCGCGCGTGTGGGTCGCGCTTGGTCTGTCGCTCGCGCTGTGGAGCGTGCTCGTGCTGCTCTGTCCGCTGGCGTCGGGACTGGTGTTGCACGCGGTGGCGATCGGCCTCGCCGCCGTGTCCGCCTTCAGCCTCGCCGACCGCTACCCGGCGACGCTGCCAGCGCGGCTGCCGCGCTGGATGGCGCAAGTCGCCGCCACCGCGCTCGCGATCCCGCTGGCTGCCGTCGTCGTGTTCGCGCTGTCGCCGTCGGCCGGAGATCCGCCATTCTGGCAAGGCGGCCACCTGCGCGGCTGCTTCATCGGCATGAACGCGTTCGGCCTTCTCGTCGCGCCGTGGGTCGCGCTGGGCGCGCTCGTGCGACAACGCGAGGCGTTCGCACGCGAGCAGGCGCTCGCGTTCGATCTCGAACGCAGCGAACTGGCGCGCCAGGCACTCGATGCGCGCATGCATTTGTTGCAGGCGCAGGTCGCGCCGCATTTCCTGTTCAACACGCTGGCCAACGTGCAGGCGCTCGTCGATGCCGGATCGCCGCAGGCATCCGCCGTGTTGCGCGCGCTGGTCGCCTACCTGCGCGCGAGCGTGCCGCGCCTGCACGAGACATCGACGACGCTGGGCCGCGAACTCGATCTCGCCCAGGCCTATCTCGACCTCATGCACATGCGCATGCCCGACCGCCTCGACTACGCGCTGCACGTCGACGAACGGGCGCGCGCGTTGCCGTGTCCGCCGATCATGCTGCTGACACTGGTGGAAAATGCCGTGCGCCACGGCATCGATCCCGCCGAAAGCGGCGGACGCATCGACATCGACGTGCGCTTGCATGGCGGGCGCTGCCTCGTGCAGGTACGCGACACGGGCGTGGGCTTGCGTGCCGCCAGCGGCGGCCTCGGCACGGGACTGGCGACGCTGCGCGAGCGCCTGCGCCTCGTCTTCGGCGGCGATGCGCACCTGGACGTGAGCGAAGAATCGCCGCGCGGCGTGCTGGCCCGGCTCGATCTTCCAGCGCCAGCATGACGGCGCGCCCGACCGCGTTGATCGCCGACGACGAACCGCTGCTGCGCGACGCACTCGCGCGCCAGCTCGCGCAAGCGTGGCCCGAACTCGACGTCGTCGCGCAGGCGCGCAACGGCCGCGAAGCGATGCAGTGTTTCGACGCGAAACAGCCCGACATCTGCTTTCTCGACGTGCAGATGCCCGGCGTGTCGGGCATCGAAGCCGCGCGCCACATCGGCCGCCGCGCGCACGTCGTCTTCGTCACCGCGTTCGACCAGTACGCCGTGCAGGCGTTCGCCGAAGGCGTGCTCGACTATCTCGTGAAGCCGGTCGAAATGCCGCGCCTCGAGGAAACCGTGCGCCGTTTGCGTGAACGCCTGCACGCCGCACAGCCGGCGACGAACACCGAAGCGCTGCTGCAGCAACTCGCCGCGCAACTGCAACGCGGCGCCGCGCCGTCACCGCTGCGCTGGATCCGCGCGCAGGTCGGCGCATCGCTGCGCCTGATCCTCGTCGACGACATCGACTACCTGCGCTCGGACACGAAATACACGCGCGTCGCCTGGCGTGCGGAAGCGGGCCAGGCCGCCGAAGCCCTGATCGCCACGCCGCTGAAGGAACTCGTCGCGCAACTCGATCCAACGCAGTTCGCGCAGGTGCATCGTTCGGTCGTGGTCAACCTGCGCGCGATCGACCATGTCACGCGCGGCGATCACGAAACCGCCGAAATCCATCTCAAGAACCGAGACGAAGTGCTGCCGGTCAGCCGCAGCTACCTGCATTTGTTTCGCCAGATGTGAAGCCGCTCAATGCACCCAGCGCCCGCCACGGCGGCGCGGTGGCGTGCCCGGCGCTTCATCGCCGTCGCGCACCAAGTCGCGGTCTTCGAGCGGATGCGCGCGCCAGTATTCGGCGACGGCGTTGACCGCGCCGGGAATCTGCGCGAGGCATTCGTCGTAGTCGTCCTCGGCGAGCGGCGCGAAGTCGGCGTCGCTGTCGAAAACGCCATCGTCGATGGCGAGCGCGATGATCGGCGAGAGCAGTTCCATGAGTTCGGCGTCGTGGCCGAGACGGCCTTCCCACGACGGCGCGCGCAGGTCGATGCCGCGCGAGAACCCTTCGCACCAGCCGCGCGCGGTGAATGCGGGCGGCGCGTTTTCGTCATCGTTGTCGAGTTCGCCGAGGATCGGTTCGTAGCTGCCGGTTTCCAGTTCCGGCGCGATCGCGTCGTTGAGGCGCGCGAGCAAGGTCAGCACGCGCTCGCCTTCTTCGGCGTCGGCGAATGGTTCGTGCAGGATTTCCGGCAGCCATTCCTCCGGCTTCGGCGGCGCGGGGCCGATCGCGAGCGCGGTGAGGAAACCGTGTACGCCGTCGAGCAGCATGTCCTCTTCGCCCGCGTGCGCGCGCAGGAAGCGGTCGAGTTCTTCCAGTTCGTTGTCGTCGGGAGATGAAAGCCAATCAGCCATCGTCGATGTCCACCAATGCGGGCGTGTGGTCGGAGGCGCGTTCCCACGTGCGCGGCTCGCGGTCGATGATCGACGCGCGGCAACGTGAACGTAGCGCCTGCGAGACGAGAATCAAGTCGATGCGCAGGCCGAGGTTGCGGCGGAACGCGGCCTGGCGGTAATCCCACCAGCTGTATTGGCCGGCTGCGTCGTCGAACAGGCGGAACGAATCGTGCAGGCCGAGATCGAGCATGCGCTTGAGCGCGTCGCGCTCGGGCGTCGAACACAATACTTGCTCGTGCCACGCGGCCGGATCGTAGACGTCGCGGTCGTCGGGCGCGATGTTGAAGTCGCCGAGCACGACGAGGTTCGGATGACGCCGGATTTCCTCGGCCAGATGCGCGGTCACGCGCGCGAGCCAGTCAAGCTTGTACGCGTATTTCTCGCTGCCGACGGCCTGGCCGTTGACGACGTAGAGGTTGACGATGCGCACGTCGCCGACCGTCGCGGAAAGGATGCGCCGCTGCGGATCGTCGAAACCGTCGATGCCGTGCTGCACGTCGTGGATCTCGCCGCGCGCGAGGATGGCGACGCCGTTGTACGTCTTTTGTCCTGAAAATGCGCTGCGATAGCCGGCCGCTTCGAGCGCGGCGACTGGGAATTTCGCGTCCTCCATCTTCGTTTCCTGCAACGCAAGCACGTCCGGCGCGGATTGCGTGACCCAGCGTTCGACATGCGGCAAGCGCACGTTGAGCGAGTTGACGTTCCAGGTGGCGATTTTCATGGCGTGGTTCGTCGGAGAAAACGGTCGCGCGATCATGTTAGCCCATCGCGCCGGCGCCGACGCCCGCATGACTGGCGACGCTGGCGTCGCTGGGTGCGCGCTCGCTACGCTGCACCTTTCCGCCGGAATCCATCGCCATGACCATCGACCTGCGCAGCGACACCGTGACGCAACCCACCGCCGCGATGCGCGCGGCGATGCTGGCGGCGGAGGTCGGCGACGACGTCTACGGCGAAGACCCCACCGTTGCAAAGCTCCAGCAACGTCTTGCCGACGACCTCGGCTTCGAGGCCGGCCTGTTCGTGCCGAGCGGCACGCAAAGCAATCTGTGCGGGCTGCTCGCGCATTGCCAGCGCGGCGACGAATACCTCGTCGGCGCGGACGCGCACACCTACAAGTTCGAAGGCGGCGGCGCGGCCGTGCTCGGCTCGATCCAGCCGCAGCCGATTCCGCACGCGGCCGACGGCACGCTGCCACTCGACGCGCTCGACGCAGCGGTAAAACCCGACGATCCGCACTTCGCGCGCACGCGCATGCTTGCGCTCGAGAACACCTGGCACGGCCGCGTGCTGCCGCAGGGGTACGTGATTGAAGCAGCCGCGTGGGCGCGTTCGCGCGGACTCGGCGTGCATCTCGACGGTGCGCGCCTGTTCAACGCGGCCGTCGCCAGCAGCAAGTCTGCACGCGAACTCGCTGCGCCGTTCGACAGCGTGTCGGTATGCCTGTCGAAAGGACTCGGCGCGCCGGTCGGCTCGGTGCTCGTCGGCTCATCCGAACTCATCAAGTCAGCGAAACGCTGGCGCAAGATGCTCGGCGGCGGCATGCGCCAGTCGGGCATCCTCGCTGCCGCAGGGTTGTACGCGCTCGACCACCATGTCGCGCGACTCGCCGACGATCACGCGCGCGCGGCGAGGCTCGCACAAGGTCTGCAAGATATCGCCGGAATCCGCGTCGTCGCGCAACACACCAACATGGTCTTCATCGACGTCGCGCGCGAACGCCTGCGCGCGCTCGACGCGCACCTGCGTGAACGCGGCGTGCGCGCGAGCATCGGTTATCTACCGACGGTGCGGCTGGTGACGCATCTCGACATCGACGATGCGGGAATCGAGCGAGCGGTTGATGCGTTTCGTGCGTTTTCTGGTTGAGTCCGTCTCACCCAGACTGGCGCAGTGCATTACCAGCCAGCAAGTGAATTTGCCCCGTTTTCTCGCTGACATTCGGAAACCGAAGCACCAGGAAGACTGCTTGACGCGCCTCTTGGGCTAGGCGACGCTTTGCCAACGATGATGTGTCGTCTATTTATAGTTAGGCACTCCATGAACGTCTTTGGCAATACTGCGAATCTGCGTTCACCTTCAGCTTCGTTTCTAGCGCTGTTTTCATGGCTTCTCGTCGTGGCAGCAGCGCTCGTATCTGTCTTTGCTACGAACGGCAATCCGCCGAATGGCTCGCCTCTTTTTTACCTAGCCGTACGTCCAGCTGCATCTATTGCGCCGGTCATTGGTGCGCTGTGGTCACTTCTAGTGCTCGCACCGCACTGGCGGCACATATCAATTGCTTCAAAGGCGTTCATTCTCACAGCCTTACTCGTATCTATTGCTCAATGCATTTGGGTGTTTCACACAGTCCAAGCGCTTCGTACCTAACTCAAGCGTTACGTACCGGGTTCCGCTCAATATGAGTTTGCGGTCGAAGTCAGAAGCTCGAACCTGGCTCTTCCAGAAACCGTAGCTCTTCATCCGTCGACGTTCGCCCAAGAATCGCATTGCGATGCGGATAGCGACCGAAGCGGTCGATGATTGCCTTGTGTCGCAGTTCAAAGTCTAGGTTGTCGGCGAGGCCGAGGTCGCGGAACAGCGCGAGCGCGATTTCATGGATCAACGTCGATTCGCTGTGCATGTACGGTAGATAGAGGAACAGGCACTGCTGCGTCGGCAACGCCTTGTCGTGGCCACCGGCGACGGCTTCCTGCGCGAGCGCGAGGGCCATTGGGTCGGCCACGAATGCCGATGCGGTGCCGCGATGGATGTTCCGCGAGAACTGGTCGAGCACGATGATTTCGGCGAGCCGGCCGCTCGCATCGGTGCGCCATGCGTAGAGTTCGCCTTGCACGGCGGCGCGATGCAGATCGCCGAAACGCGCACAAACGAGCGCGTCGAACGCGGGATCGGCTTTCCACCATTGCGCGGGTTCGATGTCGGAAAACCAGAAATCGAGGACGGCGCGGCTGTCGAGGGTTTGCATCATCGCATCGCTCCGTTGCCGCGCTCGGCGATGCCTTCACGCGTCGAGGTCGGGAATCAGCTTGTTCTCGAGCCAGGAAATCATGTCCTTGAGCTTGAGCTTGCGCTTCTTCATGCGCGTGAGTTGCAACTCGTCGCACGCCGCGTCGCTGCGCAGGCGCGCGATCGCGATGTCGAGATCGCGATGCTCGATCTTGAGCTCGGCGAGCTTGCGCACGAGGGTGGCGGGATCGTCGGCGAACATGGCGGCGAGTGTAGCGCGCCGTTGCGTCGCGCTACCTGCGTGAAGAGGCGCGCGATCAGCCGCCGCGCGCGACCTTCGCCACGTGTTCCGGCGTGAAGCCGAACAGCTCGAACAGCTTGGGCGCGGGCGCGGATTCGCCGAAGCGGTCGATGCCGACGACGGCGCCGTCGCTGCCGACGTACTTCCACCACAGCGCAGTCGTGCCCGCTTCGATGGCGACCTTGCGCACGCCGGCCGGCAGCACGCTCGCGCGGTACGCGGCGTCTTGGCGGTCGAACGCTTCCGTCGACGGCATCGAGACGACGCGCGTGGCGAGGCCTTCGGCGTCGAGGATTTTCTTGGCGGCGAGCGCGAGGCCGACTTCCGAACCGGTCGCGACGAGGATGCGCGCGGGTGCGCCCTGCGAATCGGCGAGCACGTAGCCGCCGCGTTCGATCGCGGCGATCTGCGCATCGCTGCGCGGCACGAACGGCAGGTTCTGGCGCGACAGCGCGAGCGCGGTGGGTGCCTTGTCGCGCTCAAGCGCGAGCTTCCACGCGACGGCCGTTTCGACCGTATCGCAAGGACGCCAGACGTCGAGATTCGGAATCAGGCGCAGCGACGACACCTGTTCGATCGACTGATGCGTCGGGCCGTCCTCGCCCAGGCCGATCGAGTCGTGCGTGAAAACGTGGATGACACGCAGATTCATCAGCGCGGCCATGCGGATCGCGTTGCGGCTGTAATCGCTGAAAGTCAGGAACGTGCCGCCGAACGGAAGATAGCCGCCGTGCAGCGCGATGCCGTTCATGATTGCGGCCATGCCGAATTCGCGCACGCCGTAGCTGATGTGGCGGCCGGTGCCGCCGCCCGTGAGCAGCGGCGCGCCTTTCCACAAGGTCAGGTTGGAATGCGTGAGGTCGGCCGAGCCGCCGAGCATTTCCGGCAGCGCGGGCGCGAAGGCTTCGATCGCGTACTGGCTCGCCTTGCGCGAGGCGACGGTTTCGGCCTTCGCGTTCGCATCAGCTATGAGCTTGCTCGCGACTTGCGCAAAGTCCGCGGGCAGCACGCCGGACAGGCGGCGCTCGAATTCGGCGGCCTGCGCGGGAGACGCCTTGCGATAGGCGGCGAAGCGTTCGTTCCATTCGCTTTCCGACTTCGCGCCGGCAGTGCGCGCATTCCACATCGCCGTGATGTCGTCTGGAATCTCGAACGGTGCGTAGTTCCAGCCGAGCGCCTTGCGCGTCGCCGCGAGTTCGTCGGCGCCGAGTGCTTCGCCGTGCGCCTTCGCGGTGCCGGCGCGCGTCGGCGCGCCTTGCCCGATCGTGGTGCGGCAAATGATGAGGCTCGGCTGCGTGAGGTTGGCCTTGGCTTCCTCGATCGCGCGGTCGACCGCGTCGACGTCGTGGCCGTCGACCGGGCCGATCACCTGCCAGTGGTACGCGCGGAAACGCTCGGCGGTGTCGTCGGTGAACCAGCCTTTCACGTCGCCGTCGATCGAGATGCCGTTGTCGTCGTAGAGCGCGATGAGCTTGCCGAGCTGCCATGTGCCGGCGAGTGCGCACGCTTCGTGCGAGATGCCTTCCATGAGGCAACCGTCGCCGAGGAAGACGTAGGTGTTGTGGTCGACGAGGCGAGCGTCGTCCTTGTTGAACTCGGCGCCGAGCAGCTTTTCGGCGAGCGCCATGCCGACGGCATTGGCGAGACCTTGCCCAAGAGGCCCGGTCGTCGTCTCCACGCCGGGCGTGACGTCGACTTCCGGATGGCCCGGCGTCTTCGAATGCAGCTGGCGGAAGTTTTCGATCTCGCCGATCGGCAGGTCGTAGCCGGTCAGGTGCAGCAGCGAGTAAAGCAGCATCGAGCCGTGACCGTTCGACAGCACGAAACGATCGCGCCCAGCCCAGTGCGGATTGGCCGGGTTATGGCGCAGATGACGCGACCACAGCGCGACGGCGATTTCCGCCATGCCCATCGGCATGCCCGGATGGCCGGATTTGGCCTTCTCCACCGCGTCGGCGGAGAGGAAACGGATCGCGTTGGCCATGCGGGCCGTGTCGAGGTTCGGGGCAGGACTCATGGACGCGCTCCAATCGGCCTGCGCGGCGCAGGCATCGCGGGGAAAGTGGGAATCGCGCGCGTGGCCGCCGCGACGGCGCGGATTTTGCCGCATCGCTGGCACGGGCGAAAGGCGAACGCGGTTTCCCGCGCCGCTACAATGGGAGGGATGAACGCCATCCTCTCCCGCAAGCACGACTACGAAGCCGGCAAGCTGGCCAAGCGCCTGCGCCACCAGGTCGGCCAGGCGATCGCCGACTTCAACATGATCGAGGACGGCGACCGCGTCATGGTCTGTCTGTCCGGCGGCAAGGATTCGTACACGCTGCTCGACATCCTGCTGAAACTTCAGGCGAAGGCGCCGGTGAAGTTCGAACTGGTCGCCGTACATCTCGACCAGAAACAGCCGGGCTACGATCCGGATGTGCTGCCGAACTACCTGCGCGGCCTCGGCGTGCCGTTCGAGATCCTCGAACAGGACACCTACAGCGTGGTCAAGCGCGTGATCCCGGAAGGGAAAACCATGTGCAGCCTGTGTTCTCGCCTGCGCCGCGGCTCGCTGTACACGTATGCGGCGGAGAACGGCTTCACCAAGATCGCGCTCGGCCATCACCGCGACGACATCGTCGAGACGTTGTTCCTCAATCTGTTCCATCAGGCCGCGCTGAAGGCGATGCCGCCGAAGCTGCGTTCGGACGACGGCCGCAACGTGCTGATCCGCCCGCTCGCCTACTGCGCGGAGGACGACATCGCCGAGTACGCGCAGCAGCAAGGTTTCCCGATCATGCCGTGCAACCTCTGCGGCTCGCAGGAAAACCTGCAGCGCAAGACGATCAAGGCGATGCTCGGTGAGTGGGAGAAGAAATTCCCCGGCCGCACCGAGACGATCTTCCGCGCGATCGGCAACGTCGCACCGTCGCAGCTCGCCGACCGCAACCTGTTCGACTTCGCCGGCCTCGGCGCAGATGCGCACGCGCCGCGCACGGATGCGCATGCGTGGCTCGCGGGCGAGGCACGCGAGGGCGAAGGCGCCAGCTGACCGTCGCCGTCGCGTCTCGTTTCCTGCGACACGCTTCCTTCATCCTCGACGGCGTTCCGGGTCACGCGGAACGGCGGTTCGGGAGCCTTTCCGAGTCAATCACCCAAAGCGAATCCCCTACCCCATGTTCTTCCGCAACCTCACCCTGTTCCGCTTCCCCGAAAGTGTCGCCAAAAGCATCAAACGTCTGCCAGATGACCTAGAGCAGCATCGTTTGCGCGAATGTGGCCCGCTCGAACTCGCGACCCGCGGCTTCGTCTCGCCGTATGGCCGGGACAGCGAAGTCCTCGTCCACGGCACGGGCGCGTTCTCGCTGCTCGCGGTCGGCAGCGAGGAACGCCTGCTGCCGGGCGTCGTGGTCGCCGAGGAACTCGCCGACCGCATCGCCAAGATCGGCGAGAAGCAGGGGCGGCGACCCGGCGCGAAGGAACGCAAGCGATTGAAGGAAGAGGTGATTTCCGAACTCCTGCCGCGCGCCTTCGTACGCCCGTCGCGGCTGTTCGCCTATCTCGACGGCAAGGACGGCTGGTTCGTCGTCGACAGCGCCAGTCGCAAGGCGGCCGAGGACGCGGTGAGCCAGGTGCGCGAAGCGCTGGGCCGGTTTCCGGCGACGCCGATGGCGTCCGAGGAATCGCCGCGCGCGCTGATGACCGGCTGGCTCATCGACGGCAAGCTGCCGCAAGGTCTGGCGCTCGGCGACGAGGTGGAATTGCGCGACCCGGCCGAGTCCGGCGCGGTCGTGCGCTGCCGGCGTCAAGACCTTGAATCGGACGAAGTCCGGGAGCATCTCAAATCGGGCAAGCAGGTGTTCCAGCTCGGCTTGATCTTCGACGACCGCATGAGCTTCGTGCTCGGCGAAGACCTCACCATACGGAAATTGCGTTTTCTCGACGTCGTTCTCGACACGATCGCCGAAGATAGCGCCGAATCGGCCGCAGCCGAGCTCGACGCGACGTTCGCGTTGATGACGCTGGAGCTGAAAAACCTGCTCGAACATCTGCAACAATGGTTTGGCATACCTCGTCCCGGCGAGCGCGACTAGCGCCGTCGCGGCAGGCGCGGAGGAAAGACGTGGACACGGCGCAGGACTATCTCGAACTCGACACCGCAACGGGCGAGACGATCAAGGTGCTGCGCAAGAGCCACCCGCAGGCTCGCCGCCTGCGCCTGACCGTGACGCCGGGCGGCGCGCGCGTCACCTATCCGGAAGGCACGCACCCGGCGCAGATCGTTGCGTTCCTGCGCAAACACGGCGAGTGGCTCGAACGCAAACTCGACGAACTCAGCCTCGGCTCCGCGCCGCCGCCGCTCAAGCCCGGCGCGGCGACAGTGATTCCGCTGCGCGGCGAAACCACGCGCCTGTCATGGCGCGACGGCGCCTATCCGCGCATCGAGCAGGTCGACGATCGCCTCGTGCTGACGCTGCCCGCGCCGCACGGCAAGTCGACACTGCCCGCCGCACGCGCGCTGCTGCGTTCGTTCCTCGAAGTGCAGATCCGCCGCGACGTGAGCCGCTGGCTCGCGCGCTACTGCCCCGAACTCGGCCGCGCGCCGACCGGCGTCAAGCTGCGTCCGCTCAAGAGCCTGTGGGGCAGCCTCGACACGCGCGACTGCGTCACGCTCGACCTCGCGCTCGCACTCGCGCCGCCCGCGGCGCTCAAGTACGTCGTCATCCACGAGCTGTGCCATCTGCGCATCCGCAATCATTCGAAGCGCTTCTGGACGCTCGTCGAAAGCCTCATGCCCGACTGGCGCGAGCAGCGCGACTGGCTGCGGCTCAACGGGCAGGCGTTGAAGGCGGAGTTGAGTCGCCTGATTCAGGCGTGATTCGTTCTTGAGGAGATCGTTAATGAATACGCTCCCGGAACTCGATCGATGCGTGCTCGACGCGGTGAGTGATGATTTTGAAGCGCCTCACACGATCGCCTCTGAACTCTCTCGCGATCTTGCTCGTGTCGTTACCGAGCAGGAAGCGTTTTCCTCGCTTGTTCGGCTTGCTAAATCCGGCCTCGTCCAAGCGTTTCGATATGACGCGGACACCAACCGATTTTCTCCTGTGCGAGCAAAGGATATCGCCATGACTCCAGAGCCTTGGTTCATGACCGTAGATCGAGTCGTTGCCTGAACTACGGCTCCATAAGCGCCGCTGCGACTTCCGCCGCCTTTTCCAGATGCAAATGATGGTTCCCCGCGATGCGCACAACGCGGATGTCGGCGATGCGCGCGGCGCGTGAATCCATCATCGCGGCGGGCAAGTAGCTCGTCGCCGGGTCGGCAAGCACGAGACGCGTCGGCGCGCGGATGCCGGCGAGCATGGCCAGCACTTCGTCTTCGGTGTAGCGCTGCGGACTGACCAGAGTCAGGCGCGGATCGCTCGACCACACGACACCGCCCTCGACTTCACGCACGCCGCGCGCGACGATCGCGCGAGCGGCTGCATCGGACAGATCGTTCACGGCGCGGCGCGCGGCGATCGCGTCGTCGAGACTCGCGAACACGCGCAGCGGCCGGCGCGCGCCGAACGACGCATGCTGGTCGAGCGCCTCGCGCAGGCGCGGCAGCGCGTCGTCGAGCGTACGCGTGAGCGGGCCGAGCGCTTCGATGAGCAGCAATTGTTCGACGCGCTCGGGATAGATCGCCGCGAACAGGCTCGCCAGCGTGCCGCCGAGCGAATGACCGAGCAGGGTCGCGCGCGGCCAGCCGAGCGCGTCGAGCGCGCTGCGGATGTCGTCGAAATAATCGACGTAGTGATACCAGGCGCCCGGCGCGATGTGCGAGGACTGGCCGTGGCCGCGCAGGTCGATCGCGACGACCTGCCAGCGCGTGGCGAGCAGCGGCGCGAGCGCGTCGAAACTGCCTGCGTTGTCGAGCCAGCCGTGCAGCGCGAGCAGCGGCGGCAGCGAGGCGTCGCCCCAGCGTTTCGCGGCAAGCGCACCGTGCGCGATGTCGAGACGAATCTCCTCAGCGGCCGGCATCGCGCAAACGCTCGAAGCGGGCCTTGGCCGCCGTCGCCTGCGCGGCCGCGGAAGCAGCGTCCCAGTCCGGCGCGAATTCGGGCCAGCCGGCGGCGTTGCGCAACACGAGGTCGGCGAGCGCGGCGACGTGGTCGGCGCTGTCGTTGAGTGCGGGGATGTATTCGAGCTTTTCGCCGCCCGCGTGCAGGAAGCGCGCGTGGTTGGTCAGCGCGATTTCCTCGAGCGTCTCCAGGCAATCGACGGAGAATCCGGGACACAGCACCTGCACGTGGCGGACGCCGTCGAGCGGCAATTCCGACAGCGTGACGTCGGTGTACGGCGAGAGCCAGCGCGCGCGGCCGACGCGCGACTGGAAGGTCACGATCGCCTCCTCTTCGGACAAACCCAGCCGCTCGCGCAGACGCCGCGCGGTTTCCTGGCATTGGCAGAAATACGGATCGCCCGCGCGCAGGTAACTCGCCGGCGTGCCGTGGAACGAAAGCACGAGTTTCTGCGCGCGGCCGCTGCGCTGCCAATGCGTTTCGACGCTGCGCGCAAGCGCTTCGATGTAGCGTGGCGCGGCGTGATAATCGGCGATAAAGCGCAGATCCGGCACCCAACGCCAGGTCGACAGCTCCGCGTGGACGGCGTCCAACGCCGAGGCCGTCGTCGTACCCGAATACTGTGGGAACACGGGCAGCACGAGCACGCGCCTCGCACCGGCCTGCGCGAGTTCGCGCATGACCGCGCCGATCGCGGGCTGGCCGTAGCGCATCGCATGGCGGACGAGGATCGGGCCGGACCGCTGCGCCTTGAGCGTGTCCTGCAGGCGTCGCGCGAGCGCGTCCATGCCGACCGCAAGCGGCGAGCCCTGGTCGGTCCAGATCTTGCGGTACAGCTCGGCCGAGCGCGCCGGGCGCACGCGCAGCACGAAGCCGTGCAACACGAGCCGCCATAACCAGCGCGGCCATTCGACGATGCGCGGGTCGGCGAGGAACTGGGCCAGATAGCGCCGCACGGCGCGCTTGGTCGGCGCGTCGGGCGTGCCGAGGTTGACGAGCAGCACGGCTGCCGCCGCCGTCTCGCCATGGCGAAACGCGGACTGTCCTTGATAACGCGGCATCTTCGGGAAACAGGAACCTTCAGGGAATGGGATCGGCTGCGAATACCGATCGACCGCCAAATGCCGGAAATCCGGAATTTTGCTGCTATGCTGGCGTTGCTACCGCGGACCACCGCGGAGCAGACGATTACTTATAACAATAACAAAGACAGCAGCATGCGCGCACCGACCTGCACCATCGCAGCCGGGTTGCTCGCCGTCGCCGCCCTTTCGGCAGCGCGGACGGCGTCGGCTGCCTACGGCGCGGCCTACGATACGATCTACCGGATCGACCTCGCCAAGCCCGCCGCGAGCACGCTCGGCATCGCCGGCCGCTACGGCGGCCAGCCGATCGCCAACCTCAGCGGCCTGACCACGCAGCCCGACGGCTCGCTGCTTGCGATCGCAGGCACGCTCAAGTCGCTGGTGCGCGTCGACCCGGACAGCGGCATCGCAACGCCGGTCGGCACGCTGGGCGTCAACGGTGGCAGCGGCCAGTTCGACGCGCTCGACCTCGGCATGACGAGCAGCTGCCAGGGCACGCTCTATCTCACCTCCGGCGTGCTGCACACGTTGTACACGGTCAATCCCGCGAACGGCGCGGCGACGCCCGTCGGCGACACCGGCGTTGCCATCAGCGGCCTCGCGGAACGCGGCGGCGTGCTGTACGGCGCCGGCGCGAAGGGCGACGCCACGCTCTACCGCATCGATCCGAAGACCGGTGCCACCAAAGCGATCGGCAGCTTCGGCAGCGAAGCGACGACGTGGATCAACTCCGTGTCGCTGAGTTTCGACGCCAGCGGCACGCTCTGGGCGGTGCTCAACTACGTGCCGCCGCAGAACGACAATTCGCCGGTGCCGGACTGGGCCGATCTCGCCACGATCGATCCGCGCACGGGCACGCTGCACATGGTCGGACCGGTCACCGGTCCCGACTCGCTGCGCCAGTTCGGCATGAAAGGTTTCACCGTTGGCCCGACGCCGTGCGTCGCCGCCGTGACGCCCGCCGCCGCGCCGGTGGATTCGCTATGGGCGCTGCTCCTGCTCGGCGCCGGCATGATGGCTGCGGCGTTCCGCGCCACGCGCGCGAAGCTGTCCTGACGTCCGCGCCCGACGTTTTCGCACGCGCGTCGCCGGCGAACCGCGACGCTTCCGCTTCATCGCTCGCTCAGCGCCGCCTGCTAAGGTGGCGCGAATAGCCATGGAGTCGACGATGCGCCCGATCCTGTTTGCCCTCGTGTCCCTGCTGACCGTTGCCGTCGTCACCCCCGCCCGTGCCGGCGAGGAAGAGGACAAGCGCGCAGAGAACGCCGTGCGCGTGCTCAAGGAAGTCATGGAAGCGCCGGACAAGGCGATTCCGCAGGATCTGCTGCGCGAGGCGCATGCGATCGCTGTCGTGCCGGACGTGATCAAGGCCGGCCTCGTCATCGGCGGCCGCCATGGCAACGGCCTCATCTCGGTGAAGACACGCGACGGCACCTGGTCGAACCCCGCGTTCGTGAGCATGACCGGCGGCAGCATCGGCTTCCAGGCCGGCGTGTCGTCGACCGACGTGATCCTCGTGTTCCGCACGCAGCGCGGCGTGGAGTCGATCGTGCACGGCAAGTTCACGCTCGGCGCCGATGCGTCCGCCGCCGCGGGCCCGGTCGGCCGTTCCGCGCAGGCTTCGACCGACGCACAGCTCAAGGCGGAAATCTATTCGTACTCGCGCGCCCGCGGCCTGTTCGCCGGCGCCGCGCTCGACGGCACCGCGATCCGCATCGACAACGACGCCAACCAGGCCGTCTACGGCCAGGGCGTGACCGCGCGCCGCGTCTTCGAAGGCGGCGTCTCGCACGTGCCGGACGCAGTCGTGGATTTCCGCGACCTGCTCGAGGAGTACACTTCAAAGTAACCGGGCGTTCTCAGCCCAAGCAGAGTCGG
Organism: Pseudomonadota bacterium; assembly: GCA_029779475.1. Lineage (GTDB taxonomy): Bacteria > Pseudomonadota > Gammaproteobacteria > Xanthomonadales > Rhodanobacteraceae > Dokdonella_A. The sequence continues at coordinate 23,288 of JAKPAN010000309.1, forward strand.
TGTTTCCCATGGGTCTGAGTGGTTGGCATTTAATCGTTCTTGTCGTCGTCGTCGCGCTCGTCTTCGGCACGAAGAAGCTGCGCAACGTCGGCGAGGATCTCGGCGCGGCGATCAAGAGCTTCAAGAAAGGCATGCAGGACGGCGACAACGCCGATCCATCCGCGCGCCTCAAGGCCGATCCGCCGGCCGAATCCACGACGGAACACGCGACGAAATCCGAGCGCGTCGAATAAGCGCGTCCGGCGCGTCGGCTCATGTTCGAATTCGATTTCGGCAAACTCGCCATCATCGCGGTCGTCGCGCTGATCGTGCTCGGCCCCGAACGCCTGCCGCGCGTCGCGCGCACCGCGGGCGCGCTGCTGCGGCGCGCGCGCAACAGTTGGCAGAACGTGCGCAACGAGATCGAACGCGAACTCGCCGCCGAAGACCTCAAGAAGTCGGTGCAGGATCTCAAGCGCGAGGTCGACGTCGGCGCCGACCTGCGCGCCACGGCGAGCGACGTGCGCGCCGCCGCGAATGACGCGGAAACCGCTGCACGCGATGCCGCCGCTTCCGCGCGATCCGGAAGCGATCGCCCATGAGCGATCCCGCGCGGGACGAAATCGACGACACGCAGTCGTCGCTGATTTCCCATCTCATCGAACTGCGCGAGCGCCTGCTCAAGGCGGTCGCGGCGGTGCTCGTCGTCCTCGTCGCGCTGATGCCGTTCGCGAATAAGCTCTATGGCTGGCTCGCGCTGCCGCTGGTCAGCCATCTGCCTCAGGGCGGCACGATGATCGCGACCGAAGTCGCCTCGCCGTTCTTCACGCCGCTCAAGCTCGCGTTCTACGTCGCGCTGTTCATCGCGATTCCGGTCGTGCTCTACCAGCTCTGGGCGTTCGTCGCGCCGGGCCTGTACCGCAACGAGAAGCGCCTTGCGGTACCGATCCTCGTGTCGTCGGTGCTGCTGTTCTACCTCGGCTGCGCGTTCGCGTACTTCTTCGTGCTGCCGGCGGTGTTCAAGTTCACGACGGCGATGGCGCCGGCCGGCGTCGCGGTGATGCCCGACATCTCGCACTACTTGAGTTTCGTGCTCGGCCTGTTCTTCGCGTTCGGGTTGTGCTTCGAAGTGCCGGTCGTGCTCGTCATCCTCGTCGCGCTCGGCATCGTCTCGGCCGCGCAGCTCGCGTCGAGCCGGCGCTACGCGATCGTCGGCGCTTTCACGATCGCCGCCGTGCTGACGCCGCCGGATGCGCTGTCGATGTTCATGCTCGCGGTGCCGATGATCGTGCTCTATGAGGTCGGCATCATCGGCGCGCGCATGTTGTCGCGACCCGACTCGCAGTCGTCGCCAACCTGAATCAGCGACGCGCCCGTCGCGGCTGCGTTGCAATTCGTCACAAATCGATAGTCGCCGGCGCATGGCTTTGCAGCGATGCTGAGGGCGAGACTTACACCATTGGGGATTCGCGGAAAACGCGAGGCCGGAACCGAGACATCGATGAAGCGCACTACCGAAAACGAGACCGGCGAATCCCGCGATGCCAGCCTGCGCGTGTCCAAGCGCGTGCGCGACAGCCTCAAGGCGGCGGCCGCAGTCATGGGCCGGCCGCTCTACGACGTGACCAACGAAGCGATCAGCGAATACCTCGGCCAGTTGCGCATCGACGACTCGCTGGCCGCGATCCGCAAGGCCGGCCGCTCGCGCGCCGAGCCGCAGCGCCGCCGCTAGCGCGCGGCCAGCGCGATCGTGCGGAAGCGGCCGAGCAATCGCCGCGCGAACGGCGCTGGCGAGCAGCCCGAATCCACGCAGCACGCCTGCGGACAATTGCCGTTGCGCGCCGGACGCCTCGCGTCGAGATAGCCGCGCATGATTTCCGCGCTGAACTCCGGATGGAATTGCAGCCCCCACGCGCGCGGCGCGTAGCGCACCGCGTGATGCGGGTCGTGCGCGGAGCGCGCGAGCACGCGCGCGCCGGCCGGCAGGTCGAGCACGCTCTGCTGGTGCGAGACATGCGCGGCGAAACGCTGCGGCGCGTTCGCGAACAGCGCATCGTCGTCGCTGTCGGGCAAGCGTTCGATCGCGACGGTGCCGACTTCGCGGCCGTTCGGGTGGTAGTCGACGCGTCCGCCGAGCGCGTGCGCGAGCAGTTGATGGCCGTAGCAGACGCCGAGCACGGCGCTGCCGGCGTCGATCGTCTGCGCGAGCCATTGCGCAGCGCGTTCGCTCCAATCCAGGCGTTCGCTGACCATTGCCGGCGAACCGGTGACGACGACGCCCGCGTAGGCGCCGGCCGGCGGCAGCGCATCGCGTTCGGCGTCGACGACATTGACCTCGTCGCGACGCAGGCGCAGTCCGCGCCGGAACCATTCCGGAAAATCGCCGTGCCGCGCGCGCACCGACGGCAGCGTGCTGCCGGTTTGCACGATGAGGAAATCGGCTTTATGCGCCGCAGGGTGCGGCGTGGAGCGATTCGATGCGCGCACGATCAATCCGACGGTGGCAGCACGTCGGCGACTTCCGCGAGCGTGGTCACGCCGCGCGCGATCTGTGCCGCGGCTGACGCGCGCAGCGGCCGCATGCCTTCGTCGAGGCCCGTGCGCGTGACCTTGGCGAGATCCATGTCGGGCTGGATCAGTGCGCGCACCGCGGGCGAAATGCGCAGCATTTCATAGATGCCGGTGCGGCCAAGGAAGCCGGTCTTGCGGCACTCCAGACAACCCTTCGGCGCATAGATCTTCGCGGGCGGCGCGATGCGCAAGCCATGCGTGAGCACAGCCCAAGCCTGCACGTCGAGCTTGCCTTCCACCTTGCAATGCGGACACAGCGTACGCACGAGGCGCTGCGCGACGATGCCGGTCAGCGTCGACTGCAGCAGGTAATTCGGCACGCCGAGATCGAGCAGGCGCGTCAGCGCGCTCGGCGCGTCGTTGGTGTGCAGCGTAGACAGCACGAGGTGGCCGGTCAGCGAGGCCTGCACGGCCATCTGCGCGGTTTCGAGGTCGCGGATTTCGCCGACCATGATGATGTCCGGATCCTGGCGCATGAGTGTGCGCACGCCGGCCGCGAAATCGAGGTCGATCGCGTGATGCACCTGCATCTGGTTGAACTCGGGCGAGACCATTTCGATCGGGTCTTCGACCGTGCAGACGTTGAGGTCGGGCGTCGCCAGCACCTTGAGCGTGGAATACAGCGTCGTCGTCTTGCCCGAGCCGGTCGGGCCGGTGACGAGCACGATGCCGTGCGGCCGCGTGACGAATTCGCGCCAGGTCGCTTCTTCCGTTTCGGAAAAGCCGAGCTGTCGGAATTCCTTGACCACGATGTCCGGGTCGAAGATGCGCATGACGATCTTCTCGCCGAACGCGGTCGGCATGCTCGACAAACGCAGTTCGACTTCGCGACCGCCCTGCGAGCGCGTCTTGATGCGGCCGTCCTGCGGGCGGCGCTTCTCGGCGACGTCCATGCGGCCGAGGATCTTGATGCGCGAGGTCACCGCGGTCATCACCGGCGTCGGCAGCTCGAACACCTTGTGCATGACGCCGTCGATGCGGAAGCGCATGTTGCTCATGTCGCGGCGCGGTTCGAGGTGGATGTCCGACGCGCGCTGCTCGAACGCGTACTGCAGCAGCCAGTCGACGATGTGCACGACATGGCGGTCGTCGACGCCGACGTCGCCGGCCTTGCCGAGCTCGACGAGCTGCTCGAAGTTGAGGATGCCGCTGCCGACCTGCCCGTCCTTGGCGTCCTTCGCGCGCTGGATCGAGCGCTGCACGCTCCACCATTCGGCGAGGTAGCGGTTGACGTCGAGCGGGCTGGCGACGACGCGCTGGATGTCCTTGCGCAGGATGTGGCCGAGGTCGGCGACCCAGCGCGTGTCGAACGGCTCGCTCGAGGCAAACACGACCTGCATGTCCGTGACCGCGACCGGCAGGATTCGGTAACGCTGCGCGTAGGCGTGGCTGACCACTTGCGTGACCGCGGCGACGTCGATCTTCATCGGATCGATCTTGAGGTACGGCAAACCGGCGCGTTCGGCGAGCCATTGCGTGAGCACTTCCAGACTCAGCGGCTTGTCGGCATGACGCTGGTCGGGGAGTTTCAAGTTGGCGACGAGCACGAGCGGATGCAGCTCTGTGCGGCCGCGCGCGGTGCGCACGTCGTTGCGCACGCGCTTGGCGTCGCCGTCGGTGATCACGCCGTCGGCCACGAGCGCGGCGAGGGTTTCGTCGAGGTCGAGCCGGCGGTGCAGGCCGAGCGTCGGAGCGGCATTCGTTGCGAGCGGGCTGGCGCCGGTCATCACGGTCAATGCATCAGGGGCATCGCCGCTATACTAGCGCGCTTTTCCCCCGCGACTTCGTGAGTTACGGCATGTCGGGACTGACGTTCCAGGAAATCATCCAGACCCTCAACCGCTATTGGGGCGAGCAGGGCTGCGTGCTGATCCAGCCACTCGACACCGAGGTCGGCGCGGGCACGTTCCATCCGGCGACGTTTCTGCGTTCGATCGGCCCGGAGCCGTGGGCGGCCGCCTACGTGCAGCCGTCGCGCCGTCCGACCGACGGCCGCTACGGCGAAAACCCGAACCGTTTGCAGCATTACTACCAGTACCAGGTGGTGATGAAGCCGAATCCCGACAACATCCTCGATCTCTACATCGGCTCGCTCAAGGAACTCGGCGTCGATCCGCTCGTGCACGACCTGCGTTTCGTCGAGGACAACTGGGAATCGCCGACGCTCGGCGCCTGGGGGCTCGGCTGGGAAGTCTGGCTCAACGGCATGGAAGTCACGCAGTTCACGTATTTCCAGCAGGCCGGCGGCATCGAGTGCAAGCCGGTCACGGGCGAGATCACCTATGGCCTCGAACGCCTCGCGATGTACCTGCAGAACGTCGACAACGTCTACGACCTCGTCTGGACGCGCGCGCCGCACGGCGTGGTGACGTACGGCGACGTGTTCCACCAGAACGAAGTCGAGCAATCGACCTACAACTTCGAGCACGCGAACGTCGAGAAACTCTTCGCCTGGTTCGACACCTGCGAAGCGGAAGCCGCGCGCCTCGTCGAACTCGGCTTGCCGCTGCCCGCCTACGAACAGGTCATGAAGGCGAGTCACACGTTCAACCTGCTCGACGCGCGCCGCGCGATCAGCGTGACCGAACGCCAGCGCTACATCCTGCGCGTGCGCACGATCGCGCGCGCCGTCGCGCAGGCGTACTACGCGCAGCGCGAAAAACTCGGTTTCCCCGGACTCAAGAAACACAAGGAAGCCGCGTGATGACGGCGCACGACACCGCTCCGCTGCTGATCGAACTCGGCACCGAGGAATTGCCGCCGAAAGCGCTCGACGAACTCGCCGCCGCGTTCGCGAACGGCATGGTCGAAGGACTCGCCAAGCGCGGTATCGCCGCTGATGGCGCGAACGCGAAGACGTACTGTTCGCCGCGCCGCCTTGCCGTGCTCGTGCCCGCCGTCGGCGCGCAGCAGCCGGCGCAGAAACCCGAAGTGCTTGGCCCGTACCTCAACATCGGCCTCGATGCGAACGGCGCGCCGACGCCTGCGCTCGCCGGATTCGCCGCGAAGAACGGCGTTGCCGTCGACCAGCTCGAACGCATCAGCGACGCCAAGGGCGAACGCTTTGTCGCGCGCAGCGAAAAGCCGGGCCAGCCGACCGCCGCGTTGATTCCGGAGATCGTCGCCGAAGCGCTGAAGTCGCTGCCGATCCCCAAGCCGATGCGCTGGGGCGATCACGATTACGCGTTCGTGCGGCCCGCGCATTGGCTGGTCATGCTGCATGGAGACAAGGTCGTCGATGGCGAGATTCTCGGCCTGAAATCCGGGCGCATGTCGCGCGGCCATCGCTTCCATCATCCGCAGCCGGTGCATGTCGTCGATGCGGAATCGTGGCTCGACGCGATGCGCGCGGCCAAGGTGATCGCTGATCCCGTCGAACGCCGCGCGCGCGTGCGCAGCGAGGTTGCGCGCGTAGCGCCCGCGGGCACGACCCCGCGCCTGTCCGATGCGCTCTGCGACGAGATCGCCAACCTCACCGAATGGCCGGTCGCGATCGCCTGCGCGTTCGACAAGGCATTCCTAGCCGTGCCGCAGGAAGCGCTGGTCACGACGATGGAAACGAATCAGAAGTTCGTGCCTTGCTTCGACGCGGACGGCAGGCTCACCGAACATTTCATCGGCGTCGCCAACATCGAGTCGAAGGACCCGGCCGAAATCCGCAAGGGCTACGAGCGCGTGATCCGTCCGCGCTTCGCCGACGCCAAGTTCTTCTTCGACGAAGACCTGAAAAGGCCGCTCGCGGCGAACATGGAAGCGCTGAAGAACGTCACCTACCAGCAAGCGCTCGGCAGCGTCTGGGACAAGAGCGTGCGCGTCGCGGAACTCGCACGCGTGATCGCCAATCGAGTCGGCGTCGACGCCGGCCTCGCCACGCGCGCGGCTGCGTTGTCGAAGTGCGATCTGCTCACGCGCATGGTCGGCGAATTCCCCGAACTGCAAGGCGTGATGGGTCGCACCTACGCGACGGCGAACGGCGAGGATGCCGAAGTCGCGCGCGCGCTCGACGAGTTCTACGCGCCACGTTTTGCGGGCGATTCCATCGCGCAAGGCAAGGTCGCGCAGGTGCTCGCCGTCGCCGAACGCCTCGACACACTCGTAGGCATCTTCGCGGTCGGCATGAAGCCGTCCGGCAACAAGGATCCGTTTGCGCTGCGCCGCGCCGCGCTCGGTCTTGCGCGCACGTTGATCGAAGGCGGCCTCGACCTCGACCTGCGCGCGCAGATCGACGAAGCGCTCGCGCAGCTGCCCGATGCCGCGCTCATTGCCGGTTTGCCCAAAGGCAAGGACGGCAAGACGCCCGCGCTCGATGCCGGCGCTCGCCGCGCCACACTCGCCGCCGAACTCTATGACTTCATCCTCGACCGCCTGCGCGGCTACTACGCCGAGCAAGGCATCGGCTCGGAAGCGTTCGACGCCGTGCGCGCACTCGCGCCGAGCGACCTCGCCGACTTCGACCGCCGCCTGCGCGCCGTCGTCGAATTCGCGAAGTTGCCGGAAGCCAGCGCGCTCGCCGCGGCCAACAAGCGCATCGGCAACATCCTGCGCCAGGCCGAGGGCAACGCTGCGCGCGACGTCGACGCGAGTCTGCTCGAAGCCGGCGCCGAACGCGAACTCGCCGAAGCCGTCGCCGCCGCGCGCAGCGACGCCGCGCCGCTGATCGCGCAGCGCGATTACGTCGGCCTGCTCAAGCGGCTGGCCACGTTGCGCGCGCCGGTCGACCGTTATTTCGACGCGGTCATAGTCATGGCCGACGACGCGCGCGTGCGCGCGAACCGCATCGCCCTGCTCGAAAGTCTGCGCAGCTTGTTCCTGCGCGTGGCCGACATTTCGCTGCTGCCGACGGCATGAACGCGTCGCGACGCCGCGGATCGCCCGAATTGCGACATTTCGCGTCTGCGGGGCGTCTTCGTGCCGGCATTCATGTCGGCGCAGGTTTGCGCGGTGCATGCTGCACGATGCTTGCGGAGCCGCCGCGAACCCTCGCAGTCGCGCTCCGGCGTTCGACCCGTGGCGTCGATCCAAACGTTGTACGATAGCTTTCGTTCTTTGAGGAGATGAAGATCATGCGCATTCACTGGCTGGCGGCGGTTGCCGCTCTCGCAATGCTCGGCGGCTGCGATTCCGCCAACCAATCGTCCCCGGCGTCGCAGAAAACCGCAGCGCCCGCGATCGCGCCGGGCACGTCGATCACGGCCTCCGTCGTGCTGCACGATCCGATCGCGATCGGCGCCGGCGCCAAGCTCGACGCGCGCCTCATCGACTCCGCCTTGCCCGACGCGCCGCTCGCGGAAAAGAGCATCGACGTCAGCGGCAACCCGCCCTTCAACTTCACGCTCGACTTCGACCCCGCGCGCGTCAACGCCGGTCGCAGCTACGAGGTGAAAGCCATCCTCGTCGACGGCGACCGCCGCTTCCAGGCCGGCCTCGCCACGCCCGTACTCACGCACGGCGCGGGCACCAACGTGCAGATCATGCTCACTGCGGAAGCCACGCCCGCCGAAGCGCTCAAGGAAGAATTCAGCAAATTGCAGGGCCGCATCGGCGGCATGAAGAAGGCCGCTGGCGCGTACACGACCGATACGTCCTCGGTCGCGTGGGACGCGTTCGTCGAAGGCAACGTCGTGCGCTACGTGCGCGTCAACAGCGTGATGGACGAAGACAAGGGCGGCGCGCGCAGCGCGGTGTTCTACGCCTATACGAAGGACGGCAAGCCGATGTACGTGCAGCAGAAGGGTGGCGCCTCGGTCGGCTGGAGCGACGACGGCAAGCTGCTCGTCAACGAAAAGCACGGCGGCGGCGAAGTCGCGCAGGGCGAAGTCGACTCGATGCGCGACGCTGCGGCCAAGGCCGGCCAGATGGCGCAGGAAAAGTACGACGCCAGCAAGAAGAAATAAGCCCTCTCGGCAAGACGACATCGCGGCTGGAGCAGCTTCACGAGATTCCGTGGAGCCGCTTCAGCCGTTTTGTTTTTTAAGCGTCTGCAGTCGGGACGTGCTGCAGCGTGCTCGCCGGCGATTTGCTCGACAAAGCCCGCCCGAAGTCAAAGACACAACCAATCGACGTCTCGACGAAGCGAGCGGTTGATGAAAAGTGCGGCCAAGGATGGCCGCTTCTGGAATCACCGAAGCTCAACCGTCAACAACATGGCGACAACGCGATTCGGAGCGGCGACCCAGGACGGGGCGCATAAAAAAAGAAAGGCGACCCATCCTGGGGAAATGGGTCGCCTTTGGGCGAATCGGCCGGCGTACTCCCTGGGGTGGAGATAGCCTGCGCACATCGCGGGTGCAACCTTACTGCCGGATCGCTTTCGTTATCCTGACAATGCGATTACTTTTTCGCGATTTGCAGAAATCCCGCAATCGGCGCAACAAAGCGCGCGTTTCAGGCCGCAGGAAAGATCACGCGCGCACGCAAGCCGCGTGAGTCGGCGCCGTTTTCCAACGCAAAAACCGCCTCGTGCCCGCGCGCGATCTCGTCGACGATCGCCAATCCAAGCCCGCAACCGTTGCCCGGCGAACCGGGCAACCGCACGAAGCGCTCGCGCACCTGCACGCGATGCTCGACCGGGATGCCGGGCCCATCGTCTTCGACTTCGAGCCACGCGCTGCCCGCGCCGCCGCCACTGCGCACCGTGATGCGGCCGCCGCGCGGCGTGTAGGCGAGCGCATTGTCGACGAGGTTGCCGAGCAATTCGCGCAACAGCCATTCGCTGCCCATGACGTGGCTGCGCGTCGCTTCCACGCCGAGATCGATGCCGGCGGCGAGCGAACGGTCGAGGTTTTGCGCGACGACGTCCATCGCGAGCTGCTCGAGATCGACGCGCGCGAAATCCTCGCGCGTCGTCGCGGTGCGCTCGGAACGCGCCAGCGCGAGCAGCTGGTTCGCGGTGTGGGCAAGGCGCACGCAGCCCTCGTGCAGCGCGTGCAGGCGCGCGTGCAATTCGGCCGGCATCGGCTCGCGATCGAGCAGTTCGAGCTGCGCAATGATGCCGGTCAGCGGCGTGCGCAACTGGTGCGCGGCGTCGGCGATGAATTGCTGCTGCGCGCGCGCCGCCTCGCGCACGGTTTCGAACAGCGCGTTGAGCGCATGCACGAGCGGCCGCACCTCCGCGGGCACGAGCGCGGCCTGCAGCGGGGCGAGATCGTGCGCGGAACGCTGCGCGATCTGGCCGCCGAGCGCGCGCAGCGGGCGCACGCCGTAACGCACGCCGATCCAGACCAGCGCCAGCGTGCCAATCAGCTGCACGAGATCGGTGAAGACGATGCTGACGAGGATGCGCTGCAGCGCGCGCTCGCGCTTGTGCAGGGTTTCGGCGACGGCGATCGCGACCGTCGTGCGGCCGACGGGCGTGGCGTAGGCGGCGACGCGGATCGGCGCGCCGCGGAATGTCGTGTCAACGAAACGCGTTTCCCCTTCCGGCGGTGCCGCGAAGAGCAGGTCGGCGTCGCCGCTGACCAGCGAACCGCTGGCCGTGCGCACCGCGTAGTAGATCGAATCCTGGCTGTCCGAACGCAGCAGCGCGATGGCCTGCGGCGGCAAATCGGCATCGATGTGGCCGTCGCCGTCGGCGTCGCGCAGGTGCGCCGCGACCGCCATCGCGGTTTCGCGCAGCACGCGGTCGTAGGCGCCTTCGATCGTCGCCGCGCCGCTGCGGTAGTCGATGAACAAGCCGACGCCGAGCAGCAGCGCGAGCGGCAGCAACAGCAGCCCGAGCAGGCGCCGGCTGACCGACGAGGTGCCGGCGTCAGTCGGTCGATTCATCGAGCCGGTAACCGAGGCCGCGCACGGTGCGGATCGGCACGCTCGCGCCAAGTTTGTTGCGCAGGCGCGAAACGTAGACCTCGATCGCGTTGGCGCCGATGTCGGCGTCCCAGTTGGCAATCGCCTGCAGCAGCTTGTCCTTGGCGACGACGCGGCCGACGTTGAGCGCGAGGCATTCGAGCACGGCCCATTCGCGACGCGTCAGGCCGACTTCCTTGCCCGCCGCTTCGACGCGACGCGCGCTGAAATCCAGCGAAAGATCGCCGATCGCTAGCTGCGCGCTCGTCGATGATCGGCTGCGCCGGATCAGCGCGCGGCAGCGCGCGACGAGTTCCGGCAGCGCGAACGGTTTGACGAGGTAATCGTCGGCGCCGAGATCGAGCGCGCTGACGCGATCGGCCAACCCGTCGCGCGCGGTGAGGATGAGCACGGGCAGCGCGACGCCGCCACGGCGCATGCGTTGCAACAAGGCCAGTCCGTCGGCGCCGGGCAAGCCGATGTCGACGACGGCGAGGTCGAACGCTTCGGCTTCGAGCGCGGTCGTGGCCTGCTCCGCCGATTCGACACGATCGGCCGCGTAGCCGGCTTTTTCCAGACCGCGCCGGATCGCATCGGCGACCAGGGCGTCGTCTTCGACCACGAGGATGCGCATGGCGCCGTCGTCCTTTTCTCAGGTCAGGCGACGTGGCGGTCGCCGCGGCGCAGGTGCACGAGCAGCAGCGACACCGCCGCGGGCGTCACGCCGGAAATGCGCCGCGCTTCGCCGATGGTTTGCGGCCGCGTCGCCTTGAGTTTCGCCAACACTTCGGCGGAGAGGCCGCGCACGCGTTCGAAGTCGAACGCGTTCGGAATCGCGGTGTCGTCGTGGCGGCGGTTGCGCGCGATTTCCTCGTTCTGGCGCTCGAGATAACCGGCGTATTTGATGCCGACTTCGACCTGCTCGGCGACGGCGGCATCGGCGACACCGGGGCCGAAACCCTCGACGCCGACGATGTCGCGATACGCGACGCCGGGACGGCGCAGCAGGTCGCGCGCATTCGTCTCGCGCGACACGGCGATGCCGAGCCGGGTTTCCAGCGACTGGCCGAGCGCATTCGCGGGCGACGCCCACAGCGCGGAGAGGCGCGCTTCTTCGCGCTCGATCGCCTCGCGCTTGCGGCGCAGCGCGTCGACGCGCTCCCGGTCGACGCAGCCGAGTTCGAAACCGCGCTCGGTGAGGCGCAGGTCGGCGTTGTCCTCGCGCAATTGCAGGCGGTATTCGGCGCGCGAGGTGAACATGCGGTACGGCTCGCTGGTGCCGTTGGTGACGAGGTCGTCGACGAGCACGCCGATGTAGGCTTCGTCGCGGCGCGGCGTCCACGCCTCGCGGCCTTGCGTCGCGCGCGCCGCGTTGAGGCCGGCGATCAATCCCTGCGCAGCGGCTTCTTCGTAGCCGGTCGTGCCGTTGATTTGGCCGGCGAAATACAAGCCGCCGATCGCCTTGGTTTCCAGCGAGGCCTTGAGGCCGCGCGGATCGAAATAGTCGTATTCGATCGCGTAGCCGGGCCGCGTGATGTGCGCGTTCTCCAGCCCGCAGATCGAATGCACGAGCTCGACCTGCACGTCGAACGGCAGCGAGGTCGAGATGCCGTTTGGGTAGATCTCGTGCGTGTCGAGGCCTTCCGGTTCGATGAAGATCTGGTGCGAGGCCTTGTCGGCGAAGCGCACGACCTTGTCCTCGATCGACGGGCAATAGCGCGGGCCGACGCCTTCGATGACACCGCCGTACAGCGGCGAGCGGTCGAGCGCGCCGCGGATGATCTCGTGCGTGCGCTCGCTGGTGTGCGTGATCCAGCAGCTCACTTGTCTTGGATGATCCGCAGCCGAGCCGAGGAACGAGAACACCGGTGCGGGATCGTCGCCGGGTTGTTCTTCGAGCTGTGTCCAGTCGATCGTGCGGCCGTCGATGCGCGGCGGCGTGCCGGTCTTGAGGCGGCCGACGGGCAGGTCGAGTTCGCGCAGGGTTTCCGCAAGCCGCTGCGCGGGCGCATCGCCGGCGCGGCCACCCGGTTGCTGGGTCATGCCGACGTGGATCTTGCCGGCGAGGAACGTGCCCGCGGTCAGCACGACCGCCGCGGCGCGGAATTCGAGCCCGGACTGGGTGACGACGCCGGCAACGCGGCCGCCCTCGACGATCAGCGCGTCCACCGGCTGCTGGAACAGCGCGAGGCCCGGCTGTGTCTCGACACGACGCCGTATGGCCGCTTTGTACAAAACGCGATCGGCCTGGCAGCGCGTCGCGCGCACCGCCGGCCCTTTCGACGCGTTGAGCGTGCGCCACTGGATGCCGGCACGATCCGCGGCCCACGCCATGACGCCGCCGAGCGCGTCGATCTCCTTGACGAGATGGCCCTTGCCGATGCCGCCGATGGCTGGATTGCAGCTCATCTGGCCGATCGTTTCGATGTTGTGCGTGAGCAGCAGCGTGCGCGCGCCCGTACGCGCGCTGGCCAGCGCGGCCTCCGTGCCGGCGTGGCCGCCGCCGACGACGATGACGTCGAATGGGTTCATTGCACCTGTCCGCTGGGCCCGCGACGGCCGCTGGCGCGCATTCTAGCAACGCGCCGGGACGACGTTGGCACGCTTCCTGCTCCCATGTCCGTACACTCCCATCGACGCACGGCGTTTGCGAGCACGCTGCCGCCGGAATTCAGGGGCCGGCTTGCGTCGGTGGGAGGTTCTTCAGCTTTTGCGTTCGCCGGCTTTTGCGTCGGCTCCTGAACGCCGCTTCGAGCCGGTGCGGTCGAATCGAATGATCGCCAAGTTTCGGGCGAGTCCAAAGCGAAGCACGGCTTCGCGACGACCGATGGAAGTTTCCCGGAAGCGGATAGCGAGGGTGCGCGCCCAAGCCGCGCGGCCAAGCACCACTCCGTTTGCATCGAAGATTTCCGAACCTGCCGGAAGAACAGGCATTTGTTGAAAAGTGCGGCCACAGACGGCCGCCTCTGGACTATTCAAAGCCCGAAAAGCTCTGACAAGCAGCAGCTTGACTCGAAGCGGCGTTGAAGAACGAACGCACAAAATAGGCTGGCGCCCGGCGGTCGTAGGAACAGGGGGAATCCAAGAGGACCGTGTGCCGGGCGCCAGTGAAAGGTCGTCGGCGCCGTTGCACGCCGACGAAGCTGTATGTCCCGAATGCCGAATTTAACCCAGTCGCGCACTCTGGACTGTGATAGTAGTCGCGATCGGCCGTGCCGCTGGCCTCGATGGCCCGCGAACGTCAAATTGCGACGATTCTTCACCTTTCGCAGCAAAAGCTCGACTGCATCACGGTTGGCACGGCGATTGCTTTCTCACATCTGCCGAGGATTCGGCAGATGTGAGGAGCCCACCCATGCATGCGAACGTGAACGTCATCCCGACCCCGTTGTTCCAGCGCTACGAACTCATGGTCGAGCTGGGCCGGCTGGAGATGGTGCTCGACACCGTGCGCAGCGGCGCCACCGCCGTGCAGGCCGATACGGTCAACGCCCTCGAGTCGCGCTACGCGCGCATCCAGGAAGCCCTCAGCCGGCTGCCCGCCTGACCGGCAACGATTTCACCGTGGAACAGGGGAAAAGGCCGCGCTCTGCGCGGCCTTTTTTTATGCGATCCGTCCGGGATCGCCGCAACCTGCAAGCCCGCCATGTGCCACGTCGAAAAACTTCGGTTGATCTAGCAGCGGCCATCCATGGCTGCGCCTTTCATCAAGTGCACACTTCGTCAAAGCGGTTCATTCGCGACGATCGACCATGTCCGGCGCTTGCGAAACCAGCCCTTCAACCCAGCAGCCGCCCGACGATGTCGGCGAGATCCGGCGATAGCGTGTGTGCGCGCAGACGTTCGAGTTCGCGCTGCATGAGCGCGCGGCGGGCGGGCTCGTAGCGGCGCCATGCGCCGAACGCGGTCGCGAGACGCGCGGACACTTGCGGCGTGAGCGCATCGACGCGCGCAATCGCGTCGGCGACGAAGCGATAACCCTCGCCATCGGCACGGTGGAACGCGCGCTGGTTGCGCATCGCAAATGCGCCGACGAGCGCATAGACGTTGTTCGGGTTGTTCCAGCGGTACGCGGGATGCGACGTCAGTTCGATCACGCGGTCGAGCGCCTGCGGATACGCACGCGTGGCTTGCAGCGAAAACCACTTGTCGAGCACGAGCGCATCGTGCGCGTAACGCTGCGCGAATCGTTCCAGCGTGGCGTCGGCATCACCGAGGCTGACCAGCACACCGAGCGCGGCGAGTCGATCGGTGAGATTGTCGGCCTGCACGTAATGCACGTCGGCGAACGAACGATGCGCGGCGTCCGCGCGCACGAGCGCGGCGAGGCAGGCGTTGCGCAGGCGCCTGCGCGCGGCGGCCTCGACGCCGGTGCCGCGTGTCGTCGCCTCGCTCGAAAGTTCGCGGTAGCGCACGAGCAATGACGCGGCGAGATGCTGCGCGAGCCCGGTTTCGATGGCCGAACGCGCGGCGTGGACTGCTTCCGGGTCGAGATCGTGGCGATCGTCGGTGAGCGAATGCGCGTCGGCGAGCGTGAGCATTTCCGCGACGAGCGCGGGATCGAGTTCGCGGTCGCGCAGCGCCGTGTCGAGCGCGCCGGCCCATGCGGCCAGCGCGGCAGCATCGGACGAACCATCGACGAGCGTTTGCGAAAACCGTTCGCGCGCGACCGTGTCGGCGGCGAACCAGCGATTGAAGCCGTCGGTATCGTGACGCGCCTGCACGAGCCGCTGCGCGAGCGTCGCCTGCTGGCGCAGGCGCACCGGCGCGGAATAACCGCGCAACAGCGAAACGGCGGGTTCGTGCGGCACGTTGGCGAAGCGGAACGTCGCTTCGTCGCGATCGAACAGGATCACGCGCTCATCGCCGCCGGCAGCCGCCGCGCCGTCGAGATGCAACGGCATCGGCATGCCGTCTTCGCCGATCAGCGCGAGCGCGACCGGGATCGGCAACGCCTGCTTGTCGGGCTGATTCGGCGTCGGCCCCGTGTGTTGGCGCAACGTGAGTTCGTAGCTGCGGCTCGCCGCATCGTACCGGCCATGCGCGTGCAACTCGGGCGTACCGGCCTGCGCGTACCATGCGAGCCACGGCGAAAGGTCGACGCCATTCGCGTCGCCGAGCGCGGCGAGGAAATCCTCGATCGTGACGGCGCTTCCGTCGTGGCGGTCGAAGTACAGATCGAGTCCGCGCCGGAAGCCGTCGCGGCCGAGCCGCGTCGCCAGCATGCGCACGATTTCCGCGCCCTTTTCGTAGATCGTCGCGGTGTAGAAATTGTTGATCTCGCTGTAGCGGTCGGGCCGCACGGGATGCGCGAGCGGGCCGGCGTCTTCGGAGAATTGCGCCCGCCACAGCGTGCGAACGTCTTCGATGCGGCGCAGCGTGCGCGAGGCGACGTCGGATTCGAATTCCTGTTCGCGATAAACCGTGAGTCCTTCCTTAAGCGACAACTGGAACCAGTCGCGGCAGGTGACGCGATTGCCGCTCCAGTTGTGGAAATATTCGTGGCCGACGACGGCGAGCACGTGCCGGAAATCGTCGTCGGTCGCGCTGTCCGCGTCTGCCAACAGATACTTCGCGTTGAAGATGTTGAGGCCCTTGTTTTCCATCGCCCCCATCGCGAAATCGTGCGTGGCGACGACGTGGAACACGTCGAGGTCGTAGCAGCGGCCGAAGCGTTCCTCGTCCCAGCGCATCGAAGATTTCAGGCATTGCATCGCCCAGCCGCAGCGGCCAATCGCGTCGGCCTCGGCGTGGATGACAAGCCGCACACGGCGGCCTTCGGCGGTGACGAATTCGTCCTCGATGCGTTCGAGCGCACCCGCGACGAGCGCGAACAGGTAGCTCGGTTTCGGATGCGGATCGACGAAGCGCGCGAAGTGCCGGCCGCCGTCGAGTTCGCCCGCTTCGACGAGATTGCCGTTGGCGAGCAGCAGCGGAAAACGGTCGCGGTCGGCGCGCAGCGTGACGGTGTAGCGCGCGAGCACGTCGGGGCGATCGAGGAACGGCGTGATGCGGCGGAAGCCTTCTGCCTCGCATTGCGTGAGCAGGAATCGACGCTCCGTCGGCCCGCTCGCGTAGAGCCCTTGCAGCGACGTGTTCGTTTCCGGCGCAATGCGCACGCGCGTTTCGACGATGACGCGGCCATGCACATTCGGAATCGTCAGCGACTGCGCATCGAACGCGTATTCCGAAGCATCGAGCGCGCGGCCGTCGACGCGAACCTCAAGCAGGTCGAGTTCCTCGGCATCAAGCCGCAGCGGCGCGCCGGCCTCGCGTTGTTCGAGCGTCAGGCGCGAAGCGACGATCGTCGCGGCAGGATCGAGATCGAACTGGAGTTCGACCTCGTCGACGCGCCATGCGGGCGCGCTGTGGTCGCGCAGGAAAATGGTGGGCTTGGCGCCAGCGGCGGTATTCATCGGAGCGGAGGACGGCGGGAAAGGGCGACACCGTAGCGGGAAGCGCGCGGCATCGCCAATGATTCGTCGGCACGGCGGCTGGCCCATGCGCGTCGTTCGCGGGTATCGTGCGTGCTCCTTCCGCGCTGCCGCGAACCATGTCGTCGACTCCGCAAACGCCGCCCGACTTCGCCGACGTCGAAGCCGCCGCCGCGCGCATCGCGCCGCACGCGCACGTCACGCCCGTGTTGCGCTCGCGCTCGCTCGACGCGCTCGCCGGCGCGGAATTGTTCTTCAAATGCGAAAACTTCCAGCGCGCCGGCGCGTTCAAGTTCCGCGGTGCGTGCAACGCGGTGTGGTCGCTCGACGACGAGACAGCAGCGCGCGGCGTCGTCACGCATTCCTCGGGCAATCACGGCGCGGCGCTGGCGCTCGCGGCGAAGACGCGCGGCGTCGCGGCGCACGTCGTCGTGCCGGAAGGTGCGGTCGCGGCGAAACTCGAAGCCATCGAAGCCAGCGGCGCGACGCTGCACCGCTGCGCGCCGACGATCGCCGCGCGCGAGGCGATGGCCGACGCCGTGCGCGAACAAACCGGCGCAACGCTCGTGCATCCCTACACCGACGCGCGCGTCATCGCCGGCCAGGGCACGGCGGTGCTCGAACTGCTGCGCGACGTCGGCGCGCTCGATTCGATCGTTACCCCGGTCGGCGGCGGCGGACTCATTGGCGGCAGCGCGATCGCCGCGCATGGCTTCGACGCGCGCATCGAAGTGCATGGCGCCGAACCGGAAGGCGCGGACGATGCGGCGCGATCGCTGCGCGACGGCACGCGCGTCACCGAACTCGTGCCGGACACGATCTGCGACGGACTGCGCGGCCTGATCGGCGCGATCAACTTCGACCTGCTGCGCGCACATCGCGTGCACGTCGCGACCGTGTCCGATCGCGACACGCTCGCCGCGATGCGCTTGATCTGGGAACGGCTCAAGATCATCGTCGAGCCCTCGTCGGCGATCGCGCTCGCCGCCGTGCTCGCGCAGCGCGAGCGCTTCGCCGGACGCCGCGTCGGCATCGTGCTCAGCGGCGGAAATGTGGATTTGAACGGCTATTTCGAGAGGTTTTCCTGACCATGTGGCTCGACGCGATCCTCGCCTACCTGCATTTCGCCGCGATCTTCGCGCTGGTCTGGTTCCTCGCCAAGGAATGGACGCTGCTGCGCGGTAACATCGGCGCGCTCGACTTCAAGCGCATCGCGAATGCCGATCTCGGTGTCGGCCTCGCCGCTGTCGCCGTGCTCGTCACGGGCGCGCTGCGCGTCTTCTACGGCGGGAAGGGCGCCGCGTTCTATCTGCACAATCCGGCGTTCCACGTGAAGGTCGCGTTGTTCGTCGTGGTCGGGCTCGTCTCGATCGCGCCGACGCTCGCGTTCCTGCGCTGGCGCCGCGCGTGGCGCGCGGATGAGGCGTTCCGCGTCGCGCCGCGCGAGCACACGCGCGTGCGACGGCTGATCATGATCGAGCTGCACCTGATCGCGCTGATCCCGCTCGCCGCGGTGATGATGGCGCGCGGATTGCGCTGAGCGTCAGCGCGCCCGGCGCAGGTTGACGAGCGCCAGCGCGCCGATGATGAGCGCAACGCCGAGGCTTTCCCACGCGCCCGGCCGCTCGCCGAGCAGCAGCCACGCGAACGCGATGCCGAGCACCGGAATCGCGAGCGTCGACAGCCCGGCGACGCTCGCCGGCAGGCGCGCGACGACGAACGACCACAGCGCCCACGCCGTGCCCGACGCGAGCAGCACGTTGTAGGCGAGCGCGGCGACGAACGGCGGCGTCCACGCGACGGGCTTTTCCGGCACGAAACACGCAATCGCGATGATGACGAGCGTGCCGAACAGCATCTGCCACGCGGTCAGCGACAACACGCCGACGCCGCCACGCTGGAACAGCCGCTTCGACAGCACGACGCCGACCGCCCAGGCGAAACCGCCGGCGAACGCCATCGTCGTGCTCGCGGCGGTGCCGCTCGGATGCCAGGGCTCGAGCACGAGCAGAAGTCCCGCGGCGGCCACGGTGAGCCCGCACCAGAGCTGGCGCGTCGGCCGTTCGCCGAACGCAAGCCAGCCGAGCAGCACGACCCAGAACGGCATCGTGTAGGCGAGCAGCGCCGTGCGCCCCGCCCCACCTGCGAGCAGCGCGGCCTGCACGAGCAACTGGAAGCCCGTCGTCTGCGCAAGGCCGATGCAGACGGTCGGCCACAACGGCGGCGGCCGCAACGATTCGCGCCGCGCGACGAGCAAGGCGAACAGCACGATGCAGCCCAGGCCGTAACGCCACGCCGAAAACGTGATCGGCCCGGCGTAGGCGAGCGCCTGCTTCATGACGATCCAGTTGTAGCTCCAGATCAGGCTGAGCACGACGAGCGCGATCAGCGCCGGACGGCGCGGCGCGGCGGAAGAAGTCATCGAGGCGTGGCTTGCGCGAGGGTTGCGTATCATAACGGCGAACAAGGACACGACCGATGCGCGAACCCATCCGCTGCACCTGGGCCACGGGCTCGACCGCCGCCATGTGCGCCTACCACGACGACGAATGGGGCGTACCGCTGCACGACGACCGCGCGTTGTTCGAATTCCTCTGCCTGGAAGGTGCGCAGGCGGGATTGTCGTGGCGCACCGTGCTCGACAAGCGCGAGAACTATCGCCCCGCGTTCCGCGATTTCGACATCGCGCATTGCGCGACGCTCACTGATGCGCGCATCGAAAAGCTGCTCGCCGATCCGGGCCTGATCCGCAATCGCCTGAAAATCGCCTCGGTGCGCGGCAACGCGCATGCGGCGCTCGCCGCGATCGACGAATTCGGTTCGCTCGACGCGTACTTGTGGTCGTTCGTCGGCGGCAAGCCGATCCGCAACGCGTGGACGAGTTCGACGCAAGTGCCCGCCTTCACCGACGTGTCCGACCGCATGAGCAAGGCGCTGAAGAAGCGCGGCTTCCGCTTCGTCGGCACGACGATCTGCTACGCCTTCATGCAGGCCACGGGCATGATCGACGACCATCTCACCACCTGCTTTCGCCACGGCGGCGGCAAGACGCAGGCGCGCTGATCGTCGTCGCGCGATGCCGCGGCCGTCTGGGTTCAGCACCAATTCAAAGCGCCGTGCCGAGACTGCGGTGTCGATCGCGCGGCGGTCGGGTCGCGGAGAGCCGGGAAAACGACATGCGGGCAATGCTGTTGCGATACGGATTGGCGTTGTTCGCGGCAAGTCTTTCGGCGGCCATCGCGGCGCGTGAGATTTCCGTGCAGGAAGCCATCGCCAAGGCGCAGCACGAAACCCAAGGCAAGGTACTGTCCGCGCAGACGCTGCGGCTGGGCAAGCGCAAGATCTACCGCATCAAGATATTGACGTCCGAAGGCCAGGTACGCATCGTCCAGGTATCGGCGGACCAGTGAAGAGGATGACCCATGCGTGTATTGCTCGTTGAAGACGAAGCGCCATTGCGCGAAACACTGGCGGCGCGCCTCAAGCGCGATGGTTTCGCGGTCGACTCCGCGGGCGACGGCGAGGAAGGCCTTTACCTCGGCCGCGAGGTGCCGTTCGACGTCGCCATCATCGACCTCGGCCTGCCGAAGCTGTCGGGCATGGATCTCGTCAAGCAGCTGCGCGAAGCCGGCCAGCGCTATCCGATCCTCATCCTCACCGCGCGCTCGTCGTGGCAGGACAAGGTGCAGGGTTTGAAGAACGGCGCCGACGATTACCTCGTGAAACCCTTTCACGTCGAGGAACTGCTCGCGCGCCTGAACGCGCTCGTGCGCCGCGCGAGCGGCTGGTCACGGCCGACGCTCGAATGCGGCCCGGTCGTGCTCGACACCACCGCGCAGACGGTCAGCGTCAAAGGCAGCAACGTCGACCTGACCAGCTACGAGTACAAGGTGCTCGAATACCTCATGCTGCACGCGGGCGAACTCGTCTCCAAGGCCGATCTCACCGAGCACATCTACCAGCAGGATTTCGACCGCGACTCCAACGTGCTCGAAGTCTTCATCGGCCGCCTGCGCCGCAAGCTCGATCCGGAGAACACGATCAAACCGATCGAAACCGTGCGTGGACGCGGTTATCGCTTCGCGCTCGAACGCAGCGATTCGCCCGACGAAAACGACGACAACGCCGCCGCAAGCGCGTGAGGTCCGCGCGCGTGGCGCGTCCGCTGTCGTTGCAAGCGCGCTCGCTCGCCGCGGCGAGCGTCGTGCTGGCCGCATTCCTCGCACTCGCCTTCTTCGCGCTCGACAACGCGTTCCACAGCGCCGCGCAGAGCGCGCTGCGCGAGCGCCTGCAGGGCTACATGTACGCCTACCTCGCCGCCACCGATACCACGCGCGGCGGCGCGCTGATCCCGCCGGAAGTCGGCCCCGATCCGCGCTTCGACCGGCCGAGCACGAGCGGCCTGTACGCTGCGATCCTCGGCGACAAGATCGCCGGCACCAATGCGCACGAATGGCGTTCGCCGTCCGCGATCGGCCGTGAATTGCCGTTCGATGCGCCGCTCCAGCGCGGCGAGGTGCATTTCGGCGGCCCGGTTCGAACCACGACCGGCGAACTGTTCGTGCTCGCGCAGGGCGTGGACTGGAATGCCGAAGACAAGAACGAACTGCACCTGACGTTCTATGTCGCCGAGGACACCACCACGCTCGACGAGCAGATCCTTGCGTTCCGGCGCACCTTGCTGACCTGGCTCGGCGCGCTCGGCGCCGCGCTGCTCGCGCTGCTGTTTGCCGTGCAGCGCTGGAGCCTCGCGCCGCTGCGTCGCGTTGCGATCGACCTCAACCAGGTCGAACACGGCGCACGGGAACGGCTCGGCGGCGACTATCCGGTCGAGGTGACCGGGCTTACCTCGAGTATCGACAACTTCATCGAGGGCGAACGCGAACGCGTCAAGCGCTACCGCAACACGCTGTCCGACCTCGCGCACAGCCTGAAGACGCCGCTCGCGGTCATGCGCAGCCAGCTCGAAAGCGAAGCCGACGACAAGACGCTGCGCTGGACCGTGCTCGAACAGGTCGGGCGCATGGACGAGATCGTCGCCTACCAGCTCTCGCGCGCGGCGACCTCGGGCCACCAGACCTTCGCCGCGCCGCTGGCGATCACGCCCTATGCCGAGGAGATCGTGCGCAGCCTCGAGAAGGTCTACGCGAAGAAAGGCGTGCTCTGCGAATTTGAGATCGATCCCGCCGCGCGCTTCCACGGCGACCAAGGCGATCTCATGGAACTGTTCGGCAACCTGCTCGAAAACGCGTTCAAGTGGGCGAAGCGCCGCGTCGTGCTCACCGCGCAGCCGATCGGCGGCGGCCGCCGCGCCGGGCTCGCCTTCAGCGTGGAAGACGACGGCCCCGGCATTCCCGACGACAAGGTCGAGCACCTCCTGCAACGCGGCGTGCGCGGCGATGAACGCGTGCAAGGCCACGGCATCGGCCTGTCGATCGTGCAGGACATCGTCAAGGCCTATCGCGGCGAACTGCACGTCGACCGCTCGCCGACGCTCGGCGGTGCGCGATTTTCGGTCACGCTGGCGCCGCGCTGAGCGTCAGTCGTCAAGCGCCTCTGGCGGTAACGGCGTGACACGTGCGGCGAACCAATCCATGCTTTCCCGCGGCACCATGAAATAGTCCCAATAGATCGAGTCGCATGCGATGGCCCATGCGGCGCGATCAAGACGATGGCCGAAAATGTCGTACATGACGAAGCCGTGCTCTTCGGCAAAATCAAATAACGTAAAGGTGTCATGCCCGTAGGCTCCATAGGCGGAGCGACCGTATTCGACCGAAACGATCGGGCGATATCGCGCGAGCACACCGGTGGCGCCGCGCAGCAGGTTCAATTCCGCGCCTTCCACATCGACCTTGATGAAGCGCAGGCCGTGCAAAACATCGCCGTAGCGATCCAATCGTTCGACCACGACTTCGATGCGAGTCGGCGTCACGACTTCAGGATGGTTGTATTTGCGCTCACGCAGCCCGCTTTCCTCTGGCGCGCCGACGGCGTGCACGAACTCGACCGTGCCGCTGATGTCGGATAGCGCGACGTCGCGCAGCGTCACGTTCTTGGTGGAGAAGCGCTTGCGCAGTTGCGCATGCATGGCGGGCAATGGCTCGAACCCGTGCACATGCCCATGCGCGCCGACGAGCTTGGCGAAGCACGCCAAATGACGTCCGGCATGTGCGCCGGCGTCGACAACCACGTCACCAGCATCGAGAAATTTCGAATACTGGCGTTCCAGCAGCCGCTCGTAGTCGACGCCGTTGCGACGAGCGATGACGGCCCCGATTGCGGCAACGCGCGAACGCGTGTCCAAATCGGCGTCATCAAGGGCAGATCGCGCACTGTCGTCCGCCCGTTTTTCTCCAAGCGGGAAAGTCGCATCTGCAAGCGGCCGCAAAGTGCGATTCCATGCCACTTCGTCACGAATGGACTGCGCGGTCGGCGTAGAGTTGGGCTGCGCGTCGAGCAACGCACGCAACGCCCTTCGATACGCATCAGGCGTGTCGGCGACGCTGATCGTCGACCATTTTGCTGCATCGCCGTAACCGCGCAGCGCGTGCGGCGTCGCCAGCGCGGGACGGCCGCTGTAGATCGCCTCAGCCGTCTTTAGGTTGGAACCGCCGCCCGTCGTGATCGGCAGCAGGATCACCGCAGCACCCAGCAGGAGCGCGTCGAGTTCGGCGCGTTCGACTTCGCCGACGACCGCGAGCCGCGGTTCGTTGATGCCGTTCCACGCGGCGTAAAGCCGATGCTGGCGCAGGATGTGGCCGACGCCGCCGGCGACGACGATACGTTCGCCCGGCCGCAGGAACGCGAGCGACGGCGCGAGCATGCTCCAGAAGCCGTCCGCGTTCGGCGGATGCGCGCTGCCGACGAACAGCGGATAGCGATCCAACCCGTATTTGCGCTTGACCGCGTCGATTTGCTCCGATGTCGCCGAGAACGGCGCGATTGCGTTGCGCGCGACGACGAAGCGCCGGTGCGCGTTACCGTCGTCGGCCATCGCGCGCAGTTCGGTGAGTTCTTCATCGGTGCAGGCGATGACGAGGTCGGCGGCGCGCACGACGGCGCTTTCGAGCGTTTCGACGCGGCGGATTTCATCGAGATAGGCCGCTCTGTCGAGCGCATCCGGCGGCATCTCGTCGCGCTTGAGTTTCCACTCGATGTTTTGCGAGGAATACACCAGCCGCGTTGGCGTGGCGCGCAAAACCTTGCGTTCGTCGAGCCAGCGATGCAGCGCTGGATAAAGCCAGGGTTGTTCGAGTTGGATCACTTGCGGTTGCAAACGATCGAGCGCCTGCGCGAACCGCGCATACGCCATTTCTTCCATGGCCAGGCAGTCGCCGCTGTGCATGTCCGCGAAGCGATCGAGACCGGGCCGCCACGCTGCCGAGTCGGCGGGGAGCGCGATGTCGTCGGCCTCGCGTTCGGTGCGATACGCGCCCTCGTGCATTGCCGCGATCGTCGCCACTTCGAAGCCGAGTTCGCGATAGCGCTCGCGAATCGCGGCGCAGCGCAGCTGTCCACCGTGGCGCGGCGCCTTGAGCGGATACGTCGTGAGCTGGACGATGCGAGTCATGGCGCGCCTCGCGCGGCGGCGAGCAGTTCGATCGAGAAATCGCGCCAGTGGCGCGGCACGTAGGTCGCGCGGATGCGTGCCTCGGCTTCGGCGCGAAGTGAACCATCGTCGACGTAGCGCGCGATCATCTCGCGCCAACCCGGGAAGTCAAACGGATGCAACGCCGGGCACAGGCCTTGCGTCGCTTCCTGCAATGCCGGCGCATCGGAGACGATCGCGAGCTTGCCGTAGGCGAGGCTTTCCGTCGCGGCCAATCCCCAGCCTTCGTAGACCGACGGGAACACCGTGAATGCGCAGCCGCGATACAGGTGCGCGAGCAGCGCGTCGGATACATGGTGCAGCAGCACGATCTTGCCTGCTGCCCAGACTTCGCTGGCCTGCATTTCAGCCCACAGGTCGTTGACACCCCAACCGAACATGCCGACCACGACCAGCAGCGGGCAGGCCTCGCCGCGCTCGCGATAGAGATCCTTCCAGACCTGCAGCAACAGGCGATGATTCTTGCGGACTTCGAACGAACTCACGTAGAGCACGTATTCGCCGTCGCGCGCGAGGCGCGTGAGCACGTTGCGCTCGTCGTCCGCGAGCGCGTCCACGGCTGCATCGGCATGTACATCCGGCGTAGCCAGATACACCGTGCGGATCGGCGGCTGTTCGAGCACGCTGACGCGCTCGTAGAAGCGGGCAAGGTCGACGCTCGACGTGTTGGAAATCGCGAACACCAGATCGGCGGTGTGCGCGATGCAAACGAAGTGTTCCGCGAACGGCTGTTTCGCGCTGCCCGCATATTCGGGATAGTCGATCGGAATCGTGTCGTAACACGCTTCGACCACGCGCACGCCGGTGCGTTGCTTGAGGTTCCAAGCGTGGATCGCGCCATGGTGCCACTGCAGGCCGATCGAGACGAAGACGTCGTCGCGCGTCGGTTCGATGGGCGCGTCGTCAGGTACGGCGGCGACGGCAGGCTCGGGCAGCACAACCGCAGCCGTCGCCTGCGCACGCATCGCGCGCTTGCTTTCGCGATGCCGCAGCCAAGCGCCGTGATGATCGACCAGCACGCGACCGAGATCGCGCAACAGCGGATACGCAGCGGCCGGCACCACTTTCGGCCCCCATGCCGCGGCCCAGTCGAACGCGCGCTGCATGCGCGTGCGGCTCAGCGGTGGCGGCGGCACCGGCTCAGCGCTCACTGCCACGGTCGGTTCGCCGCGGCACCATGCGTCGTCGAGCACCGCGCGCACGCTCTCCGTCGACATGGCGCGATAGATGCCGGTCGCGTCGATGTTGCAGAACACCGTGCCCGCTTCGTGTTCGAGACAATGCCTCGCGAACTCGCGTTCGACGCGCACGATGCCGACCGGCGGCCGGCGCCAGCGCACGCTCGTGGTGAGGTCGATGTAGATCCTCGACATCAAGTCAATGGCCCGCTGCTTCGATGACCCGGCCGACGTAGTCGACGAGGCGTCGCCGGATCGCATCCTCGGCGTAGCGCGCGAGCACGTAGTCGCGACCGGCGTTGCCGATGCGCTCGCGCTCCGGCGCGGACAGCGCGGACAGGCGTTCGAGCTTGGCTACGAGATCGTCGACACCGCGGTACGCGAAACCGCCGCCGGAATGTTCGATGTGATCGCGCATGACCTCGCAGTCGCCGTTGACGAGCACGGGCGTGCGCTGCGCCATCGCTTCGAGCGTGACGATGCTGAAACTCTCGTAGCGCGACGGCAGCACGAACGCGAGCGCGCCGGCCATGAGCGCGCGCTTGCGCGCATCGTCGACGAAACCGAGGAATTCGATGTCGGGTGACTTCGGCAAGCCGATGATGTCGATACCGGTGAAGACGAGTCGCACGCGCCCCTTCTGCGGCAAGCGCTCGAATGCGCGTAGCAAGTCGTCGCAGCCTTTGCCTGCTTCGATGCGTCCGCAATAGAGAATGTACGGTGTATCGCGAACTTCCGGCGATTCGCTCGAAAGCTGCTCGACCGCCATGCCAAGGATTTCGCCATCGGAATATCCCCAGATCGCCTGCGCCGCCCTGCGCTCGGCAGCCGTGAGCCAGATGCGATGCGGATAGCGTGCGTACAACTCGCGAAACGCGAGGAAGTACGCCGGCGTTTCGTCATGCAGGGTCGGCACCAGAATCGCACGGTTCGCCGCGACCGCACGAATGCCGAAGTAGGTCGTCGGATAAAGATAGGTGCAGAAAAGTACCGCCGCGTAATCCTGATTGCCCAGCCACGCGTGGAGATCCGGACAGTATGGCCCTTGCGCGCGGATGAATTCGTCCTGCTGCGCCTCGCGCCATCGGCTCGTACCACTGCGAAGACCTGGCTCCTCGTCGCGCATGCGTTGGTAGAGCGCGTCCCAGTACGGCGTGCGCCCCAACACGACGGGAAAGTGACGCACCACTATGCCGTCGCGCGTCTGCACACCTTCCGGCAATGCATTCTCCCACCGCACATGCTCGGCCGCGGTGGAGGTGAGTACTTCGATTTCGTACGCAGCCGACAGCAGCCGTGCGTATTGCCACGCGAGCGCCTCCGCGCCGCCGACCACCGATTCGTGGCAGCGTTGCACGACGATCGCGACGCGCTTCATGGCAACGCCTCGATCGCGTCGGCAAGGCGCTGTTCGAGACGCTGCGGCGAAAATTCGTTCGCCACACGCGCAAAGCCACGTTCGCGCAACTCGCTGCGCAATGCGGGATCGGCGCGCAGGCGTTCGATCGACGCCGAGATCAAGGCCGGTTCGGCGCTGTCCCAGACCAGACCTGCGCCGCAGAGCGTCCACGCCTGCGCTCCGGCATCGAGCGCGACGACGGGCACGCCGAGCGCCATCGCCTCGGCGAGCGGCACGCAGAATCCTTCGTGGCGGCTCAGCGAAACCAGCGCGTCGGCGCTGAGATAGGTCGCCTTGAGCGCGCTCTCGTCAACGTCACGCAGCCAATGAATATGTGATTCCAGTCGCAGCGCATGCACGCGCTCGCGCAAGGCAGCGTTGTAGCGCTCGAGGCGCATGTCCTCGCTGCCGACGACGAGCAGGCGCGAATCGGCTTCGCAGCGATCGAGATAGCACGCGAACGCTTCGAACAGGTCGAGGTGCGCCTTGTTCGGCGCGAGGCGACCGACCGCGAGCCAGGTAGCGCCGCTTTGTCTTTCATCGAGCACCGGCAACGCGGCTGGCGTTTCGACGAGGCGATCGAGCCGATTGAACGGTGCGAGCACGGCGATGCGTTCGCGCGCCACGCCGGTGGCGAGGAAATCGTCCGCGTTGAACGGCGACGCGCACAGGTACGAATCGCAATTGAGCGTGGCGATCGTCGCGATCTCGTCGCGGCCGGCACGGCAACTGCGTTCGTACTCGTCCGACCACGGCGCAAAGAATTCCGGCGGCGTCACGTTGTGGTAGCGCACGACGCGGCGGCAACGCGCGCGGCGCAACACGTCGATGCCGGGTGGCCAACCGAATGCGAAGTGGTAGATGAGCACGGCGCGCGGATCGGCGACGACCTCGTCGATCGCGTCGAGCGGCTCAGCGCCCGCACCTGCCGTCGCGAACAAGCGCACGTCGTGGCCGCGCCGCGCGAGAGCCGCAGCCATTTCGCGCGCGTCGGTGCCGACGGCGTCGCGCTCGCCGAGCACGGCGACAAGGATCGCGATCTTCATGCAGCGGCACGCCGCATGAGCCACGCCGGCGTGCCGTCGGCGGCGTCGATGCGCCGCGCGTCGACGAAGCCCGCCGCCGTGAACAACGCAGGTGACCACGACGCGAGCGCCGAGGCCGACGGCGGCAGCGCACGACGCAGCCACTCGTCGGCGATCACGCACGCCTCGCGCGCGTCCGCGAGGAACAACGCGGCGCCCGGCCGCAGCGCACGATGTG
The DNA here is from genome assembly GCA_029779475.1 of Pseudomonadota bacterium. Taxonomy (GTDB): domain Bacteria; phylum Pseudomonadota; class Gammaproteobacteria; order Xanthomonadales; family Rhodanobacteraceae; genus Dokdonella_A. The sequence continues at coordinate 51,506 of JAKPAN010000309.1, forward strand.
CTTCGCCGAGCCAATCGAGCAGCGGGCTCGCGAGGACGAGGTGCGACGCCGACAACGCCGCGATGCCATCAAGGCTTGCGTCCGCGCAACGCCGCAGCGCCTCGAACGCATCGGCGGATTCGACGTCGATGCCGTTCGCGCGCGCCGCGCCGGCGTCAGCGTCGACGTGGACGACGCGACAGCCGAGGGACGCGAGTTCGTGCGACCAGTCGACACCGCTGGCGCAAACGAAAACCTGCGCCGCGTCGACCGCATCGGCGCGGAACGCCTTCGCCCACGCCGCGTTGCGTGCTGCGCGGGCGGCGTCGCCGACGACTTCGGCCTCGGCGAGTTGCAGCGCTCTCTGGCGACGCGTGGCGTTGTTCTGCGTGGCAGCGCCTTCGATGCGCGCGAATGCTTGTTCCAGGTGATGCGTCCAATGATTGATTGCGTAGAAGCGCTGGCGAATGAATTCGAGCTCGTCGAAGCGGCCGATCATGTTCGCGCTCGTGCCTTCGAGCGTTTCGATGCGCGAGCGCAGGGAGTCTCCGACTTCGCCGAGCGTGCGCGTCAGCGCATCGCGCGCAACGGCGAGCTCATGGGCGAAAGCGTGCAGGTCGTCGATGCGTTGGTGCGCACGCGCATCCTGTTCGCGCAGTTCGTGCGCCAGCGTGGCCTGTTCGCGCGACTGGTGTTCGAGTGCTTGGGCGTTGCGCGCATCCAGCGCCTCGATCCGCGCGACAAAGGCGCGATCGGACTGCGCAGCAGCAGCGTTGCCCGCCGCGAACATCGCATCGCTGGCGCGCTGGTGCCGCGCGAGCGCGGGCAGCGCGGCGAGGTTGAGCGGAACATCGACGAGATAACCGAGCAGCGGCACGCGGCGCAGCTTGGCCATCGCGTAGCGCGGCGCGAGGCCGGCGACATGCGCACCGATCGCGCGGCCTTCCGGCGACCAGCGCAGGTTGCCGAGCGCTTCGGCCTTGGTCGCGCCGGCAGCGAGCAGCGCGAGGTGCGCGTCGGTTTCGGCGGGCGTCGGCGCGCGCTTGAGCAGCGCGTGGAAAGCCTGCTCGACGAAGGCTTGATGGTGCGCATCGGTGAGGTCGCCGATGCGGTAGGCGAGCCGCGCGCGATCGATGCGTTCGTCGCGCGCGGCCGGCGGCATCTCGCGTTCGAGCAGCGGCCGTTCGCGCAGCGTCGCCGCTTGCGCGCGGATCTCGCCGCGCACGCGTTCGATGAGCGCATCGCTTTTTTCGACTGAGGAGTGCTTGCTCACGATTTGCGCGGGTCAGCGGACCGTGGCGGAAGCCGCGGCGGATTCTGGGGACTGTTCGGCAGCGCGCAACGCGGCGCCGATCGGAATGATGCCATAGGCGCGTGCGGTGCCGACGTCGATGAGCGCGTAATCGGGCGCGTGGCGGCCATCGAAACGCGAGGCGGACTTGCGCCAGCGCGCTTCGCCCGCGCGCAACGCGGCATCGAAACCCGCACTGCCGAGCAGGGTCGTTTCCAGCCAGACCGAACCGCCCGAACCGCGATAGCCGACGAAGGCGTGCCGCGGTACGAGCGCGATGCGCGCGGACAGTCCGAGGCGTTCCAGCACCGACGCGATCAGCACGCTGCCGTCGATGCAGTTGGCGCGACGTTCGCGCAGCACTCGCACGGGCGAGCGCACGCGCTGGCTCCACACCGATGGCCCGCGGGCGAGCGCGGGATCGGCCGCGTCGTAGCGCACGCCGCGGGCGGCGAGTGCCTGCCAGATCGCGCGCAAGTGTCGCCGCGGCGCGTCGGCAGCGGTCGAATCGAACATGGGATCGAGTTTGCGCGCGTCAGCAAGCAAGGCGTCGACCGCGGGCGAAAACGGATCGACGTAGCCCGCGAAGATCCACGACAGATCGACATGCGCGCCGCCGTCGCGCACGAAATACGCAGCTTCGTCTAGCGGATGCAGGCGTACGTCGAGTTCGCGTGTCTCGTGCCAATCGCCGGTCTCGAGCACGACGCGCAGGCGTTGCGGCCGCGGCTCGTGCAGCGCGGCCATTTGCGCGGCATCCCAGACCAGACGCGGACGCAACGTGACGGCACCACCGACGCTGCCCGCGACGGCGACGGCATCGGCATGCAGGCCGGGCGTCTGCACCCGCGCGCGCAACGCGGCGCCGGGTGGCACGTCGGTCGCGACCACTGCGACGAGTCCGTCGCCCCCCGCGCCCGCGGCACGTTGCGACCATGCCAATGCGGGGAACACGTCACCGTCGGGCGTGACCTCCACGCGCCACTCCAGCGCGCACGCGGGCGACGCGCAGCACGCCGCGAACGACAGCGCCGCAGCGACCGAGCGCAAGCGCCGCAGGAGGGCCGAAAAAGCGGTTGCGTGGACGCGCATCGGCCGACTATCGTTGCCTGCTGCAATGGCTGTCCAGTCCTAAATCCACAGGGGTTTTCCAGATGCGTACCCACGTTCTCGCGGCCTTGATCGCCTGCACGCTCTGCGCGTGCGCTCCGTCCACGCCGGAACCATCGCCGGAGGCCAAGCCCGCGCCCGCGCCGGCCAAGCCCGCCGAACCGGTTGCCGCCGCGCCGACGCCTGCGCCCACCGCGCCCGTGAAGGACATTCCCGAAGGCGATTGCGGCGACCAGTCCGCGCTGCCGGCCGACCAGCGCGTCGCCAACACCGCACGCTGGACGACGGCGAGCGAGCAGAACAATTTCGGCTTCGACGTGTTCCGCGGCGACGCCGAAAAAGGCCCGTTCACCAAGCTCACCAAGGAGCCCGTCCTCGGCGCCGGCACCTCCGACGAGACGCACAAGTACGAGTACCGCGACGACACGATCGACCCGTGCAAGGAGTACTGGTACTACGTCGAAGGCATTTCCACGAGCGGCTCGCGCGAGAAGTTCACGCCGACCTTCCACGCACCGGCGAAAGCGCGCCCGCGCGGTTCGGCGCCGGTGACGACGCCCGCACCGAAACCAGCGGAGGCGCCTGCGCAGACGCCGCCTGCGCAGACGCCGCCCGCGCCGCCGGCCGCCGCGCAGAGCTGATGGACTTCGCGGACGGCTTCACGCGTCCGCCGCGGATCGGCGCCATCGCGGCGCCGGTTTGCAAACCGGTTTCCCGCACCTGCGGCGCGCAAGCCGCGCCGCGTTCGCCCCGCGCGATGACGGCATCGCCGTGAACGTTCCCGCGCGGCGACGCGCCGCCGCTTTCGTTTTCGTCGCGCTGTTCGTCCTCGCGCAAGCGCTGCTCTGGTTCGCGTACTACACGCACGGCGCGAAAGCGCTGATCGGCGACGAGCAGACCTACCACGACACCGCGCTCGCGATCCTCGCCGGCGGCGCGTGGATGCCGAGTTCGATCTGGCCGCCGCTGCAACCGCTCATGCTCGCCGCGTTGTACGGCGTGTTCGGCGCGCACGTGCTCGTCGCGCAGATCGCGCAGACGCTGCTTTTCATCGGCTGCGCCGCTTTGCTGCGCGGACTGTGGCGCGACCTCGGCGGCAGCGTCGCCGCGGCGAACTGGGCGACGGCGCTGTTCCTGCTCGCGCCGGAAATCGCCGGCTACGCGCACTGGCTGTGGCCGGAAATTCCGCATCTGTTCCTGCTGCTGGCCACGTTCCGGCTGCTCGCGCGGGCGCAACGCGCGGACGGGCGCGATGGCGGGCATGGCGCTTCGCTGCTCGTATCCGCGGCGCTCGCCGGTGTTTGCGTCGGCCTCGCGCTGCTCGAAAAAAGCCTGCTTTCGGCGTTCTGGCCGTTGCTGCTGCTCGCGTTCACGCGACGCGCGCGACCGTGGTTCGCGTGGCGTGGCGCCGCCGCATTCGCGCTCGCGCTCGGCCTCGTCACCGCACCCGCGCTGCTGCACGGCTGGCGCACGTACGGCACACCGACGATCGCGGACAGTTCGGTCTACAACCTCTGGGTCGGACTTACCGACCGCTGGCGCAGCGACTACGTCGGCGACATGGGCGGCGCCGAACTGCCCGCGTTCCTCGCCAGCGGCGCGACGCCACACGAACGCAACGCGGTCTACCTCGACAAGGTGCGCGGCTACGTCGCCGACAAGGGCGTCGCGAACGTGCTCGTCGCGCAGCTCGACCGCCAGTACTTCCGCCTGTTCAACGCGAAGACGCTGCTCGTTTCGCAACTGCCCGGGCCGGCCTGCGCCGGACATTTGTCGGTCTACCGAACCTCGCCGATCGTGACGTGGCTGCTCACCGTCGGCAACGACGCCGCGCACGCGCTGATCCTCGCCGCCGCCGCGTTTGGCCTTGCTTGCTGGCGACGGCGCATCGGCATGCTGCACGTGATCGTCGCGCTGTTCCTCGCCTACCAGCTCGCGCTGTTCTCGCTCATCCACGTGAAGGCGCGCTTCCTGCTGCCGATGCTGCCGTTCCTGTGCGGACTCGCCGGCGACGTGCTCGCGCGGGCCGTCGCGCCGCGTCGCGACGACGGCGCGCTTGCGCTCACGCCGCTGCGGCTTTCGGTGGGCGCGTTGTTCGCGGCGCTGCTGTTGTTCCTTGCATTTGCGCCGGCGGCGCTGGACGGGTCGTGCGCGCACTGAATGCGATCCGAGCGGTTTTCGCGAAAACACGAAGCCCGGCGAAGAAACCATATCCAGCGCAGGCGGCGCCCCCAATCCGGTATCCTCGCGACCGCTCCCCGATTTGCCTCGCGATGCGCCGCCACCTGATCGAACTCGTCCTGTTCAGCACCTACGCCGAATTGCGCGCCGAAGCCGCGCGCAGCTATCTCGGTCTGATCTGGTGGGTGCTCGAGCCGGCGATGATGATGGGCGCGTACTGGCTCGTGTTCGACGTCATCCTCAAGACCGGCGGCGCGGACTACATCCCGTTCCTGCTCATCGGCCTGACCTTGTGGCAGTGGATGAAGCAGTGCATCACGCACGGCGGTTACGCGATCTGGTCGAGCCTGCCGATGGTGCGCCAGGTGCAGTTGCCGCCGATCGTGTTCCCGCTCATCGCGATGCTCTCGGACACGGTCAAGTTCTTCTTCATTTTCCTGTTGCTCGTCGTCATCCTCTGGGCGCTCGGCTATCCGCCAAACGCGGCGTATTGGGCGTTGCCGATCCTCTTCTTCGCGATCTTCCTCGCCGCCGCGGGCGCGGGATTCATCGTTTCCGCGCTGGTGCCGCTGGTGCCGGATCTGCGCTTCGTCATCGAGCAGGTGCTCATGGTCGTGATGTTCCTGTCGGCGGTGATCTTCCCGCTCGACCAGGTGCCGCCGAGCCTCAAGGGGCTGATGGCGCTCAACCCGATCGCCGTGGTCATGGACGACGCGCGCGGCATCCTCATGCACGGCCAGCTGCCGAACTGGGTCGGGCTGTGGAAGGTCTACGTCATCTCGATCGTGCTGTGCGCGATCGGCGTGGCGAGCGTGCGCGCCTTCGCGCCGCGTTTCCCCAAATTGGCGAGCTGAGATGGGCGACGTCGTCATCGAACTCGAACACGTCGGCGTCGCGTTCCACGCGCAACGCAGCATCGGCGGCGGCCGCTACTGGGCGCTCGAAGACGTGAACCTGCAACTGCGCCGCGGCGAACGCCTCGGCGTGATCGGCCGCAACGGCGCGGGCAAGAGCACGCTGCTGCGCGTGCTCGCCGGCATCCTCGCGCCAGATCGAGGACGCGTGCGCCGCAGCGGCATTTCCTGCCAGCTCATGTCGCTGTCGCTCGGCTTCGTCGGGCACCTGTCCGGCCGCGACAACGCGGTGCTGTCCGGATTGCTGCTCGGCTTGCGCCGCCGCGAGATCGTCGCGCGCCTGCCCGCGATCCGCGAGTTCTCTGAACTCGGCGATTTCTTCGAGCAGCCGATCGCGACGTATTCCGCGGGCATGGGCATGCGCCTCGCGTTCGCGGTGGCGATGCAAGTCGAACCCGACGTGTTGCTCATCGACGAAGTGCTCTCCGTCGGCGACACCGAGTTCCAGGAGAAATCCGGCGCTGCGCTGCGCGAACGCATGCGTGAGGGGCGCACCGTCGTCCTCGTCAGCCACGACGAGGAACAGATCCGCCGCCGCTGCGACCGCGTGCTGTGGATCGAACACGGCCGCAGCGTGCTCGAAGGCCATCGCGACGAAGTCTTCGCGGCCTACCACCGCGACCTGCACCACCCCGCGGAGACGGCGTGAACGACGTCGCGCCATCGCTCGACGAAGCGCGCATCGCCGCGCTCGCGACGCGACTGTCGCTGACGCCGCGCGAACTGCTCGCGCTCGCCGGTCGCGTCGCCGCGCAGCCGGATGCGCCGCTCGACGCCACGCGCCTCGACGCGGAAATCGCGCGCCTGCATGCCGCGCCACGCGAAACCGCAGACGCCGCCGCGCTGGCCTTGCTCGGCTACGGCGGCTTCGCCGTCGACGACATCGACCGCGCGCTCGCGCTCGTGTGGACGCAC
>JAKPAN010000319.1 GCA_029779475.1 Pseudomonadota bacterium
GCTGCAACCCGAGCGCGTCACCGCGCTGCTCGCGTCGCAGGCGCGCGGCGTCGGCCTCGACCTGCATGTCGACGGCGCGGCGCGTTACCGTTTCCTGCCGCGCATCGAGGCGGTGTTGCCGGCTTCGCAAGTCGTCGTCGGCGACAAGACGCTGCTCGCTGCGCAGTCGATCCACGCGCGCGTGCCGTGGCGTTCGCTGTGGTCCGGCCCGCTCGTGATCGACGATCTCGCGATCGAAAAGCCCACGCTCGATGTCGACGCGTTGCGCGCCTGGCTCGCCGCGCGGCCGGCCACGAATGCGCCGGCGCCGGACGTGAGGTTCCGCATCCGCGTCGACAACGCGAAAATCGTTTCCGGCGGCCAGACGATCGCCGAAGGCGTCAACGCGACGCTCGCCAATCAAGCCGACGTCGCCGCGTGGCTCGCGCGCTGGTCGCCGGCGACGCCGACCACGCAACTCGCGCCGCCTGTCGCGGGCACGCTCGACGCGCGCGCGTTGCGCATCGGCGCAACGCGTGTCGAAGGACTGCACGTCGAAGTCGGCGACGACGAAACGCGGAAAAAACCGTGAGCGCGCGCGTCGACATGGACGACTTCGCGCACGCCCTGCTCGACTGGTTCGACGTGCACGGCCGCAAGAACCTGCCGTGGCAGCATCCGCGCAGCGCGTATCGCGTCTGGCTCAGCGAAGTCATGTTGCAGCAGACGCAGGTGCGCACAGTCATCCCGTATTTCGAGCGCTTCATCGCCGAACTGCCGACGCTCGACGCTCTCGCGCATGCGAGCGAAGACAAGGTACTCGCGCTGTGGTCGGGCCTGGGCTATTACAGCCGCGCGCGCAACCTGCATCGCACGGCGAAGCTCTGCGTCGAACGCCACGGCGGCGACCTGCCGCGCGGCATCGACGCACTCGCCGACTTGCCCGGCATCGGCCGCTCGACGGCCGCAGCGATCCTCGCGCAAGCCTGGGACGAACCGCACGCGATCCTCGACGGCAACGTGCGCCGCGTGCTCGCGCGCTGGCACGGCGTGCGCGGCTGGCCCGGTTCGACGCCGGTACAAAAAGTCCTGTGGCAACTCGCCGAAGCACACACGCCACGAACGCGCGCGGCCGACTACACGCAGGCGATCATGGATCTCGGCGCGACGGTCTGCGTGCGCTCGCGTCCGCTGTGCGCCGCGTGTCCGGTCGCCGCCGGCTGCGTCGCGCACCGCGACAGACTCACGCAGGAATTGCCGCAAGCCAAACCCACGCGCGACAAGCCCGTGCGCGCAACGACAATGCTGCTCGTGCGCGACGAACAAGGCCGCATCCTGCTCGAACGCCGTCCGCCGACCGGCATCTGGGCGCGCCTGTGGAGCTTGCCCGAAGCGGCCGACGCGGACGCGGCGCACGCGCTTCTGCGCGAGCGCTTCCACGCACGCATGCGCACGCGGACGCCGCTCGCGCCGTTCCGGCACAGCTTCACGCACTATCATCTCGACATCGCGCCGCTCGCGTTCGAAGTCACGCGCCTCGCCCGCGTCGCCGACGATCCCGACATCGCCTGGCATGCGCCCGCGGACATCGAACAACTCGGCCTGCCCGCGCCCGTCCGCGCCCTGATCCGATCCTTGGAGCCTTCTTCATGAGCCGCACCGTCCACTGCATCAAACTCGACCGCGACGCCGAAGGCCTCGCCTTCGCGCCCTGGCCCGGCGAACTCGGCAAACGCATCTACGACAACGTCTCCAAGGAAGCGTGGTCGGCCTGGCTCGCGCACCAGACCATGCTCATCAACGAGAACCGCCTCAACCCGCTCGACGCGAAAACGCGCGCGTTCATCGCCGCGGAAATGGAGAAGTATTTCTTCGGCGACGGCTCGGCGGCGCCGGCGGGTTATGTGCCGCCGACGAGCGATGTCTGACTCGCAATAACGGAACTTCGCTGCATCGAGCGAGATCGTTTCTCCCACGGCCATTGCCGGAAATCTTCGATGAATTCGAAAGTGCAGATGGGAAAGAAAACGCGGCTTGTCGCCGCCGCAGGCGCAGCCATCACGATCCTCGCGGTGTTTTTCGCGTTGCGGCGAGAGCATCGGGAATCGCCGCCCGTCGTCATGAGCGAAGCGAAAGTCGCAACCACGGCGGCAAATGCGATTCTCGCCGACGCGGCAACCGCGGGTGCAAAGTCGTCCGCTTCGTTTCCGGCGCATGCGCCTTCGAAGCCCGAGTACGCCGTGCGCAGCCTCGACAGTGACTTCGCCCGTCTCAAGGCGATGAGCGATGCCGGCGATCTGGATGCCGCACGTGCGCTTGTCGCTTCATTGAAACGTTGTCGCGATTCCGGTGCTCCGGAAATCCAATTGCGTCGCGCGCGCCGCCATCTCGCGACGGCTTCCGATCCGGCACGCAAGCAGGAACTGGAAAGCGTCATCGCCCACGAGCAGCGAATCGTCGACTTGTGCGGAGGGAACGCCGTCGATTACACGGATCAACTGCCCGGCATCGCGCGCCGGCTTGCCGAGTCCGGCGACAGCAAGGCGAGGATCGAATATCTGTGGGACGGCCAATCCAGCGACTATCTGGCGGAAAATTTCGACGAAGAAAGGGCAAACTTCCGCGCCGACGCAAAGCGCTACCTCGAAGCGGAGATCGATGCCGGCAACGCCGACGCCTTGCTGGCCATGGCACAGGGTTACATGCCCACGGTTGTCTCGGGCCGGGCAACACCTTTCGACGCCGATCCGAATACCGCGTACACGTACTACTACGCCTACGCGATGCTGCATCCGCCGGAGCCGAATGTCGTTCAATACTTGCCCGACGGCACGCAGCAGGTTGACTCCTCTCTGGAAGCCGCGCTGACCCGTTTCGAATCCCGACTCACGCCCGAGCAGATCGCCGCGGCTCGCGAGCAAGCGGCGCGCCTCGCGCAATGCTGTCGCAAATGATCGCCAGCGCCGCGGCGCAGCGCGGCGATTGCCCGCATGGCACTGCACGCAGCCGGCCATGCTAGTTTTCACGGATTGCCCAAGCCATTGTTCGAGACCGCCATGCCACGCTTGCGTCCTGGATTGCTTTTCGTCGACACGCTGGCCCGGCTTGTCGCCGGCGCTGCACCGATGAGTGCGGCCGCGAAACGACGCGCGCGCCCATGAGCGATCTGCGCCCGCGGCTGCGCGGCCTCGTCTCCAAGCT
>JAKPAN010000038.1 GCA_029779475.1 Pseudomonadota bacterium
CTGCGCGCCACGCGCGGCGCCGGTGGCGTCTGGCAGGTCGATCGCTTCGCCTGGAGCGACCCAGCCGCGCTCGAATTCGAGGCGAGCGGCGCCTTCGATCCGGCCAACATCGCGCCGTTGCGCGCGTTGTCGGTCAGCGATGCGCGCGTCGTCTTTCCTCTCGCGACGGCGCGTTACGCGCGGGGCGTATTCGCGGCGCACGGCTTCGGCAATCTCGCGCTCGACGGCGAACTGCACGGTAGCGTCGAAGTCGACGCGCAAGGCGTCGCGCGGCTTGCGATGGCGACGGAGAAATTCGATGCGCGCGATCCGGCGCATGACATCGCCGTGCGCGGCCTGCGCGGCGGCATCGATTGGCGACGCGAAGGTGTCGGCGACGCGCAGCCGCTCGCCTGGCGCAATGCGCGTTTCGCGGGCTGGTCGGTCGGCGCATTGCATTCGCGTTGGCAGTCGCGCGATGGCGCGCTTTCGGGATCGCTCGACGCGAAAGGGTTCGGCGGCACGCTGCGCGGCCACGACGTCGTGTTGCGCGAGCCCGGATCGAATGGCGACTGGCTGCGCGGCAAGTTTTCGCTGCAGGGCATGAGCTATGACAGCGCCGATGGCTCGCTGGGCGCGGCGAACGTCGGCGCCGAAGCTACGGTGCGCGTATCCGGCGCGCTGGCGGCCCCCCGCATTGTGGCCGATGCAATCCTGCGCGGCGGCCAATACCTCGCCGGCAGCGCCTACGTCGAGTTGCCGGCGACACCGATTGCCGCGCGCCTCGATGCGACCTTCGATGCGAATCGCTGGAACATCGCATCGTTCGAGTGGAACGATCCCGGCGTGCTCGAAGTCGCGGCAAACGGGGAATGGCAGACGACATCGCCCGCGTTTCCGCGGTTGCGCGTCGACCTGCGCCGCGCCGACCTCGCGCGCGCGACCGCGCGTTACGCACGAAGCTGGCTCGGCACGCGCGGTTATCGCGACGTTTCGGCCGACGGCGACTTGCGCGGCGCATTCGCGTTCGACGCAGGCCGTGTCCGCGAGTTTTCGCTCGCGGCACACGAGGTTTCCTTCGTCGACGGCGCGGGGCGCTTCGAATTGCACGATCTCGACGGCGCGCTCGACTGGAGTGCGCGCGAGGCGCGTCCGCCGACGACGCTGGGCTGGCAGCGCATCGAGTTCTACAAGGTGCCGTTCGGCGCGGCGCGGATGCACGTCGCCAGCGATACCGATTCGTTGAGGCTCGCCGAGCCGCTCGCGGTCGACGTGCTTGGCGGCCAGTTGCGGCTGGAAAAATTCATCGCGCAGCCCGCATCGCCGCGCGGGGATCGCTACGAAGCGTCGTTCGCGGTGGTCGGCGTGCAGCTGCCGCAGATGTCGGCCGCGTTCGGCTGGCCGATTTTCCCGGGCAACCTCTCCGGCGGTATTCCCGAGATCGAATTCGTCGGCGACCGCATCGATTTCCACGGCGGCCTGGATCTGTATCTTTTCGACGGCCATCTCGGCGTCAACGGCATGAGCCTCGAGCGACCGTTCGGCGCCGCGCCCGCGCTCGGCGCGAACATCCATTTCGAGAATTTCGACCTGCAACAAGTCACCAGCGCGTTCTCGTTGGGCGGCATGAGCGGGCGGCTGTTCGGCACGATCGACGGCTTGCGTCTGCTCGACTGGAGCACGGTCGCGTTCGACGCGTACCTGCGCACGAGCGGCGGCGGCCGCATGAGCTACAAGGCCGTCGACGACATCACCGGCATCGGCTCGGGTGCGCCGAGCATGCAAACGATCGCGCTCAAGCTCGTCAATACGTTCGGCTTCGGCAAACTCGGATTGCGCTGCCGGTTGCGCGACGAGGTGTGCACGATGGGCGGCATTGAACCGTTGCCGAACGACATCCCCGCCGACGACTCGCTCGCCGCGCGCGGCTACGCTATCGTCGAAGGCGCGGGCATTCCGCGCATCGACATCGTCGGCCATCGTCGCCGCGTCGACTGGCCGACGCTCGTGCGCCGCCTGCGCGAGGCCACGCAAGGGCAGGCGCCCGTCATCAAGTGAAAGCCGGAGGCGACATGATTCGTTCGACCGCAAGATGGATTTTCCTCGCCGCGCTCACGCTGCCCGCGGCCTGCGTGACGATCAACGTCTATTTTCCGGAAGCTGCCGCGCAAAAGGCTGCCGAACAGTTTGTCGACAAAGTGCTTGGCGATATGCCGGCGCCGCCGAAAGACACGCCGCCGCCCGCGCCGACGCAACATCCGCCTGCGGCCGCGCTACTCGACTTCTTCGTGCCGAGCGCCTACGCGCAGAATGCGGACATCACCGTGCAGACGCCGCAGATCCAGGCGATCCAGGCGCGCATGAGCCAGCGTTTCGCGACGACGCTGAAGGCGCATTTCGACAGCGGCGCGCTCGGCTTCACGCGCGACGGTCTCGTCGCCGTGCGCGATGCCGCGGCGATCGCCTTGCCCGAGCGCGCCGCGGTCAACGCCGCCGTCGCCGACGAAAACCGCGATCGCGAGGCGGTCTACCGCGAGATCGCGCTCGCCAACGGCCATGCCGAATGGGCGCCGCAGATCCGCGCGACGTTCGCGCAGCAGTGGATCGAGCGTGCGAAGGCGGGCTGGTATTATCAGGACTCCCGCAACGCTTGGCAGCGCAAGTAGCCGCGTCGCGAATGTCCCGCATACCCATGAGCGGCAGCAGTCGCAACC